>CAURWY010000002.1:0-222113 GCA_963529005.1 uncultured Candidatus Saccharibacteria bacterium
GATATAGATATAGATAGAGATAGAGAAATATAGAGAAAGAGATGCATAGAGATAGAAAAGGAGAATATATGAAGATAGATATAAAAGAAATAACTGAATGTGAAGGATAGAATAGAGCGGTAGGTCAATGGTTATCTTCGTACTCTTTTGCCGCGTCGCTTGGCGTAGTATAATACCATAGTATGGTACAGAGTGACACGGCGAGCGCGAGCCGCTCGAAATATGACTATGATGAACCAAAAAAGCTGACTATCTCGCAGCTAACGGCCTTGCTCGTGGCGGTGCTGCTACTGGGGGCTGGCTTTGTGGCAGGGATGTACGCCGACAAGCTCTATGCGGCGATTGCGCCAGTCTTTGGCCTCAAAGTGTCAGCCGATAGCATTGACCTGAGTAGTGTGCAGCAGACCTATCGCAAGCTCAAAGCAGAATATGATGGTAAATTGGACGATACGAAGCTGATCGATGGCGCCAACCGTGGCCTAGCTGCAGCTACTGGCGACCCTTACACTACCTACATGGACAAGCAAGAGACCGAGCAGTTCGACCGCAGCCTTAATGGCGAAGTGAGCGGTATTGGCGTGGAGATCGCATCGCGGGGTAACCACGCAACAGTGGTGCGCGTCATCGAAGACTCACCAGCAGCCAAAGCAGGACTGCGGGCCGGCGATATCTTCCGCAGTATTAATGGCCAATCGGTGGAAGGGCAGAACTCTGAGGTAGTGGCCAGCAAAGTGCGGGGCGAGGCTGGTACAACCGTCAAGCTCGTGATGCAGCGCGAGGAATCGACCGAAGAATACACTATTGTCCGGGCCAAGGTGAGTGACGCCAGTGTGCGTAGCCAGATTCGCGACGGTGTGGGTATCCTCACTATTACCCGATTTGATGACCAAACTGGCCGACTTGCGCGCCAAGCGGCAGAGCAGTTCGTCCAGCAGGGGGTGCGGGCTGTGGTGCTCGACCTACGCGACAACGGTGGCGGCTATGTAACGGCTGCTCGCGAGGTCGCAAGCCTGTGGCTTGAGAACAAAGTCGTCGTAGTGGAGAAGTCTGGCGACGTTGTGCGAGACACGGTGCACAGTAGTGGCCAAGCACTGCTCAAGGGGATCAAGACAACTGTCCTCGTCAATGGCAATAGCGCCAGTGCTAGCGAGATCGTAGCGGGGGCATTGCACGACCACAAAGCAGCGACATTACTCGGCGAAAAGACCTTCGGCAAGGGCACCGTGCAGCAGTTGTTTGATCTACCTGACGGCCGTAAGCTCAAGATTACCGTGGCGCGTTGGTATACCCCAAATGGCCGCAATATCTCGCAAGGCGGCATTGCGCCAGATACTGAGGTTAAAATGAGCACCGATGATCGCAACGCTGGCCGCGACCCACAGCTCGATAGCGCACTGCAAAAGTTCGCAGAGTAGACATATACCAAACAAAATGCAAACGATTGTTCGCCAAAAGTATTGTATTTGCCTCGTATCTACGCTACCATAAAGGCATATGGACAGACGAAAGAAAATTCTCTTGGTAGAAGACGACACCGCGCTGCTGGCAGTGTATCGCTCGCGGCTGGAACTGGAGGGCTTTGCAGTGAGTGAAGTGCACAATGGCGAAGATGCGCTCTCGGCGGTGGTCGATGTTCGGCCTGATCTCATCTTGCTTGATGTGATGATCCCTAAGATTAGTGGCTTCGACGTGCTCGATATCTTGCGTAACACCCCAGACACTACCAACGTCCGCGTTATCATGCTGACGGCGCTAAGCCAACCCAAGGACAAAGAGCGGGCTAAGCAGCTAGGAGTGGATGACTACCTCGTCAAGTCGCAAGTGATGATCGGTGACGTCGTGACCCGTATTAAGTATCACCTGGGCATGAGCCAAGAATAACAGAGGCTAGAGGACTGTCGAACAAAGCGTGCAGCAAGCTCTTGCTTCTGAGTGATTTCTCCTCAGCATTATTTCGTGGTACCATAAAAAGATGACGGAAAAATATTCGGCATCACTCCCACCACGACAGCCCGAGCACCTCTTGACGCAGCCAATTACAATGGATGGCACGCCAAAAGAGCGTGCAATCCATCCCGATACACATATTATTCCCAAGCACGAAAATGTGCCGCAGTATCTATGGAATGTACTGCGCAGCAGTGGCAAGCTCGATGAAGGATGGATTGATACAGAGATGATTATTGACGAAAATGACGTGGCGCTAGTGCGGATGACGAAACCAGTCCACCGAAGCAACATTGACAAGCTCGAGAAATGTGTACCGCTCGCAGTGCTACAAGAGCAGAACATTGACTTCACTAATGCATACCTACAAAAAGCCTATGGCGTGATGATAAAGGATGGTAGGCTGCAGCCCGCTACTGATACCACTCATGCGACTACCAGCAGCCAAGAGCAACAAACAGAGGTGTTGCCCGCCCAAGAAGACGATACACACGAGTGCCTTAGTAGAGATAGTGCGCGCCAATTAGTAGGGAGCGTGGCAGCAAAAGCGAGTGGAGAGGTGGATAATAGCCTACTGGTGGAGCGGGTACTCGGACGCGCAGAGTAATAAGGGGCTGGTTCGGCTATCTTTTAGGACAAAGCGTGTTATTGCTGAATAATACAAGCATAGATACTTATTGGTAATACGCACCAAACGTGCTGGACTTATTATCGAAAACAAGAAAACCACCTCAGTTGTAAGGTGGTTTTGTATGTGTGCTATAAAACACTTACGCTGCCCTGACACACACCTGGGTGCGTGGCTGGGTCTTGCCAGTGAAGGTAGACTTCTTGACCTTCTTGAAGCTGACAACACCACTGTGAGCGGCGTGGATGGTGTAGTTGCGGCTCATGTATGTGCCAGGGCCGGCGATCTTCGTAGCGCCTGTCTGGCGGACGAGGACCTCACCAGCGTTGACCTGCTGGCCACCGAAGCGCTTGACGCCAAGGCGCGCCCCAGCGTTATTGTGGACGTTCTTGCTTGAGCCACCTGCTTTGACTTTTGACATATCACTCCTTTAGCTAATATAAACAATCTATACGATTATACGTGAGGGCGTGGGCGAAGTCAAGCGGTGTGGGTTGAATAGCAACGTCTCGCTGTGCGGCGGCCGCTCCAGCCAGGCAGATATTGGCCATCTGGCGCTATGGTGGTATAATTAGCTATACTATAGATTGCAATAATGATATAAAAAAGGAGTGATGATGGCAGGACGATATGATAAGCCCGGAGCACAGGGTGAGTGGCCGTATCCGGGCAGCGGGCCGAGTGGCAGCTCGGACACTGAGGCAGGTTTGGCACAGCTTGAGGCGCTTCGATATGTTGATGTATCAGAGCAAGGGGAGGGCGGCACTCCACAAGGCGATCGTGCGTCTGCTGCAGGTGCGCTTCGAGCAAGCCTAAGAGAAGTAGCTGATCCTCGTAAACCGACAGCGCCAGCTGCGCCACCAACTCCAGAGGACATACGTGCAGCGCTTCATGGTGGGATGAACGCTCACGAAGCACCAGCTCCTCAGGTAGCAGAAGGAATACGGGCAGATCCACACAGAGAAGCCCTTTGGAGCGCAGAAGGGACACTCCGCAACGCTCCAGAGGTGTTGGTTACTGCAGCAAATGAGTTAGAGAGTATCATTAAAGGCGGCAACGTACCAGTAAGTGTTGTGCGTCGTTTGAATGCTGTAGTGAAGTCTCTACGTGGCATTAACCTTCATGATCTTGATGTTGCTCGGCAACAGGTGGGGACAACCGCCTACGCAATGGATATGGAGAAAAACAACCGCCAATAATACTTGCTACTAGGGCGATATAAAGAACCTCAGCTATACCGTGCTGAGGTTCTTTGCTTTGCTCGGTTGCTGGCATTGTAATGGGGAGATGTATGTGTCGCTGGATGATGAGAATAAGATTTTGCTAAGATTATCTCGCTACTTCCATCACCAACAACTCCCGCGCTACTATCTGGTTCTCACGGTAATAACAGAGGTCGGCAGGGCGAACGTGCCGGAGTAGGCGGCGCTGGTAGCCCAGGTGCTCGAGCTGAGTGATGAGTGGCAGGTGAGTAAACTGCCCGTCGCTGCCGCGCCAAGCAGGCACGGCGATGACCAGTGGCGTGCCAGGGCTCAGCTGGGGGTGAAGATTAGTGAGAAAATGGCTGATGATATGGTTGCACGTGGTACGCACAGCACTGAGCTTAGCAGGGGCAGGTGGGGCAGAGAAGGGCTGGCCAAGGTATGTCTCGCAGACGACGGTGCTGAGCCGCTGGGCGTCTGCCCACTGATGAGTAGTGGCATCAGCCTGAGTAACGTCTTGCACCGCGCCAGGAGTAGCCTCAGCAGAGCGGCGCTGCAGCCAGGCGAGATTCTCGCTGGTATAGCTGACCATCTTAGGGTTTAGGTCGCTGCCGCACACATCGTAGCCTAGGAGGAGCGCCTCTTGCAAGACGGTACCAGTGCCGCAGAATGGATCGAGCAGCACGGGGCGCGGCGCTGAGTGCTCGGTAGTAGGCGAAGGTTGCACCAATGGCCCAGCCATATTAACCATCATGCGGGCGAGCTTGGGCGGCAGCATACCGACGAAGGCATCAGTGCGCGGGCGAGCTTGGTCGCGTGCGGCCAGGGCAGAGATGTTTTGCGCGCCAACACTCTCCGCCACAATGACGCGCCCATCCTGAGCTCGCACCACTAGCAGCTCGATGTGGTGGGGCGAGCGACCAAGCTTGTTATGATGGCTCGTAGCAGTATTGAGCGCTGGAGCGGCATTAGGAATAAGGCGCAGGCTCGTGCCAGTTGCGCGCAATTTTGTCTTAAGGATAAGGCCAGTCTTTTGCACCTCGCGGGCGGTGGCAGAGAAGCCATAGGCACTCATGCCCAGCGTGATCTTGTGCGGCGCGCCCTGCCACTGCGCGCTATAGTGGCGGACGATCTGCCGGCTCACCGCCAGCCAGGTACCGCGCAGCTCTAACACCACCCGGCCCGCCTTTTGGCTGCCGCCTAGGCGCTCAAAGGCGAAAACATCAGAGGTAATAGTAGCGGCCTGCGCACCAAACCAACGCACCGCCGCTGCGCCATACAAACACTCCAGCTCCGCCACGCCCAGGGCCGGCTGCCGGCCAAGAATTGCAATATACATATGCCTAGTATAGCGCAAAAGCGGGTGAGAATGGAGGGAATGGGCAATCAGCCGAGAATTGACAGAATCGATAAGGAGGCATATCATACGCCTATGACATCATATTATACAATAGCTCGCCTTCTCACCTATGATGACAGGCGTTTTGTCGGTAAGGGGTGGGAGATTGATTGGCCATGGATTCATCAGCCCAACAACCCGAAGAGCCCCTATCTGTCATTTGGTGATGCGCGCTGCCCGTGGGCGATTGAGGTTGGTGTCTGTATCGCACCGCGCGATAAGTCAGTCCGTGAGAAGATGGACGTCTCCCCTAATCAGGATGTCGGTGTTGGCACGACCGAGCCAGGGCGCTATATCCTCACTGTGTGTTCTCAGTCATTCTTGGATGACCCTGCTGGTGCAGAGTATTTTGATGGTGACCCAGTTAAACCACTGGTTATGCCTCAGCTTGATTTCGTCGAGATAACAGCATTTGTTGAAGCAAAGCTTGCCAAATACCAGCATGTTCCAACGGTTGATGACCCATTTGGCACCGATAGAGCATTCTATGAAGCGACGAAAGACTGGTTGTACGACACCGAGTACGACGAGTGGACGGCTTATGAGGCGACGATTGCGTGCCCGGCGAGTATGCTTGATTAGCTGCAGTTAACCTCGTGGTATAATATACCGTAGCTATGCAGAAATATATCAAAAAAATAAAACAGCTGTCCTTCCGCACCTGGCTGAGTATTATGACATTTGTGCTGATCGCCTTGATTCTATTCTTGTCGCGGCACGAACTTCTCCAGGCGTGGCATTTGCTGCAGCAGGTCAATATATGGGTCTTGATTGCCGTCTTTCCGGTGGCGGCGTTGGGGTACTTGGCGGCAGGTGAGATGATCTTCTCATATCTGCGGCAAAAGGGCTTCGTGCGCGACGTGAGCCCCTTTGCCCTGATGCGCTTGTCGCTGGAGCTAAATTTCGTCAACCACGCTTTCCCCAGTGGTGGCCTGAGCGGTATATCATACGCCAACTGGCGCTTACGCAAATACGGTGTCTCGACAGGGCGTGCGACAATGGCCCAAATGGTGCGCTATGTCATGGGCTTTGTGGCAGTGGTACTGTTCCTTGCAGTGGCGGTGGTAATAGTGACGATCGATAGCGGCGTGAACCGCTGGATTATTCTAATGAGTGGAGGGCTGGTATTTTGCCTGACGATGATCACGCTACTGGGAGTATATTTGCTGACGAGCCAGCAGCGGCTACACAAGGCGGCGCATCAGATCACACTGACAGTCAACGGCTTCGCACGGCGCATCTTGCGGCGCACAAAGCCAGTGATGGACGAAGTTGCGGTGCGGCGTTACTGCGACGACCTCCACACCGATTTTCTCGAGCTGCGGCGGGACAAGAAGCTGCTGTGGCAGCCCTTTGTCTGGAGTATTATCTTTACAATTATGGAGATCTTGCCCTTCTGGATGACCTTCCAATCGCTGGGGGTATCGGTTAATCCTGCATCAATTCTCATCGCCTACGGCGTGGCCACGACCATGGCAGTGGTCGTTGCTACCCCTGGTGGAGCTGGTGCGTATGAGGCGGTCATGGTGGGGATCTTGGCGCTTTCAGGCGTGAGCCAGGGTCAAGCCATCGCTGGAACGATGCTCTACCGCGTGATTGCCATCGTTACCACACTGGTGTTTGGCTATGCATTTTATCAACTAACCATCATGCGCTATGGACGCGACAAACCTCCCACCGCTGAGCGTTAGCGACTTCCTCGCCTGTGCGAGCCAGGTACTGGAGGGAGCATTTCCGGTACTAACGGTCGAGGGCGAGGTGGCTAGTATGGCAGTGCGCCAGGGGAAGTTTGTCTTTTTTGACCTCAAGGACGAGACAGGCAGCGTGAGCTGCTTTATGATGGTGTGGCAGCTCCGGGTGGCGCTAGAAGATGGCATGCAGGTAGCAGTGCAAGCCGTGCCGAAGCTTACAGCGCGCGGCAAATTCAGCCTGACCGTGCAGCAGGTGCGACCAGTTGGGCAGGGGAGCATTAAGAAAAACTTCGAGCTGCTACGCCAGCGCCTGAGTGCAGAAGGACTCTTTGCTCCAGAGCGCAAGCGACCAGTACCCGAGTGGCCCGAGCACATTGCCGTGGTGAGCAGCCCCCAGGCGGCAGGCTATGCTGATTTTATGACGATCATCGGCCAGCGCTGGGGCGGTATGCAGGTCGATGTCTACGCAGTGCCAGTCCAGGGTGCTGGCGCGGCCGATCGGATCATCCGCGCCATTGAGCGCTGTAACCGCCGTGCAACCGTGCCGCAGGTACTGGCGATTGTACGTGGTGGTGGCAGCGCCGATGATTTGCAAGTCTTTAACGACGAAGCGCTGGTGCGGGCGATCGCTGCAAGCCGCGTGCCAACAGTGGTTGGGGTGGGGCACGACACCGATGAAACACTAGCCGATCTCGCCGCCGACGTCCGGGCTGTGACGCCAACTAACGCTGCTCAGCTCATCACGCCTGATGCCACAGCAGTGCGAACGCGGCTAGCCGAACAGTTGCAGGCAATGAAGCGAACGATTATTGCCACAGCAGATGATGAGCAAGTAGCGGTGCAGCATCAGCTGGCCGAGGCTCGAGTGAAGCTGGCCAGGCGGCAGCAGGCGCTCGAGCAGCAATGCGCAGCGCTGCAGGCCCGGCTTCGGCTGTATAACCCTGCAGCAACCCTAGCGCGTGGCTACGCCCTGGTGCGCGGCCAGGCCACCGTCGGCCAGACAATCACCATTGAGCGGTATAGCGATATGATAACAGCGGAGGTAACCCATGTCGAACGCAAAACAACCACCAAAACCAGCTAAAACAACTACCACGCCCAATGCCAGCACTCGGCGCACGTCATCAGCTCCTCGGGCCAAGCGCACCACCCTCAGTGATGATGACCAGCTGGCAATGGCTCTTGCAGCAGAGGGAATTACGCCGGATTATAGCCAGCCCACCAATAATACACCAGTAAGCCCATCAGCGCCGCAGTCTGGCCAGCAGAGCAATGCAGATAACCGTTCACTACGTGAGCAAATGGAGCAGCTGGAGGAGATCTTGGCGTGGTTTGACAGTGATGAGTTTGAGCTCGAGGCGGCGGTAGAGCGCTACCAACAGGCAGCACGCGTTGCCGAGCAGATCGACCAGCGCTTGAGAGAGATCAAAAATAAGGTAACTATCATCACAGAGGACGCAGCCGCCTGATGATGTGGTGGGCACTGCTGGTCATCATCCTACTGTTTTGCGCTATGGCGCTAACGGGCGCGCCCTATGTGCCATCGCACCGCCGCGATGTACAACGGGCGCTGACCCAGCTCTATAGCCTCGGGCCGGAGGATTGCTTGGTGGATATGGGCTCAGGCGATGGTGTTGTCTTAAAGATTGCCCGCCAGCAGGGGGCACGAGCCTTTGGCGTGGAGCTCAACCCGCTCCTCGTCTTGCTCTCGCGCTGGCGTTTGCGCGGCGATACCAAAGCGATGGTGGTGTGTGGTAACCTCTACCGCACGAACTTTCCAACTGGCACCACAGTGGTCTACACTTTTGGCGACTCGCGCGACATCGCTCGGATGGCTGCCCATGTGCAGCAGCAAGCCACCCGCCTTGGCGCAGACCTATGGTTTATCTCCTACGCCTTTGCCGTGCCTGGCTGGACACCAGTGCGCGAGCAAGGCGCGCATAAGCTGTATCAAGTGCGAGCAGAACAGCACAAATAGCATCCCGCTCTTGTCTATCGCCCCAGGCATAAGTATAATAGGGATATGACGAAGCAATCTTACAAACGACGAAGTTTTCTTAGTGGCAGCACCTTTGCCATTATTGGGCTAGCCCTGCTGGTGGTGCTCTTTGGTGGGTTTTCGGCCTGGGCTTATACCAACTACACCGAGGCCAAGAGCAACCTCGATAGCAAGATTACCGCAGCGCAAGCTGAGGCCAAAAAGACGCAAGCAGACGAAGACGAGAAGAAATTTGCCGAGCGCGAGAAGCAGCCCATGCTGCAGTTCGTTGGGCCAGATGACTATGGCCGCCTGACCTTCGATTATCCCAAGACCTGGAGCGCCTACCAAGCCACCGATGTGAGCGAGGGCGGCGGCAAGACATACGAGGCGTACCTCAACCCCCGCGTCGTGCCACCAGTGACAGACACGCAGAAGATTGCCATTCGGATTAGCATTGAGCAGAAGATCTACGACAAAGCGGTGGCCGACTACGACAGCCAAATCAAAAAAGGTGAGTTGAAGTCGAGCGCCTGGAGCAACGACAAAGGCCTGACAGGCACGCGCCTGGAGGGGAACTTTAGCAAAGATATCCGTGGCACCGCAGTAGTAATCAAGATGCGCGACCGGACGCTCACGGTGCGGACGGATGCCGACGTATTTAATAACGACTACGAAGCCCTGATAAAAACCATTAAATTTAACGAATAAATATAGAACATTGCGACGATCTGTGCTACAATGCAGCTGGTATGAGCACGGAGGGGAATGCGGTTATGATGAGCGGCGCTTCCTGGGGGGAGGCGTCGCTCTTTGTTGCGGCGGCACACGACCTCAAGTCGCCACTGGCGCTGCTACGGCAATTGGCGCTGAGCTTGGAGGCTGGAGGGCTGTCGCCCGTCGAGGTGGCCGAGCTAGCCCGGCGGATGGCACTAACCAGCGAGCGGGCCTTGCGCCTCACCACCGACCTGACGCAATCCACCCGTCTGCACGAGGAGCTATTTGGCATCGAGCCGCTCAATCTGGCGTTGGTGGCGCGCGACGTCGTGGCCGAGCTCCAGCCACTCTACGCAGCCAAGGGGCGTCGCCTGACGGTACGTGTGCCGCGGCGGGCAGTGGTGGGTCTTGGCAACCGCGACCTCCTGCGGCGCGTCCTGTGCAACTTCGCCGACAACGCACTTCACTACAGTGGCGAAGGCGATGCACCCGTGGTAGTGCGACTCTCCCGGCGAGCTGGCGGCCAGGTAATCCGCCTAGCGGTGCGCGACTATGGCCCAGCCATTCCGCCATCGCTCTGGCAGCAACTGGAGCAACGCCTTGGCGTCAGCGCGCAGCCACTGCACAGCCGGCCAGGCAGCAGCGGCCTGGGGCTCTACATTGCAGGGCAATTTGCCAGCGCGATGGAGGCGCAGATTGGGGCAGTGCGGCACCGCGATGGTGCGACCTTCTACATCGATCTTCAGGCGGTGTATCAACAGAGGTTATTATGACGCAATCGCCGCCGCGGGTGTTGGTCATCGACGATGACCAATGGTTTGCTGAGCTGCAGCTTGCGGCAGTGCGGCGGGCTGGTATGGTGCCTGTCTATGCGGCCGATGTGCTGGCTGGTATGGCAGCGCTCGACGAGGCGCTCCCAGCAGTGATCATCCTCGATATGTTCATGCCCGGGGGTAATGGCCTGGTGCTGCTTCATGAGCTGCAATCGTATAGCGACACAGCGCGCATCCCCATTATCATCTGTAGTAATAATGCGAGTGACATGACGCTAACCGATCTTGCGCCCTACGGCGTCGTTGCTTTGCTAGACAAAACAACAATGCGCCCAAGCGATGTGAAAAACGTACTAGGCAGGTATATCCCAGGCGAGGTAGTGACATGAGTATGCAGCGCACCACAGCGATCGTCCTGCGCCGCACCAACTATGGCGAGGCTGACCGCGTCCTGCAATTGCTCACGCCAGAGGGGCAGCGGGCAGTAATCGCCAAGGGTGTCCGGCGCGAGAAGAGTCGGCTGGCTGGGGCGGTTGAACTCTTTGCGATCAGCGATGTCGTTATCCGTCAGGGGCGCAGTGAGCTGGGCGTGCTAACGCAGGCCCGCCTGACGAAGTATTATCAGACAATCGTGGCCGATTATGACCGCCTACAAGCTGGCTATGCCGCCATCCAGCTGGTAGCGCAGGCCAGCCGCATGCTAGACGAGCCAGCCTGGTATGAGGTGCTGCGCTTGGTATATGAGGGGCTCGACCAGCCCAGCGTGCCCATCATGCTCACCCAAGCCTGGCTGGCCATCCACTATGCAGCGCTGCAGGGTTATGAGCTTAACCTACTGCGCGACGTTGTAGGCCAGCCGCTCCAGCCCGAGCGACGGTATATGTATGACGGGTCGGAGCGCGGCCTGCGCCTGAGCGACCAAGGCGACATCGCCGCAGCGCACATCAAGCTGCTCCGCCTGCTGGCAACGCGCCCACCCACAGTGGTAGCACAGGTCGGTGGCGTGCTAGCCATCCTGCCCGAATGCTGGCTGGTGGCACGGCAGCATGCTGGAGTGTAATACTATAGCTTGGATTGTAAGATTCTCTCTGCCACCCCCTAGCAACTCACTGCACCGAAAATGTTCCGGCCAGATTATGCATAGCACTCTTCCGTCTGTTTGATCGCTGGCCTCCATATATTTTCTTGTTCGGTAAGTTGCTTGGGGGTAGAGCGTGAGATTATTGAGATGGAGGTATCAATGCCGTGCTTGGCCATAAGACACACCCCACTTCAGGAAAATGCTATAATAATACCAAAGAACCAATCATGAAGCTGCCGCGTTGCCAACGCGGAGAAAGGACGCGTGTGAGTAGCGCAACGAGTAATGTAACAATGGAAGCAATTATCAGCCTGTGTAAGCGCCGCGGCTTTATCTATCAGGGGTCGGATGTCTATGGCGGCCTGAGCGGTACGTGGGATTATGGCCCGCTAGGCGTGGCGCTCAAACGCAATATTATGAACCTGTGGTGGCGCAGATTCGTCGACGAGCGTGATGACATGTATGGCGTCGATGCGGCGATTTTGATGAATCAGAAGGTGTGGAAGGCGAGTGGGCATGTCGATACGTTTGTCGATCCGCTGTGCGAAGACACGGTCAATCACCGCCGCTATCGCACCGATCATATTCTCAAGGACAATGGCGTTGACGCGGATGGCATGACCATGGAGCAGATGGATGCGGCGATTATTGAAAAGGGGATTAAAAGTCCTGATGGCAATCCGCTGAGCAAATCGCGGACGTTTAATATGATGTTCAAAACACACGTTGGTGCGACTGAGGGCGAGGACAGTATTTCTTACCTCCGTCCGGAAACCGCCCAAGGTATCTTCACCAATTTCAAAAACGTCGTCGATAGTTTCTATCCTAATTTGCCGTTTGGTATCGCTCAGCAGGGCAAGGCGTTTCGTAATGAAATTGCGCCGCGCGACTTCGTCTTCCGCTCTCGGGAGTTTGAGCAGATGGAGATTGAATATTTTGTCGACCCTGAGCATTGGCAGGAGGCGTTTGATGAATTGCTGGCGACGACGCATGCGTTTTTGGCGGAACTGGGCTTGAAACCAGAGCACATTCACGAGCTGGATGTGCCGGCCGAGGATCGAGCGCACTATAGCAAAAAGACGATTGACATCGAGTACGATTATCCGATTGGCCGTGAGGAATTGATGGGCATCGCTTATCGCACCGATTTTGACCTGATGAACATCCAGCGCGCCAGCGGCAAGAGTATGGAGTACACCGTCAAGGGAACGAACACAAAATTTGTTCCGCACGTCATCGAGCCGTCGTTTGGCGTCGAGCGGGCGCTGATGGCGGTGTTGTCGGGTGCGTACCGTGAGGACGAGCAAAACGGTGAAAAGCGGGTGTACTTGGCGTTGCCAGAACACTTGGCGCCAGTCAAATTTGCCGTGTCGCCGCTACTGAAGAATAAACCAGAACTAGTGGAAAAAGCCCGCGATGTCTACGCCCAGCTCGCTAAAGCCAACCCCGGCCGGGTAATGTGGGACGACAACGGCAACATCGGCAAACGCTACCGCCGCCAAGACGAAATCGGCACACCGTACTGCGTGGTGATCGACTTCCAGACGCTGGAGGACGGCACGGTGACCGTGCGCGATCGCAACACCACGGAGCAGAGACGAGTGAATATTTAAAAATTATTATGGGTAGAATTGTGAAGACATTTAATTATAAAAAAGGGAAACAGAACCGGCGCGTCCCAAACCATGACAGATATATTAATCGTGATAAAGATCGCATATATCCAGAAAGATTAAATTATGCATATGCGGTATATGATTTTATTTGTTGTGCTGTTGATGCTCGCAGACAGGGCTTTGAAGAGGTTATTATAGATTTTTCAAATCTACAACCTAACGAAAAGGCACACTACCCAAATCTTATAGTTCCGATGGCCGCTTTTATTGATAATATGAAGAATCACGAAACCAATGTCTCTTTTAGAATAGAAGGTGATGACGTAGTTAATATAGAGCATACTGGTTTAATCGAACCCTTAGTAGCTGAGAAGATAGATAATTACCCACGAGCGCTTAATAAAGTTTGGTGTTTTGAGTCATCTGATGATGTAAGCAAAATAGTAACTAAATACATGGACGACATATATCAGGAAGATACGTTTCCTTCGTCTGATTTCCTTAATTGGTTGGAGTGGTGTTTGAATGAGGTGATGGATAATGTCATACAGCACTCAAATACCGAGGCGGGATTTGTTATGGGGCAAGTACATTCATCCAATAAAACTGTTGCATTTTGCGTTGCCGATGCTGGTAGGGGGATATATAAGAGTTTTTTAGAGTCTGCAATGAGCTTTCCTCGAAGCCCGAAAGATGCTCTAGAGATGGCCCTAAGAGAAGGGTGTACGCGTGATCCTAGCATTGGCCAAGGGAATGGTCTATGGGGTCTTCATGAAATAGCTGCTAAAACTGAAGGCCGTCTAAGACTAGGTAGTAGTGGTTTTATGTTCTATGTTCTATGTTGATAAGAAAGCTAACTTTGTTGGTTATCCATATCTAAATGAGAGTAAAGGAGGTACAGTAGTTGATTTTACCTTTGACTATTCGAAGCCTATAGATCTAACAGACGTTTTGGGAGGTCATAAACCAGATTCAATAAAAACATATAGTGTCTTAAATACTCATGGTGATCAAATTAAGTATCCGCTATCTGGGTATAAATCTGGGTTTGGTACACGACAATCTGGAATAAAAATGCGTAATGAAGTAGTAAATTATCTCTTGGGAGCACCAAGCATCGAGTTAGATTTTACTAACATCAATATTATATCTTCGTCTTTCGCGGATGAATTTATTGGTAAGTTATGTCTAGAGATGGGCCCTATAGATTTTTTCTCACGCGTGAGTATTGTTAATGTGAATAATACGATCAAAGTTATTATAAATAAAGCGATCATGCAACGAATAGGACAAGAGATAGTGTAGTTTTAGAAGGGTAATAGTACGCTTAGAATACATACTAGGAATCGAAGAGAACCCCAACAGTAAATATAAGAAACTACTAGATGCCTATAAGAAAAAATTAGAAGAAGTTAATAATGTTGCATCTCGGAAGATAAGGGATACCGCAGAAAATATCAAAGCAGCTAGTAAATGAGGTCTATATAGGCACATAGAAGAGCTCTTAAGCAAACACCTCATGGTTTCAAGCTTCAGATCTAAGCACCCTTGCCGAAACGATAATATCACAATATAATAAACACAAAACGGTAATTGAACTATACACAGAAGGAGCGACCAATGAACGGAGAGAAATCTATCCCGAATGGCTGGGAACCGTATACATACTCACTAACAGGTGAATATACAGGACTTATCGTCCCAAAAGAAGGCGTGTCTTTCGAGGCGACAGAGAAGCTCCAAGAGGGGTTACTTCAAGACCGGCGCGGTGAAGTCTCGTTCGTCGAGAAGGCGAAGAGTGAGATATTCGACAAGAAAGAGTATCAAAAATTCAGCGAGTCTTTCTTTCAGGCGCTGCGATCGACGTCTCGCATCATTAGCTATGCGACGGGCCAACCGTATCACGAGATGGGGCTAAAAAGCTGCGCGCCGCTTGGCACGAGTGCCGCAAGAGGACTTTTGCGCCTGGCTCATCGATATGAAAAGCTCAAAGAGCGTGAGGATAACCCGCGTGTTGTCGTGACACCATATAATCTCAGTCGCAAGCTGTGGGAGCAAGCCTTTCGACGGGCGACGGAAGATGATAGTATCGAGAACAACCCATTGCGGCAGCAAATTGATACAACACACGATATGAAGCGAACGATATATGGCTTACATGTCCGCAGGAGTCTATCCCATGATGTGTGGCCGAAATTTAATACAATTCCCGAAGGCACAGCGGTTTTTTATAGCCCTGATGGCATCCCCTGCACGGCGAGTGTTATTGTTGGCAGGCAAGAGCCGCGGTTTCGAGGGATGAGTTACCAAAAAGTTCACAAGCTAGATTGGGTAGAGATAAAAGAGCCCGAGCCGTCGGTCGAGCAGGCGCTATCACAGATGGCGACTGCGCTCATAGGTTGGAACGGTCAGCAGTCATCGAAAGAGAACGACGAGATCGATCCAAAACTGTCCGTGTCTATTCCTGGTATTGTCGGAATTGAAGGGATTCCGATTCCTTCGCTGCGTAAGCTTAAGCAGAGCTCCGATCAAGTGCACACCAAAAGTCTTGATATAGTAGCTGCAGAAGGGCAGGATCAATCTCCGCTCGACAAAGACCCGAATCTCTATAAGCGGTATGGTTACGACAGCCAAACCATCGCAGAAGCTCTGACTGCTGAGCTGAGTCGGATTATCGAAGGAGAGTCGCAGCCGCCGAGCTATCAGGTCTATGGAACATACTGCAAAGCACCAGAGCAGTCTCTATATGCTCCATATGTTCTATGGGGTAACAACGGTTGTGTCACGCTGTTGCTCCAAGGTATCAAAGAGGGCGATAGGCGGATCGGCTTTCGTCATGCCACGCGGTGCCTGTCTGAGTCACCTCGTGGGTAGTTTATGTCAACACGCGTAAAAATCACAATCAACGACGATAGCGCAGGCCGGGTGGCGCTTGATGCCTTGTACGAGGGCGCCAGCCAGGTGGCGCTGTGCCGCTATGCCTTGCGGCTGGCAGCGCACATTATGGAGACGGCGGGCTACAATGACCCGCACAACCCGGCCATTACCGCCGGTTTTGCCGTCAACCGCCAGTGGCAGGCCGGAGCGGCCCGTATGCACGATGTGCGCCAGGCTGGCTTTGCGGTGCACAAGCTAGCCCGCCAAGCGCCAGATGAGCTCACCACGGCGGTGCTGCGCGTGGTGGGCCAAGCCATCGGCACTGGCCACATGCCAGAGCACGCCATGGTGGCTAGTGACTACGCTATTAAGGTCATCAATCTCCTTTATCCCAGCGATAGGGCCGCTATCACCCACGAACGCCAGTGGCAGGTGCAGGCGATGGGGGAGGAGATGGCGGTTGTATAGCTTGAGGCAGTAAGTTAGCTGTCCGGCACTAAATAGAAAAAGGGTCCTTAGGCAATTAACCGTTCGGAACCTTTTCGTCTTAGTAGCTCTATTGTAACGACGATAGAAGAATAAAGCAAATGAGCTAATCTAGTTATGGTGGACAATTATCTATATAAGTAAATAGCGAGAAAAGCTTCAGAGTGGTATAATCTACCTCATACGAACAAAATCACAAAAGGCTAGGTGTATACAGATGAGTAACACGACAGAAAAAACATCTAATTCACTCCCTCTCATTAAAAAAGAGCATCGCAACAAAGTACTCATCACCCTCTTTCTCGTGACGGCACTCGCCGGAGGCGGCTACTGGGCGGTTATAGCTGCGACAAGCAGCAGCGCGCCGCCGGTAGCATTAGCATTGCGCTTGGCGTATATCGCAGTTTTGTATATGCCGGTGCCATTGTATACACTCTTACTGAGTCGATTGATGCTTGGCATACCAGTGCCGTTTCGTGCGTTGTTATCATTGAGATACATCACCGTGAAGAAGTATGCATTGGTCGCTGGGCTGTTCTTGGCTTGGGCAGTATTGATGATAGGCTCCGTTGCGGTTCTTGGCTGGCTGTGGCCAGATACTTTTGGGCACCTGGCAACGACTAATGGACACTTGGTGCACAACCTTGAGAAGCTCATCGGCACATTGGTCGATACCAGCGCGATGAATATGCCACCAACACCGCTTGCCATGCTGCCACTTGGTATCTTTGGTGCATTGATGGCTGGGCTAACGGTAAATGCGATCTTTGCGATGGCGGAAGAGATCATGTGGCGTGGTTACCTCGCGCAGGCATTTGCTGGACGGCCATTTTGCAAGAAATATGCGACGATTGGCGTGCTGTGGGGGCTGTGGCATATTCCACTGATTGCCCTAGGGTATAACTATGGCACAGCGAACGCGCTTCCGGGGTCGGTGTTGTTCATTGGATTTTGTGTGGTGATGTCGCTTGTGCTTGGTTTTGTCGTTGAACGAACCCGAAGTGTGTGGCTTGCTGCGGTGCTGCACGGGACGTTTAATGGCTTCTCGCAAGTTATGCTACTTCTGGTCGTTGGTGGGAGCTCACTGTTGGCTAGCTCAGCAGTAGGCGTTGTCTCGCTTGTGGCGTGGCTGGTAGTATTTGTGGCTTGCTATATAAGCACTGCTTTTGCATCTGTCACGGAGCGAGCATAAGTGGACTGTCTCATCCAGGAGGGTCGATTCCGCTAAACTACTACTCTAGAGGTATAATAAAATCATGCATGTAACTCGTCGTATTCAAGCGGTAAAGCTTCGCCATATTGAGGGATTGCTGGTAATACTCAGATCAACCACACATTAAGTATATAGCACGAGATCGACACGATTAATTGTCGCGTGACATGCTTATTCCAATTTTGTTATAATGAGCCTATGACGATTACCACAATCCAAAAGATCATCAAAATCGGCTCGAGCCGTGGCGTGACGCTGCCGGCTAAGCAGCTGCGGGCGCTTGGCTGGCAGGAGGGGGATGAAGTGCGCATTGTGGTTGATACGGTGAGTTCTGCTCATGCACCAGTGCAACCAGCAACTGACCAAGTGCGGCGTGACTACGAAACATTCACGCAGCAGTATGGTGAAACGCTGAAGAATTTGGCTGACCGATGATGCGCTATCTAACGACGGATGAGATTCAAGCATTACATTATTGGGTGATTGCGGACTATGGTGGCTCGCATGGTCTGCGCGACGCGAAGGCACTTGCGTCACTCGTCGTTACACCACAGGCAGTGTTGTTTGGTCGTGAGCTCTATGGATCGGTGCATAAAAAAGCAGCAGTGTATCTCCGTCATTGCATCGCTGACCATCCGTTTATAGATGGGAATAAACGGACTGCAGTAACACTAACTGGAGTATTTTTATTACGCAATGATGTCTGGTTGCGAGCGGCACCCCAAGAACTTGAGAATATAGCAGTGCAGATTGCCACCGATCATTGGGATATCGTGCACATCGCACAGTGGTTGCAAGAAAATACTGAGGAAATATAGTATACTTCTCCACAATATTTCCACAGAGTGATGTATTTTCTACATACAGATAACGATGGTGAATTCCTGGGGTCTAGGGCAGAAGGCTTGTTTATTTCAGGCCCAATTACCCTCTTGTTACCATAAGCGTAATAATGATATAATGCGAACGTTATATTTAAGGTGTTGTGTTTCACAACAAAAAGGAGGGTTATTGCATGAGGGAACTCAGGCAAGCAAAACATAATAAATGGAGAACACTGACGCGTGTATCTCAGGCTGGGTGCCTGGTGGCGGTAGCTGCCATGGTGGCATTGTTTGCCCAGCCTACACGTGCTGCCCAAGAGGTAGCCTGGAAGGACCAAGCTGGCTCTGGTGCAAAGAACTGGTCGGCAATGGCTGGCTCGGCAGACGGCACCAAGCTCGTCGCAGCAGTGAATGTCGGGAATGTCTACACCTCAACAGACAGCGGTGTCACCTGGACAGAACGACCAATAACTGGCCTTACCACTCCGCAAAAGTGGACGGCTCTTGCTAGCTCGGCTGATGGTAGCAAGATCGCTGCCTTTTACCAATGGGGTGGCTACATGTACACTTCGAATGACTCAGGTGCTACCTGGACGAAAAATGGTCTTCCAGGAGCTGCTGGTGACTGGGTGTCTGTTACTAGCTCGGCCGATGGCACCAAGCTCGCCGCTGTGGCAACCAACCGTGGGGTATTTACCTCCACCAACTCTGGCGCAAGCTGGAAAGAGCAAGCCAACCCAGGTGCGAAGAAGTGGACATCGATCGCCGGCTCGGCTGACGGCACCAAGCTTGCTGCGACTGTTGCCGACGGCGTTGTCTACACCTCAACAGACAGCGGTGTCACCTGGACAGAGCAAGCAGCCGCTGGCACTCAGAAGTGGACATCGATCGCTAGCTCAGCCGATGGCATGAAGCTCGCTGCTACAGTCAACGGTGGTAAGATTCATACCTCGACAGATGGTGGCGTCACCTGGAAAGAGCAAGCTGCATCAACCCCACAGAAGTGGACATCGATCGCTAGCTCAGCCGATGGTATGAAGCTTGCCGCGACAGTCAACGGTGGTAAGGTCTACACCTCAGACGATGGTGGTGTCACCTGGATGGAAAATGATAGCGCTGCTACCGGTGCGTGGTCGGCTATTGTTATGTCGGATGACGGGGCACGCCTCGCTGCAGCACTCAACGGTGGCAACATTAACACAGCAACAGCTAAGGACAAGCCAGTTGTACAGCCTACACCTGCCGCACCAGCTCCAGCCAATCCACCTGCTACACCAGCACCTGCAACTCCCGCGCCCGCTACACCTGCTCCGGCCACGCCCGCACCTGCGACACCTGCGCCAGCAACCCCAGCTCCGGCAAATCCAGCACCTGCAACTCCGGCCCCAGCAAATCCTGCGCCTGCTACACCCGCACCTGCGACTCCGGCTCCGGCCACTCCAGCACCAGCTACACCTGCGCCTACACCTGCTGCACCTGCGCCAGCAACTCCAGCTGCTCCAGCACCTGCTGAGCCAGCAACAGAGCCTGCACCAGCCGCAGAGCCAGCACCTGTAGCAGAACCTGCACAGGCAAATCCGGCACCGGCAGCTGCACCCGCAGCACAGCCTGCCGCTCCTGCTAAGCACGAAGAGCCAGCTCTCGCCGACACCGGTGACAGCGTATGGCTCGTCGCTGCCCTCGCGGCCAGTGGTCTTGGCGCCGGAAGCTTCTGGTTCGTCAAGAGCCGCAAGAACTAGAGCACTGCACTGCAGCGTCTCTATACCCAAGAGAAAGGCATATGGTATGCCTTTCTCTTTTTTGGTTGGCAGGGTAGAGTGTGGCCTGTATTAGAGTAATTATATTATATTGAGCGGCTCAGGTACTGACGTAGCGGCGATATAGCATAGCCGTGCTTGAGCATAAGCAGCAAGGTAAATACCTTACGCAGGTAGAATGCCAGCACTAGCGCGCCACTAGGGGCTCTTGAGGAAGAGTGGGCGGGTTTGCTGCTGTGTTGGCGCGGCCTTTGCGTTGCACGGTGATGCTAGGTGCTAGAGATGATGGCAACCGATGGAGCTTGCTTCCTGCGCGGCGTATCTTGGTAACGATCACTAGTGCACCAGCCTTGTGAGCACATCAACGGCGGCGTGAGCGATCGCATCGAGCCAACGAATAGCACTGCGCCTATTGAGGGCAGTTTGGGCTGGAGGGGAAATAAATATCACATAGCTTGCTCTTATCCTTGCCTAAAGCAGCGTTGGGGCGGCTAGAGCGCCAGCCGTACACGGCCAACCAATGCGAATTTCGCTCATACCGGCAAGCTTGCATACACAGACTAATACACGCGAGGAGGCAAAAGAAATCGGCTTGGATAGCATAGTATCCAAGCCGAGGTGTACCTGTGCGGGGTAGTAGTGTGCTACGAGCGCCGCCTGCGGAGCATCCACACCCCGCCGCTGCCCAGTGCAATTGCAGCGAGGGCGGTGGGGAAGAGGCTGTCGCCAGTGTTGGCAAGGAGGCCACTAGGCCGCGATGAGTTGCTGGTAGAGCCGGTGTGCGATGTATCTTCGTAGATGGCGATGGGGTCGAGGATCGTACCGTTCGCAGCGCCGTCTTCGTCGCCAAAGCCACCGTCGGTTACGTCGTAAGCGATTGTTGTGCGTGTGCCGCTGGGGTTTGTGCCAAAGTTGATCCGGCCTGTGATGTCTTCGATGACCGAGCCACCTTTGGCAAGTTTGAGCACGGTGAGGCGGCTTGGGTCGCGATAGCGCGTGCTGAGTGTCAGTGCGACATGAGTGGTGTAGCCAGTGTGAGCGGTCTGCCCAGCACAGGTGATGGTGAAGCGAACACTGTTGCGCAGAACCCGGCCTTGGTACTGTGCGGGGGCGGTTGCCGGCTCGGCTGAGGCAATGTGGCTGCACGGTTTGCCAGCCGTAGCGAGCGATACCGCACCGCCGTGTGGCTGAGGGATTGTAGTCGAGTTGGTCGGCTGATTTGGCTGCGTGGGCTGCTTGGGCGTTGGTGTGGATGGGGCTGATGTGATGGCGTTAAGCCGAGCCTGGAGGGCGGCTTGTTTGCGTGCATCCTTGACGGTGGCAATGCGGGCTTGAGCAGCAGCAATATCTGCAGGGCTCTTGCTGGCTTCGGCTCGGGCCACAGCAGCTTCGGCAGCGGCCAGTGTGCGATCATCTACCGGTGGAGTGGTGGTATATATCATGCCACCGTAGGCAGCAGCTATCAGCTTGCTCCCATCGGTCGAGCTGGCAAGGGCCGACCAGTTGGGCACACCAGGCGACGTCTGAGCTACCCACGTTGCGCCGCCGTCGGTCGATACATAGATGTAGCCACCACCGCCAGCTGTTGCAACGAGGGTGCTGCCATCGGCCGAGATGGTTGCTGCTGTCCAGTTGTGTCGGCCGTCCACGCTGTGCTCCGTCCACGTCGCGCCACCGTCGGCCGAAGTATAGATATAGCCACCAGCGGCTGTTGCGACCAGTTTTGTGCCATCGGGCGAGCTGGCAATTGATGTCCAGGTGCGGTTGCCAGCTTGGGTGCGTTCTGTCCAGGTCTTGCCGCCGTCTGAGGAGGTATAGATAGCACCGCCTTCGACGACTGCGGCTAGTTTGTTGCCATCGGCCGAGCTTGTGACGGCGCGCCATTTGCGGCTGCCCGACTTTGGCTGCTCTGTCCAGGTTGCACCGCCATCACGTGAGGTATAGATAGTGTGATCCTTAGCGACGGCTACGAGCTTGCTTCCATCAGCCGAGCTCGCGATCGACATCCAGTTGATCGTCCCGCTCATCGCATGCTTGTGCCAGGTCGCACCGCCGTCTTGCGATGTCATGATGTAGCCACCCCAATCGTAGAGTGCCGCAAGCTTACTCCCATCAGTCGAGCTTGCGATGCTTACCCAGTTGCGCACCTCAGACTTTGGTTGCTCCGTCCACGTTGCACCACCATCTTGCGAGGTGTGGATTGTGCCACCCCAGGCAGCAGCTGCAATCTTACTCCCATCGGCTGAGCTAGTGAGGGCCGACCATTTGCGGTCGCCCGCGGCATCATGCTTGGCCCATTTTGTGCCGGTTGCTGGCACTGGCGTCTCGGGTGGCTGCGTGCCCGCACCCTTTTGGAAGACACGCACATAGTCGATCAGCATCGTCTGGGTAGGGAATGGATCGGATGGGTCGATAGGGCTGAGGTTTTTGCTAATCTCGACATAGTCGTTGAGGATGAATTGCCAGCCGCGGTGGAATGCACCATTGATATTCTCTTGGCTGGCGACCTTCGTCAGTGGTTCGGCATCTGTCCTGGGGAGGATATTGCCATCGTCGGTAGGGCTCACATGGTAGCGATATACCTTGATGGGTTGGTCGTCTACAAAGTACTTGACCGTCGTACCATCATACTCAACTGCCCAGGTGTGCCACTCGTATGCAAACGAGCCTGGCCGCGCACCGGCATAGTGCTCGCCACTGTGCGATAGGGCGCGCGTCCGCCAGCCGGTCTTCCATTTGGCATCGGCACCGTGGTGGTAGCACGACATATGGGTGGTCGACCACGCGTAATTTGGTGTCGATGAATACCACTCGATGATGTCTAGCTCACCGTATGGGTCGTTGGCCTTGGGGTTGTCGTTGCAGTTCTGCAGGGTATTGCCACTCACCATCCACAGCGATGGCCGTGTACCACGCTTGCCATTCCAATTAAACTTCGCCCGAATCTCGGCTCGGAATGGCTTCGTGCCGTCCACAACCTTGCCCTTGTTTTTGACCCGTCCACTAAGGTAGCGGGTTGTGGTGCCGCTGGGGCAGGGCTGCTCACTCATGTTGGCACTGGTGAGCGGCTCGTTCAAATTGCTCACGCAGTGGCGCTGCGTGGTGATCTCGAGATGGCTGTTGGCAACCTTAAGATTATTTGGGCTGTAGGCGAGGTGGGTATTGCGTAAGTTGTCAGTATTTTGCTTCAGTATATCCCACTCGCCAGACACAGCCGAGCCAGTAAACTCGTCGTGCCACACCATACCCCATTGGTCAGCATGTGTTGTGCCATGATAGAGAAGTGCAAGCAACACAACACTACCAAGTGCCGCAAGCACAATAATTGCTTTTTTTATCACCGTTTTGTCCCCCCTGTTTTTGTCTAAAAACGTTATGGCTATGATTATAACGCTTATGGTTAGTTTTTTGCAAGGGGTTAGGCCCATAATCTTGCAAGACTCGCTGCATAATGCATATTTTTGCCAGGGCGAGAGAGCACTGTATATTCTCGCAGTGTGGGCAGTTATCCACGCGATTTCTACAGCACGATGTGGTTTTTACACCGCTACAGAGATGGGGTAATAAGGGGTGGTCTTTTGGGCTATTACAACAGAAGATAGTGGGGTATACTAGAGGCACAACAACCTAACACAAAGGAGGGTGTATGACGAAGTTAATTAACTATTCGCTGGCAGGCGTGGCAGTGGCAGCGGCCATGGTGTGCCTGGGTGGTGCACCAGCCCATGCGACCGAGCAAGAGCTGAGTACAGCACGTGCAGCGTGTAGTGCAGTGGTAGGCCAAGTCAAGGCGGCCAATGCATATGCCTACTGGAAGATGCCCGAGGGCTACCCAGAGGACCGTAGTGCCGACGCAACCAACAGCTTCCGCCAGCAGCACGGCTGGGTGGTGGCCGGCACAGAGGTGTACGACTGGGCATCCAACGAAGCATTTGCCAACAGCGGGCGCTTTGTCTGGGGGAGCAAAACAGTCAACTTTGCGCCAGGGAACTTCTGCTTGAGCAGCGGCAAGACGACGGGCGGCCGCGAGCTCATCCTCACCTTCCAAAAGGACGGCAACCTGGTACTCTATAGCCACACTGGCGCTGCCCAGTGGTCATCCAACACCCAAGGCAAGGGCATACGCCTGGCCTTCCAGAGCGACCGTAATATAGTCGTATACGATAAGAACAACAAGGCTGTGTGGGCATCCAGCTGGTACTGGACGTTGCCACGCCGCGGCACCAAGATCAACCAGCCTGGCCAACACTGGTGGGACAAGCGTGCCAAGGCACAGCCAGCACTAGAGTGGTTCCATGCCTCACGCCGTGTCACGACCAAGCCACAAGATGAGGGCAGTATTCGGATGGATGTATCTGACCGCACCATGAACGATATCGACGAAGTACAGTGGGCACCAGGCTATAAGCCAAACGAGCTGCGCCATATTTCGGCAAACTACGGCGCCATGACCGTAAGTAACTGGATCAACAACCCAGACGGCACCACAACGGGCTCGACCAACATTGCCGCGACATTTAACAACTAACCCACGCCCCGCAGCACGCACAAGCAACCCCACGCTATCATAGTGTGGGGTTGTTGAGTTTTCTTGATTAATGGCAACATAGAGTGCCAGGAGTGGGTTTGCACATGTGGCTGCTTTGTATTATTATAAGAATAAAACCAAACAGGGACTATACGAGATGAAAACAATCTATATCCACGAATCTGGTACGTTGGACTTGGGCTGCCATAAGCCCTACTTTGTCATGGCAGCGCTGATGATCGACGACGAGAAAGCGCTCAAGCGGATGAAGAATCTGATCCGGCGGGTAAACGGCCACGTTTTGCGACGATACAAACCGGGGTCATTTCTTGTCGATTGGTACGTTAAAGAACATATTGAGCAGTATATTACGAAAAGCCTACCAGCTCGGGATGATCACTCTATCACGTATGTTGTGATGAAGCGTGACAAAAAAGAGACGCGAATGCGCAATAAAGCAGCACGTATCCATATGCGGCAGGTGCTGCTGCGTCGATTGCTGCTCGATACACTGGTGCAGTGTCATGAGGATGTGCGTATCGTTGTGAGCAACAAGACGATCAAGGCGGCAACGGCGCGCCAGATGCAGCGCTATATACAGCAGCAGGCGCGTGAGCACGGGTACCAGCATACACTTGTGATTGACACGGTTGAGCCGCAAACTAACTATGGATTGCGTATGGCGCACTTTATTACCCGCCTTGTTTTTGTGACGTATATGCGGCCAGTGTATCTTGGTCGGGTGCTGCACAATCTCCCATTGGCGCGACTCCGTATTGCAAAAGGTGAATTCATTCACGAGAGCCATACCGACTGGTTGATTGATCAGCTTACTTGATATATACTAAGTGGGCACCACATGTGGTGTCTGTGGAGTCAGTCTTATGCCTTGCTCAGTGTAGTGAGTGACGTGTATCACGTGGTACACGTCACCGAGACGTAAGCATCCATGGCGCGTTTGCAGAACGCGCCATTTTTTGATGTCATGTTTCTATAGACTATCTCATTGATTTCCATGCCAGAGAAGTTTCAAGTATTGGCATACTTATTACTCGAAGAGCCTAATACACCACTCCTTACACCCAAAGACTGGCAGAGCAAGGTCGACACGACAGGCATCGACCGTAGTGGCCGCCCAATATAACGAAGAGCACTCTTACTGATACACCCCAGGCTTCAGCACAGCAATGTACGGTAGGTTGCGGTAGTGCTGGCGGTAGTCTAGGCCGTAGCCCACCACGAATTCATTGGGGGTAGGGATGCCGATGTAGTCTGCCTGCACATCCACTGTGCGGCGCTCGGGTTTATCTAGCAGGGTGCAGAGCTTGGTACTGGCGGTGTGGCGCCCCGCAAAGAGTTCAAACAGCGCCTGGGCGGTGTGGCCTGTATCCACGATGTCTTCTACTAGCAGCACATGTCGGCCAGCCACGTCTGTATCGAGGTCCTTTAAGATACGCACATTGCCAGTCGAGGTAAGCTCATCGCCATAGCTCGAGACATCCATAAAGTCGATTTCCAGCATGCAATCCATCGCCCGCACCAGGTCGATCATAAAGGGCGCTGCCCCGCGCAAAATACCCACCACCAGCGGGTTTTTATCGGCATATTCCTGGCTCAGCTGCTCACCCAGGCGCGCCACAGCACGCGCAATGTCATCTTTGGTAAAGAGGATTGTTTCGATATCATTATGCATAAGGATTATTGTAGCAGATATGGGGTGCGGGAGCGAATTTTTTGGAAGATGATGTGTAGTGAAAAATGCGTGGAAACGTGAACAATGCTATAATACCATCATGACACAATGCACCATTCCACCCCATGCTCGGATGATTCCGCCCGAGGCACAGTGTGTCTTTGTGGGCGAGATATTTCGCGTTTACCAGTGGCCACAGCGGCTGTATGATGGCTCAGTAGCAACCTTCGAAATGGTACGCCGACCTGACACAGTATTCATCATTGCGGTCGATGACGCAGGCAAGGTGCTCGTAAACGATGAAGAACAGCCAGGCGGCATCGTGCGGCGTGGCCACCTGCCAGCGGGGCGGGTTGACCCCGAGGATGCAACCATCATCGCAGCAGCCCAGCGCGAACTGCGCGAGGAGACAGGATGGGAGTTTGCCGACTGGCAGCTGCTAGAGGTGGTGCAGCCCGAGCCAAAGATAGAGTGGTTCATCCACCTGGTATTGGCCCGGCAACCCGTGCGCCACATGCCACCGCGCTGTGATGCAGGCGAGCGGATAACCACTCGCGCGATCTCCTGGCAGGAGCTTGTGCAATCAGCGGTGCTACTGCGGCATTTCCCGTGGCTGCGCGATGTTGCCTCGGTGGATGAGCTTGCACCGCGCCATAGGGGTAGCCTATAGGGGGAGTAGGGGTGTGGGTATATCATATCTCCTATCCAGCGATATGGCTAAACCTAGTCGATTGTATACACAACAAGGCAGGACAATTGTCTTCTGCGCTTCATACGGTATAATAGAAAAATTATGAATCGACCTATCAAGCAGATAAAACAGATCAAGCAACAGGGTAAGCTCCTGCGGATTTTTTGGCAGGCGCTGGCAGTGGCGACAGTGGTGGTGAGCGTGAAGTTCGTCCTGCACCGCCTGGGGTGGGAGCCGATTGAGCAGAGCTCATTGCACAATAGCGTCATATCCAGCGTGACCTTTGTGATTGGTTTTTTGCTCTCGGCTACGATCGCAGACTACAAAGAGTCGGAGCGGATCCCGGCGGAGTTTGCGGCGCTACTGGAGGATATGTATGATGACGCCGCGGCAATTCATCAGAGCTATCCGGTGTTTGATCTCGATGGCTTTCGCCGCCAGCTGTATGCTGTAGCCCAGGGGTTTTCGAGCGATGTGCGTCACTCGGCCTACGATGCCCGGCAGGACATCCGAGGCTTAACGCCGTATTTTGCCACGATGGAGCAGGGCAATGTGCCACCCAACTTCATCGTCAAGCTCAAGCAGCAGCAGACGGTGCTGCTTCGCCACCGCCATCGGGTCGATTACATTCAGCGGATCCGCTTTATTCCCTCGGCATCTATCTTGGCGCGCTCTATTGTGGTGGCATTGCTTGGTCTCTTGCTTATTACCAACATCGACCCATTTGTCGCCAGCCTGACGGTGGTGGGGCTGATCAGCTTTGTCTTGGTGTATATGATCATCCTCATCCACGTTATCAGCACGCCCTTCCACAAGGCTGGCAAAACCCGCGACGACGTAAGCCTCTTCCTTATCCATGATGCTGAGGAGTATCTGAACGGCCCGAGCGATGCGGCGAGCAAATAGGCCGAGCTCGGTGTATCAATAGGGGTGTGAGAAGCGCGATATTTCTCGTGATAATCTCGGCCATTACGCTCCTTGCTAGAGTGGCATAGAGGCTGCTATGTATCAGGTGTTACACGCCAGTAAAATATGAGAATTTGTGGCGTCTATGAATCACTGCGTTTTACCGAGAGTCACCGTCAGCAACAGATATATGACCTGTAGAACAGGGGCTTGAAGCTATAACGGCCACCCCTTTTGCTTATTGGGTATATAGCTATTATCGCCCAACATTGCTATAATAGAACTGTACTAACACTAACCATGGAGGATCTCACATGGGACTTACTGATGACATCAAAGCCAAAGCTCAAAAAGTAGCTGATGACGTACAAGACAAAGCCGAAGAAGTGGCTGAGAAGGCTAAAGACGCTGCGCAAAACGCCGTCGATACTGTAAAAGACAAGGCGAACGACCTCGAGAACAAAGCTCATGAGACTAAGGGCTATGTAAAAGGCAAGATGGATAAATAACCCTCCACCTCTTGATAGCTACGAGGGCTGCTCTGCACATTGGAGCAGCTCTTTTGGTGTGAGCACGCATTTGCGAGGCAGCACTATACATGGTACGATGAGAAAAATATAAGGAGAAATTATGCCCATCCATAGCCCCGCTGACTATCCCGCCATCATCGCGCGCCTCAAAGCCAAGCTAGCCGAAAAGGGCGTCGTGATGGGTCCAACACTCAGCGAAGCAGACATTACCGCCTTTGAGACCGCCTGCAACACGCGCCTGCCCGAGGCCTATCGACTCTTCCTCCAGCAGGTAGGCGATGGTTGCCAAGATATTCGGCAGCCCAGTGGCATCTCTATCTATGGCCTCAAACGACTGGCTGATACCGAGGTGAAAGACCTCTCGCGCAGTGTGACGATTGATGACTACTGGCTCTGGGAGGAAGAAGAGGATGAGGCACTGCTTACGAACAAAGCATTTGAGGAGCGGCTGGGTAATGAAGGTGTGCTGCTCCTCGACCAAGGCTGTGGCGATACTTACCAGCTTATCACCTCTGGCAAATGGGCTGGCGAAGTATGGAACTTCTGCGACGTAGGGGCTGGCCCATGCTGCGAGCGCCAGGACTTCCTTGGCTGGCTAGAGCTGTGGATCGATAGCGACTTTGACGCAGACTTCTTCAAGGATTATGTCTATCCAGGTAATACCGCACAGTAATACCCCACACCCCATAGCACGTGTCTGCAGGGGGTATTAGCTATCGCCATGCCATGCTACACTAAGGGGTATGACGAAACCATTTGTACTGCTGCAGTCGCGCCCAGAGGATGAGGCGTCGGATAACGAATATCAGGCATTCTTGCATTTTGGTGGTCTTGCGCCAACCGATCTTGAGCGAGTGCGCATCGAGGCAGGGCAGCGCCCCACGCAGCCGCTCAGCGCCTACAGCGGCGTGCTGATGGGTGGTGGCCCGGCCAACTTTGCCTATGCTCCGGCCAAGAAGCCCGCCGAGCAGCGCCAGTTCGAAGCTGTGATGATGCCGCTCCTGCGCGAGATTATTACCCATGATGTGCCATTTCTTGGTGCCTGCCTGGGGGTTGGCGCGCTGGTGTCGGCGCTGGGTGGTACGCCGAGCTTTGCGTATGGTGAGGCAATTGGTGCCGTGCCGATCACCCTCACGCCAGCAGCTAGGGATGACCCACTCCTCGCTAGCTTACCCACTACCTTCGACGGCTTCGTTGGGCACAAAGAAGGGGTGCTTGAGCCACCGGCTGCCTGTACTGTCTTAGCGCGCTCGCGCAGTTGCGTGCAGATGCTGCGAGTGGGGCGCAATGTGTATGCCACGCAGTTTCATCCCGAGCTCGACCCGGAGAGCCTTGCTCTGCGTATCGATATCTATCGCCACGCTGGCTACTGTGCTCCGGACGAAGCCGATACTCTCATCGCCAATGCCCGCCAGCAAACCGTCACCGAGCCAATCAAAATTCTGCGCCAGTTTGTGCAGCGGTATCGGCAGTAGACTTACGCTCAGTTTTTTATAACCTGTATTCAATAACTCCCTTCGAGCTGTTAATAGTCGATATGGCTACTGTATTGCTAGACAAAAGCCGGCTAGTAATACACACCCTATACTTACCAGATAAAGTGACAGGGAAGAGAACATAAGGGGTCTCGATACGCTAAAGAATGCGGGCTGATTGTCAATTTCTTATGCAAAATATACCCCCTCACCCATATGGGTAGTAGGCTATAGCACAATCTTTAGGTGATAGTCATAGCAAGATGTTAACTGTGTCTTGCTTGGGTATAATTCCATTAAATCAACCTATGAGTCTATATAGGGTATGGCCTATAGGGTATTGGTAAAAACAGAGGTAACATGACTTGCAAATTGTCAATATATCATATATGATAAGGGACATTATGAAATTATTTGAAAAAAGTTCAATACCAATACCAAATCACGTACGGATTCATACTGATTCTGTTATTCCACCATCGATCAAGCGCTACGACGGTACACATACTGCACCAGTTAGCCTGGCAACTGACATACGTCTAGAAGGTGAAGGGCCCGAGCAGCGCCTAGTGGTGGATACCGTCCATACGACGCAGGGGAGTTACAAGGATTTTCTTGATCGAGGTATCGTATCAGACTATGGATTTACAACGGCAGCGCTACCTGGCATAACGGGTGAGATGCGTGGCTGGATGGGCGAAGGCGAAGAAGACGGAGTAGTGAATGTCCTCGCACTTTTTCGGCCAGATGATGCTACGGAGAGAGGTGCAGTCAACGAGCGGCGTAGCTCAGAGGTAGTGCGCGCACGGCGTATTGGTGAGCTGGCTGCCTGGGCGATGGCACAGCACCTGCTCCTTGGCAAGCGGGCTAAGGCAGATATGACCTTTGATGCGAAGATACTGCGAAAAACCATGAACAAGCACAGTAAGCGTGGTGATGTAGCAATACTTCTGCCGTAAGCTCATGCCTTGCAAGAGGTATAGTTACGCTATATTACAAGCCTGTGGAAGCATAAGAAGCTCAATAATTTATACGAGCTTCTTTGCTTTTGGCAGTGGCCGAAGCATCGCTACTCGCGGAGAGGTCAAACTACCGTGCTTTGCTACTATTTATCGAGAAAATGACCTCCGCATAGGTACCCCATCACCCACCAATAGGGTAGGGCTACCCCTATGCAGCAGCGTGACACACTGCCTCAATGTTATGCCCGTTTGGGTCGATAAGGAAAGCACCATAATAGTCTGGATGATAGATTGCCCGCACGCCTGGTGCGCCATTGTCCTGTGCTCCTGCTGCTAGGCCAGCCGCATAGAATGCATCAACTGCTGCCCGCGACGGTGCAGCAAAAGCAAAGTGTAGTGGCGATGATGGCTCGCCTTGCCCAAGCCAAAATATCCCGGTATGCTGCGTCCGGTCTGGATTGCTAAAGCCCACGCCATATGATTCGTCAATTGTCTTGGCATAGCCCAGTGGCGCCAATACCGCCTCATAAAAGGCTTTGCTTGCTTCAATATCTTTAACGATAATGCCAAAATGATCGATCATGAGGTACCTCCTTGTGATATACCGATTAGTGTATTGTCTCTCAAGTATATGCCACAAATGACGACAGCAGTGTGTCAGTATTGAATGTTTTTTGTGCTTTTTGAGCTTACTCTACGCTTCGGCGCTGCGCTACCATCGCGCGGAGCTGCGCTGGCTCGTCGACGATGACACTGGGCGGGAGGTGGCAGATTGCTTCGCAAGCGATTGCGAGCTGCGGCGTATAAAAGGTAACATGAGCATGGTTGACATCGAGAAATGATCCGTCAAGCACCTCCGCTACCGCCAGCGCATCGTGCGCAGCATAGCGGAGCTCTACGCGCGTGTAGCCAGCGATTGGCTGGCGCGAGAAGACAACGTTGCTCGAGTAGTTGTCACCAGTAGAGGCGTCTGGGTAAGGCCTGGGTGAGAAGCTCTCCTCTCGCGGTGAGAGGCGAATGATGCGTCGCAACTTGAAGAGACGAAAATCCTGGCGCAGCTGGCAAAACGCCCACACATACCAGCTCGCTTGCCGAAATACCAGCTGATGTGGCTCGATCACCCGCTCTGTCTGGCCATCATAGCCAATGTAGCACATCTGCATGCAGTATTGCTCCTCGATCGCCTGCTGCAATTGCTCAATCTTGTGCTGAACAGGGTGTTCCGCCGCCCAGGGTGCAAAGTTGATAGCATACATCGGCATCGCAGACTGGTCATCTTCGGGGAGAAGCTTTGCGTGCAAGGTAGCGATTGATGATTGACGGGCGATGCTCTGGAGGCATGTCAGTGCACTTGCTAGATGCTGCTTGTCGGTAGTGGAGAGAATTCGCCGATCAAGCGTGTAGTGTGGCATGAGGGCATGCCCACCATCGCGGCCAGTCCGAGTGATGATAGGAATGCCCGCCTGGTTCAGTGTCTCGATATCGCGCAAAATAGTACGCTTCGACACCTCAAAGCGATCGGCTAGTTCCTGAGCAGTGGCTTTGTCTCGCTCGCAGAGGAGCGACAGAATGGCGAATAGGCGCTGGAGTTTCATAATAACCTTACCAGATAATTCGTATAGCAATTATATACCACTATTGTAGCAACGTATGACTTGTCATAACAAAGAAAGATGTTTATGAGAGCAGATTCTAGGTAGGTTAGTGGTATATAGACAGTAGGGGTATAGGTATTATTGCAGGATATACAGTCCCGTGTGCTGCGTGACTGCCTGGTAAGATAGCGGCATGTCGATATGTAGATACGTGTTGCGAGGTTTATGAAATGGTTGCTTTGCGTAATGAGGGTGCTACCTTGGTTTCACTTCCTAGCATCACCCCCGGCGAAAGACATAGTGGATTTGGATAGAAATACAGCAGTGTAAAAGCGAAAAATGACTACCGAACAGTGGTCTAGTGTCGGTAAAAAATCTCCACGACTTTTCCACATGATCCTAGACGCTAGATATGGGCACGCTATATATAGCGTAGGTAAAGACAGAGTTCTTGATCATAACAGAGGTAGTGATGGTGCGCAGCATCAACGCAATAGCTGTATTTAGCAAGCACTCCACACACCATATGGTATAATTACCTCGATAACCCCATAAACAAGGAGACAAGCAGATGAGTAATTTTCCGGTAGTGCGCGTAGAGCGTGTTGATGTGCGGAATGAGAGTGCGTCGAAGATAGATGTGTGGGCACGCATTAAGAATGATTCCGACCGGCAGGTGAAGGTTGTGAGCTGGGAGTATCTAGGGAGTATGCGCAACGAGTCGCACACGCTTAACCCGGGCAACACAGTGGATGTGATGCTCTACAGCGGCGCACCCAAGAATTATCCAGACCAAATGTATATTCGCTACGAAGCCGAGCACGATGGTGGTAGGCATTACTTCTTGGCGCGGCACCAGGCGAAGTTTGACGAGCGCTATAACAATGACACGAAATGGTATCGGCCATCAGACTGGATGGAGTTCCAGCGCGTGGATCGTGGTAACTAGTATGGTAGTCGCTCCACGCATCTTCTACACCGATGGCAGCGCCAGCCCCAACCCTGGCCCGGGCGGCTATGCCGTCATCGAGCAGGGCAAGCCCGTGGCGCTGGGCAGCGAACCAGGCAACACGACGAACATCCGCATGGAGGGGATGGCCCTCATCGCAGCCATGCAGTTAGCTGGGGCTGAGAAATGTGAGATTCATACCGATAGCGAATTTTGGGTCAATGTCCTCACCAAGTGGGCACCTGGCTGGGCAGCCAAGGGCTGGCGCAAGAGCAGCGGGCCCATCAAGAATCTCGAGCTGGTGCAAGAAGCCTATGCGCTTTATACCACCGTGCAACCCAAGCTCATCTGGGTGCGCGGCCATAGCGGCCACGAGCAAAACGAGCTCGCCGACCAATGGGCCAACCGAGCACGAGCCGGGGAGCGGCTAGAGGAAAAATAAGTAGCTAAAAACTGGTCATAGTGACCGGTTTTTTAGGTATGGAAAATCTGGCTGCGAGATAACTTGAGTGCGGTTGTATCTTTCTTATCGCGTTGTGCTGCATCGACGAGGTGGATATTTCTAACACAAATATATGCTATACTATTACCAATATCACTAATATCCAGAGTGCGACGAGGGACTGGCCCGATGACTCGCCAGCAACCTGCTCGGGAAGCGAGTAAGGTGCTAATTCCAGCCTGTGCGCAGGAAAGATATGAGACGCGTAAGAGAGCAGCTCCTTTCTCGCCTGGCAGTGCAGGATAAGAGAAGGGAGTTTTTTATGACAGCAACTACTATAGCATCAGCACAATTCCGCACCGCTGAGAGCGTGAGCCCAGGCCACCCCGACAAGCTGTGCGACCAAATGAGCGACGCCATCCTTGATGCTTACTTAGCCCACGACCCACAGGCACGCGTGGCAGTGGAGGTGTGCGGCGGCCATGGCACGGTGTTTGTGACAGGCGAAGTGACGTCGCAGGCGACGGTGGCAGTGGCACCGATTGTGCAGCGTTTGGCGGGGAATGGGGTAGAGATAATTGAACATATTGCTCAGCAGAGCCCAGAGATTGCTCGCGGTGTGGATGATGGTGGGGCAGGTGACCAAGGCGTGATGATCGGCTATGCTTGCAACGAAACGCCTGAGCTGCTCCCACTCGAAACAGTGCTGGCGCGACGATTGAACCAATTTTTGTATCAACGTTGGCCCTACGATGGCAAAACGCAAGTAACACTGCGTGGCGGGCAGATAACGGCAATTGTTGCAAGCTTCCAAAACGCACCAAAAGACGAATTAACAGAGGCAGTCAAGGAGTGGCTCCAGCAGCAGACGTATGTGAACACATTTTTTAAGGATAAGCAATATGATGTACCAGTGCTACACTGTAACCCAGCAGGGGACTGGCAGATTGGTGGCTTTGCGGCTGATGCTGGCTTGACGGGGCGCAAGCTCATCGTCGACAATTATGGGCCACGCGTGCCGATTGGTGGTGGGGCCTTTAGTGGTAAGGACGCCACTAAGGTAGACCGCTCGGCGGCATATATGGCGCGGCGCATTGCAGTGGATTATCTGCGACAGCACCACGCGCAGGAGGTGTTGGTGCGCCTGGCGTATGCAATTGGCCACAACCAGCCCGTCGAGGCGACTGCCATCATCGATGGGGTAGAGCAGCCCATCACAGGCTATGATCTCAGCCCGCATGGTATCATCACCACACTTCAGCTCGCCCAGCCTATCTACGAGCCAACCGCTCGCTGGGGGCACTTTGGCGAGGGGTTTGTGTGGGATCGGTAGAAGAAAGACAGGTAATTGCAAAACCAATCGTACTCGTTTTGCATGGTTTAAATATTCAGCAATGCGCCCTTTGCTAAAGTAGTAATAATATGTCATTTATCATTGACAAAATCAGAAAGGGAGAGTACTCTATATGACATTAACAAATTGAATAGAGCAAGAGGTAGGGATATATGCGACCAAGTGAACAGCCATTGATGACGAAGCGATATCGGGGGATTGATAAAAAACCGTTGGACGAAAAAGAGAAAAAATATAGAGCAGAGCTTGCGCATAGACTTACATCGGCTTTAGATCATCCAGATATAGTAGAAGAATACATAGATCATGATATCGCATTGATGGACCAACTAAGAGTTGTGACGGGCGTACACTTTGATACCGAGATTTTCCCACGAACAGAAATATACCGATCGGCAACAATTACCCCGCATTGCTACACGCCACATGATTATGTAGCCTATGACTCTAAAGGTATATATAGTTCAGTCGTTGCGCTTCCTACCTATGGAAAATACCAGGGGACAATTGGCAAAGAGCCAGTAGCTGATGGATATATGATGCTTATTAAGGCATCGGTTGTTGCTGATGGAGAGAAAGCTCCAGATCCAACATTTGCAGATTTTGCCTGGGATGACAACTATGCAATGGGAGCGCTGGTGGCAGGCGACAATATACGGTTTGTTGAGCTGACACATAGTGATCCTGCTGAAGCTGGATCATTGTATCCTACAGTTGCTGAGATTGACCCATCGAGCAAAGATGCAGAGCAAATCATGATGGAGCTAGAAAAGTTTGTTGTAGCACAAGAGGCTGCTACGAAGCCGAAAGGTCGACTTGCATTGCTTGGTAAGCGTGTTATGCAGATGTTTGGCTTGACCAAATAGCCCTCTCTTTGCCTCTCGCCCCACAACCTTGTATACTAGAGCCTATGGATCAGACACTTGCACAGGAGATTTTGCGTAGTGGTCAGAGTGTGCTGCTGACAGGGCCAGCAGGCACAGGCAAGACGTATGTGTTGGGGCAGTTCATCCGCCAGTGTAAGGCGGATGGCAAGTATGTCTCCGTCACTGCCACGACGGGGCTTGCAGCGACTCACCTGGGCGGCAGCACCATCCACGCATGGGCAGGGATTGGCATCCACGATAGCTTGCCGAACAATTTTTTTGATCACCTGTCGAAGACGCGGCGCGATATTATTGCCAAGACAGATGTGCTGATCATCGATGAGATTAGTATGCTACACGACTACCGCCTTGATATGATCGACGAAGTGTGCCGCCGGGTGCGTGAGATGCCGAATCAGCCTTTTGGCGGATTGCAGGTAGTGATGAGTGGGGACTTCTTCCAGCTACCACCAGTTAATCGCGATGGCGGGCGGCAGGGGAGCTTTGTGGTGCAGTCGCAAGCCTGGCGACAACTCAACCCAGCCATTCTATACCTCGACCAGCAATACCGCCAGCAAAAGGGCGACGCCCTACTAGACATCCTAACGGCTATGCGAGCTGGTGATCTGCGCCGACGCCATGCCGAGCAGCTATTAGCTCGCACAGAGGTAGAACCACCTCACGAGAGCGACCTAACCGAACTCCATACCGTCAATATCGATGTCGATCGGATCAACCAAGCTCGCCTGGCTGAGCTGCCTGGCGACGAAGTATCGTACCAACGCAGCAGCACTGGTGGGCAAAATTACGTCGATACCTTGCAGCGGAGCATTCTTGCGCCAGAAGTGCTAGTGCTCAAGCGAGGGGCACTGGTGATGGCTATCAAAAACGACCAAGCGCGGCGCTTTGCCAATGGGAGCATTGGCCGGGTAACAGACTTCGAGCCAGGCACGGACTATCCCGTGGTGGAGTTTCGTAATGGCCATGTGGTGACGATGCAGCCCGATACCTGGGAGCTGCGCGATGGTACGCGCAAGCGGGCCAGTATCTCGCAGCTGCCACTGCGCCTGGCTTGGGCGATTACTGTGCACAAGAGCCAGGGGATGACGCTCGATAGTGCACGCATCGACCTACGCAAAGCCTTCGTCCCGGGTATGGGCTATGTAGCACTGAGCCGCGTCAAGAGCCTCGATACTATATACCTCACCGGCATCAACCGGATGGCGCTTACCATGAGTGACGAAGCCTATATCATCGACACGCAGCTGCGCACCCGGGCTGCCCAAGATGCCGAGCGCTTTGCATATCTGCGCGAACAGGCTGCTCAGCGTGCTGCGATGCCGCAGAAGAAGCCGACGAGTAAAACTGGTAGCACTAGCTGGGCGGCCAAGATCGCCACAATGCGCCAGACCCACCCCAACGCCTACAAACCATGGACAAAGGTTGACGATGAGACGCTCAAGCAGGCCTTCGTTCAAGGTGTGAGTATCCGCCAGCTCAGCCGTACTCTCGGTCGGCACGAAGGCTCGATAAAAATGCGACTGCAAAAGCATTTTGGCGAGGATGCAGTGCAGTAGCGCATTGCTATCCCTCTGGGGGTCGTTTCATGCTTCTCAATAGATTACAGTTTACAGTAAACAAAAATGAATGTTCTTATAATACGTTCATTTTTTATACTAGAGCCGTAAACCGCTCAGTACCCCCCCCATAGTTTACTGATTGACAAATCTCCTAGATATCTCTTACAATAAAGTAATCTAGACAATAAGGAGAAAATATGGCAAATCCAGAGAGAGAGAGAGCCTTAACAGGCAGTGCTGAGCAAACTGCTGCAGATACTGCAGGGAGTGGTGAGATTTCGCTCCAGTCACTGAGTAACCTGATGAGCGGCAAAACACTGCGCGATATCGAAGCAGTGCACCAGGGGGTGACTGCAGACTTGAGCGAAGCACGCCAGGTTGTAGAGCAACTACACCAAGGGACGAGCGAGGAGGTTGTAAACGCGCTGCGGACGATCCTCGCGCTAGATCGTACAACACGGCAGCAGGAATACCCTGCATTGCAGCAGTTTGTCGACAGAGCCAAACCGTCGCACTACCACACACCCCTCGTGCGCGCAGCCTTGCAGGCAGATGTACCCATCTGGCTGTATGGCGAGGCGGGGAGTGGCAAGTCGACTGCCGGTGAGCAAGCAGCAAATAGTCTCGGCTTGCCATTTCGCTCTATATCGCTCGGGCCAACGACATCCAAGTCCGACCTCATGGGCTATCGCGATGCGACTGGTAACTACCATAACACAGCTTATCGTGAGGTGTATGAGAATGGTGGCGTCTTTATGTTTGATGAGATCGATAATGGTAGCGCAAGTATTTTGACTATCCTCAACAGTGCGCTCGCCAATGGCTATGGTGAGTTTCCGGATAGCAGAGTACCACGCCACGAGACGGCGCGCTTCATCGCCAGTGCCAACACGATTGGCCGCGGAGCGACGAGTGAGTATGTGGGCCGGGCACCGATCGATGCAGCCACCATCGACCGCTTTGCCTTCATCCCAATGGACACCGATGAAGATTTGGAAGAAGCGCTGATACTTGGTACGGAGATAAACCGCTCACCACTCGATATCTCGGCTGGTGAGGTGCCTAGCCCCAAAGAGTGGCTGGCTACAGTGCGAGCGCACCGCCAGGCACTGGGTGAGCTTGGTATCCGCGCTATCATTAGTCAGCGTGCTAGCTTGTATGGCGTACGCCTAGCTGAGCTAGGCGTCGGTAAGGACTGGCTGGGCGAGATGCTCCTCTATAAGGGCATGAAGGAGCATGACCGCGAGAAGCTAGCTGAGAATGCCAAGCGGTTGATGCCGAAAGTGCAGGAGGCACTTGACTACAAGACTCGTGAAGCTACGAAAGGCAAAGAGCTTGATGAATCTCACAGTAAGTCATCTCGAGAAACTCAGCCAAAAGACGCTGAAAAGAGAGATGATAGTGAGTGGTTTACACCGCCGGAGGATAAAGAAATTACTATCGATAGAGCGCATGAACAATGGCTTGAGGAATCTCTTGATAGTTCTATACGTCGTTTCTTACCAGACTGTTATAATATCGATGAATTAGACACAAGCGACTACGACACTGGTGTATTTGTCCGAGTGTGTTGGGACTTGGAGTCGATGCATTCGTGTGAGCTAACGGACATATTGCAAACGCCGACAATCACCGGGGCAGTAGCGCGCGTTCTTAGAGAGGACAATAGCTCGACGAAAAAAAGAGTCCTTATCTCAGATATAGTTGCTGCAGTCAATGTAGAGGATCGGCGTTGGCACCGCGACCGTGGATACATGACACAATGGGGAACAGAGGATGATGATAATGACAACATCAAGATGGAAGTACATAACCGAATAGAATTTGTAAAAACACACTTTTCACAATTGAACGACTATGATGTTCAAGCGTATGCCAAGCAATTCGAAGCCTGCCACGGTTTTGTTCCTGGGCGATTCACCCTGTGTAATTGGCTGAGGCAGCACCCCGATGTGGGCGGCAAACAGCAAGGGAAGCACTAGATGCGTCGTTTTGAGGAGCAGCGCGGTGCCCGTACGATACACTTTCGCCAGCTGGATAGTGTGAGCGAGATGATCGATGCGATGCAGCATGCACCCGAGCAGCAAGAGCAATCTGGCCTCAGAGCAGCGAGCCTGAAGATAGATGAGTGGCAGTGGTCGGGCACGAGTACGATGGATGAGGCGATCGAGCTAGCGCGCTACGGCTGGGAAGAGGGCCGCCAGCATTTGCGCCAGGCAGTGGGGCGTATTGCTCTTGACCAGCTAGTGGGGCGGCGACCAATTGTGGAATCTCAGCTAGATTTTGCTGGTGATGAGGTAGATATTGGCGCTTACCTACACGGTGAGCCCGAGCATATGGTGGATTACCAAGTCCGTCAGGATACTCACGGGAAGCAGGCAATGATGTACGTTAATGCATCAATGGAGAGTAATGTCTCATCCAAGCGGATTATGCGGCGTGGCGGGGCGCTCTATGCAGCAATCGAGGCATTGCGTACTGAAGGGTATTCACTTGGCCTCACGATGGTGGAATCGACACAAAATAATAGCTTTTCCCATTACGCTGAATACCAGATACCAGTGGTACGGCCAGGGGAATATCTGGATATCGACACAGCGGCATTTTGCTTGGCACACCCAGCATTCTTGCGTCGCGGGGTATTTGCCCTCAATGAGCATGAGTCAAATGACCTGCGCTACTCTATGGGGTTTATGGCAGGTCAAGGCTATGGCGAACCAATCCCCATGGTCTCAGATCTCCCGCCACACAGCTTTCTCATCGACCAAGGTGAGGGGCTCGACCTTAGGAGCGATGATGACATGCAGCGCTTTGCCCAAAAAGTGGTTGACCGCACACTGGAGACGCTGGGGCATGGGCCAGTAGACAGAGAACGCTAATTAGGTTTTTTGAGGCGCGCTATCCTTACGATATTGTTTGCTGCGCGTAGTAATTCTTGTGCAGTGAGTATGATGCGCCTAGCGGGCGTACCTGTGGGTTATTTGACAGTGTAGAGAGATGTGATGTATTATGAGTTCCTACCTAATTAATAACAATGGAGCCGAGATATGAGTGAGAAAGTACGGCAAGACCACAACCGAGCACACAGTGCTGAGCAAACGCTGGGTGAGACGAAACAGGGGCGATATAGAGAAGGTTGGCAGGAGCGAAAATCTGGGTTGCTTGTACCGGGCCTTGGTGTGGTTGCAACAATGGTTGGTGATGGTAAGATTATCGTCGTTGACAAACGCCGCGGAGCTAATGGGCATCAATCACCAGAAACACCTAACCCTGATGATCATTCATTACAGCATGATGAGGGCGGTAGCCATAATCTAGGCGAAGAAGAGCAGCAGCCACAGAATCCTAAGCAGCTCGATGACAGTGAGTGGTTTACGCCGCCGAGGGATGTGAAATTTGGTGCCTCTGAATTCAGGCTAATAGAGCAAAGTCTTAAAGATGCTATCGAGTGGGGTGATGATTTGTTGCTTGCGAGGCTGAATGCAGATCGTTTCAGCTCACTACTTAAGGCGCTTTGCTGGCAACTTGATCAACATGCGTATATTTTGGACAATGTACACCAGACATCACTCTTGAGAGGTGCCATAGATAGTTGTCTTAATGAAGGTGAAGGTAGTGATCGTGCAATAAAACTATCTGAGATTACTGATAAGATAACAGAGACTGATATAACTGAGGATTGTGATGATGACGATGTATATAGAGAAATGCTCAGGCCGCAATGGCGGATGGATCCTAAATGTGACGAAAGGTTGAGAGATAAAGTAGAAGAACGTATAAAAGACGTCCAAACACTCCTCGGTGATGAGCCTCCCACGAGCAGTGAGATTGTAGACTATGCCGGTCAATTTGAGCAGATCCATGGTTTCGTCCCGAGTTGCTTTACGCTCTACAATTGGCTGAGCCAGCATCCCGACGTAGGTGAAAAGCACGCTACTGAGCAATAGGCTTTACACCCCAAATATAGTACACTAGAAACCATGCATAACGAACCAAACACACAAACCCCCACTACCGATACCACCCCAGTAACGTCACCAGAGCTAGCTGCTGCGCCGCAGAGTGATGCAGACGTAGCCGCCCATGCCGAGGCTCAGCCAACAGATATTACCACACAGCCTACTGCTGACACGTCTACCGACGCTACCGACATCTTCCTCTGGGCCAACCAAGCCGATCGCGACAAAGACCAGTTAGAGGTGGATCTCTTTCTCTTTACCAAGGGCTATACGGTGTATGCCACCAACTATGCAGCCGAGCTCAAGGCACAGCTCAAGGTGCTCTTCCTCTACGATATGATCACAGCAGTGCAGACGGGTGCAGCGACTGGCCTGATGGTGCGAGACTTTGAGGCGGCCAAGGCTGAGGAGAATGTCCTTGAGCGCACCACGCTCGACCGGGTAGTGCATGCTCAGGAAGTGATCGAGCAGATCACCTACAGCGAGGCAGACCTCGAGACCTTCAACGAAGGTGACCATGAGTTTAAGAAGGTTAAGGGTATCATTGCACGCTTCCGGATGGGCACAGATGGCGAGCCATTCTTTGTGGCCAAGCTGCTGCCCCAGTCGCAGGTGCTCAAGGGAGCAACCGCCTGGATGTACAGTGGTGGGTCGTTCCAGCCATTTGTGGCTGATGCGGGGTTGCGCATTACACCGGATAATCAGGTGTTGATCGTCGGCAACGATATCTTTGCCTTTAGCGAGAGTAAATTCGTCCGGCTTTTTGGCTACGATGCCAAGAAGCACGCTGTGGCGGAGGAGAAGATCGCTGCCATCACTCAGCAGTTTAAGCTTACCTTGCCTGAGGGGCTCACGCTCGACCGCCTGGTGCGCGACACACCAGCGCTGGTGACTAAACTGCAAAAACTCGATCCCGCCCAAGTGACGCAAGACCAACTCATCGACCACGCCGACGAAATGGGCCTGGGCCTGATGACGGACGACGCGGCAGGGAGCATCATTATCATGGATGCCAAGGATGCGGCCGTTTTTGTCAATCTCCTCAACGACGACTACGTCACGAGCGACCTGACTGGCGTTAAATACGAAATGCGCGGCAAGAAAATCTTACGCGAGAATGAGCAATTGCCAGAGTAGGGGAGAGATATTCTCTGTGTCTAGCTAGTATCATGCTATTGGACAAGAAAATATCTGGAGGCTAGCGACCAAGCAAGCGGGAGTGCTCTGTATTTCGCCATAGGGTGTTGATCTCAAAACTCTCATGTATTCTCGCTCCACCTCCCCACATTCCCTCTGACGGAACACTATAAGGGTGAATATCTCTCTAGAATATTCACCTCTTGCGCTGGGCTGAAAACAGATTATTGCAATCTGTTTTCACACGCCATCAGATGAAGCGTGGAGAGGTGGAGCGAGCGCAAAGAAAGAGAGATCACACCTCCACTCAATGTTCTATTTTTCTTAATTCTCGGCTGATGGTACAATAAGCATTATGGCTAAGCAACAATCTACGGTGCAATTTCCAAAACATTTCCTCTGGGGCGCTGCCACGAGCGCGCATCAGGTCGAGGGTGGTATGCACAACCAGTGGTCGGAGTGGGAAAAAGCTCAGGCCAAGACCCTCGCTGCTCAGAGCCAATATCAATATGGCGACTTGCCCAACTGGCCGCACATAGCCAGTGCCGCCAAAGATCCAAACAATTATATCTCGGGCAAAGCCGCCAACCACGCCGAGCTCTACGCCCAAGACTTTGCCCTGGCCAAGAAGATGGGCCTGACATCGTGGCGCTTTAGTGTGGAGTGGTCGCGCATTGAGCCAGAAGAGGGCGCGTGGAATGCCGAGGCGATCAAATACTACAAGGCGTACTTGGCCGCGCTGGCCGATGCCGGGCTAGAGCCCGTCGTGACATTGTTTCACTTCACGCTGCCAGTGTGGTTTGCGGCCCGTGGGGGCTTTGCTAAGCGCGATAATGTGAAGTACTTCGTGCGCTTCGTTGATAAACTGATGGATGAGATTGGTGCCACGGTGCGCTATGTCATTACCATTAACGAGCCCTGCGTCTACGTGACCGAGAGCTACTACAATGGCACTTGGCCACCTAATGTCCGCAGCAAATGGCAAACCTACCGCGTGCTGAGCAACCTTGCCTACGCGCACAACCAAGTGGCTAAGGTCCTCCATGCCAAGAGTCGGCGCTTCAAGGTGGCGGTGGCCAAGAATTCGGCCTACACCTACCCGGGCGACGACGCCTGGCTCAGCCGAGCGACAGCGCGGGTGGTGCAGTTCTTCCAGGATGATTATTTCCTACGCAAGGTGGTGCGGCAGAGCGACTACATTGCCGTTAATTATTACTTTAGTAATCGTATCTATGGCTATCGCATCCACAATCCCGAGACGACGCCAAATGATCTCGGCTGGACGATGCAGCCCGATCATCTCGAGCTTGCACTGGAGCGTCTCTGGGGCCGCTACAAGCTGCCTCTGCTCGTGACGGAGAACGGCGTGGCCGACGAGCGCGACCAGTTCCGCAAGCAATGGCTCACTCAGTCTATCCTTGCTATGCAGCGCGCCCTTGGTAGTGGAGTAGAGCTGCTGGGGTATATGCACTGGAGCTTCCTCGATAACTTCGAGTGGGATAAAGGGTTTTGGCCGCGCTTTGGCCTCTTTGCGGTCGACTACAAGACGTACAAGCGGACACCGCGTCCCAGTGCGCTATGGTTTGCTCGCGTATTGCAACAGCAGAAGAAACAGGCAGAGCAGCCCATCGAACCACTGCCGTCTGTACCAGCGCGCAAGAAGCCGAGTGCTAAGCCAGCTACCGCACAGGCGCAAGCTACGTCATCGCCGCGCTCTGCTCGCTCTACGCCAGCAGTGCCACCCAAACCTACTCCGCCAACGCCACCCCAAACGCCCCAAATGCCACCATCTACGCCAGGGTCAACAGCACGTTCGAGTGGGGTGATTGCACCGCCACGCCGGCCAGCAGTCGCATCACGCAGTCGTTCACGTAGTCATAATAATCGGGAGGAATAATATATGGCACAGAGCAATGGTGGAGCACGCGTCGTCGTCATCGGCGGCGGGACGGGGAGCTTTACGCTCCTGACAGGCCTGAGGCAGTATGCGTCGCAGGTCACGGCACTCGTCAATATGGCAGATGATGGAGGCTCGACGGGCCAACTGCGCGACGAGCTCGGTGTCTTGCCGCCCGGCGATGTGCGCCAGTGCCTCGTAGCGCTGAGTAATAGCCCCAAGGTGCGCGACCTCTTTAATTATCGCTTCGATGAAGGGAGCTTCAAGGGGCATGCCTTTGGTAATCTCTTCCTCACAGCTCTTGAGAAAATGACTGGCAGCTTTGCCGAGGCGGTGGCACTAGCCAGCCAGGTGCTTAATATCGATGGGTGCGTTGTGCCCGCTACGCTGAGCAATGTGACGCTCTGCGCAGAGGGCGAGGATGGCCAGCCTATCAAGGGTGAATATCTCATCTCACAGCAGGCACTAGCGCGTCGGCCTAAGATTTGGCTCGAGCCAGAAGCCCAGGCTAACCCTGCCGCGGTCGCGGCGATTCACGCGGCAGATATGGTCGTCGTGGCTCCCGGCAACCTCTATGGTAGCTTGGCACCCGTCTTGGTCATTCGCGAGATCCAAGAGGCGCTTGCTGCCACCAAGGCACGCTGCGTCTTTGTCTGCAACCTCGTTACCAAACCTGGTCCGACGGACGGCTTCTCGGTGAGTGATTTCGCGAGTGAAATTGAGCGCCTAGCAGGCAGTCAGTTCCTCGACTATGTCGTCTTCAACAACACGCGCCCCAGCCCTGAGCTGATGGACAAGTACGCTCACGATGGCGAGCTGATGGTCGAGTACGACATGGACGAGATGCATCGCCAGCACTACCGCTACCGCGCCGCACCAGTCCTCGCACAAGACGTGTGGGATGGTGCCCAGGCTAGCGATCCATTAGCTAGCACGCGCAGCTTCATCCGGCACGACCCCGATGTCGTGGCACGCCAGCTGATGCGGATATACTTTGCATAAATATCAAGGACTGGCTATACTGTAAAGATCATGAAGTATATGACGGGCCACTATCACATTTACGTCGATCTCGACCGGACGATTATCAACACCACGCAGTGGCTGCGCGAGGTAGCAGAAGCACTGGCCCAGCTCTACCCAGCGCAGGTGACTGCCGAGGAATTCTTGGCAGCGCAGCCTCGCTACATGCTCCGGCCAAAGACCAATCCTACCGCCCCGACCTACGTCTTGGCGGCGCAGCTTGCGGCGCTCGGCCTAGATGCGGCATCTGTTATAGAGCAGCTCGAGCAGACGGCTCTTGCCGATGGCCATCTCCAATACTCAGGCGTGGCATCGATGCTGCGTGCGCTGAGCCACTATGGCACGGTGCAGATACTAACCTATGGTGATCCTATCACCCCACACTGCAAAGCCCGCTTGTGCCCAGCAGTGCGTGCGCTCGTGGCTCAGCAGGGTGGGCAGGTGATCATTACTACCTTGCAAGATAAAGCCCAGTGGCTGCGCCGTGCTGCCGCTGCAAACCCCGGCCAAACAATCTACCTGATCGACGATAAGCCCGTTGCCGTCGCCTTTGCGCCTGAGTCAGACCCGCCCATCCGCTGCGTGCAGATCGACCACACTGGTCAGCTTACGCCGCGCTCCATCAATTGGCGCTCGGGAGATTGGCCCATTTGTCATACGTTAGCTCAAGCAACTAATATCATACAAGGAGACATCGAGTATGCAATGCACCAAAGCAATCATTCCCGTAGCAGGCTGGGGGACACGGCGCCTGCCCGTCACCAAGACGATCGAAAAATGCATGCTGCCGCTGGGTAACCGCCCGGTAGTAGACTACGCCGTGCAAGACTGCATCGCGGCGGGCATCCGCGATATCTACTTCGTGGTGAGCGAGCAGAGTACGCAGATTCGCGACTTCTACCGCTCTAACGTCGATCTCAATAATTATCTGCGACGCAATGGTAAGGCAGATCTCTTGCCCCTCATCGCTCCACCGAAGGTTAATCTGCACTACATGGTGCAATCGAGCTATGGTAAGTATGGTACAGCCATCCCGGTCAGCCTCGTGGTGCCGCAGCTCGACCCTGGTGAGCCAGTGGTCGTGCTGATGGGCGATGACTGTGTGTATAATGCCGATGGCACATCAGAGGTAGCGCGCCTCATTGAGGCAGCAGGGGAGGACCGCTCGGCCATTCTGGGTGTGCACATGCCGCCCGACCAGCTCAGCCACTATGGTGTACTGGATGTTGCCGATGATGGCCGTCTGCGCGGCGTGGTAGAGAAACCAGCGCCAGGTGAGGCACCAAGCGAGATGATCAATGTCAGCAAATATGTCCTCAGCCACGACCTTCTGCAACGCATTGCTGCCCACGCTGACCGCGATGACGTAGCGGGTGAATACTACATCACCGACCCCTTCAACGACTACCTCGCTGCTGGTGGCCACATGGCCGTCGTCCCCACCAAGGGTCACTACCTCGACACCGGCACACTCGAGACCTGGGTGGCAGCCAACAACTGGCTCCTCGAGCATCAGGGGTAGGGGCTTAATACCAGCAATATCCTAAAGAACACACTTTCTATGCCGCAACAGCCAATTCCAGCCCAGTCTCAACCACAGCCACCCCAGCAAGCACAGCCACGACAGCCCACAACATCACCCGCCTTGGCTCGTCAGTACGCAGCCCTGGGCACGGCGCTTGGTGTAGGTGGTGTGTGCAGCGGCATCATTAGCATTCTCATGTTAATTGCGAACACTACTTTTGATGAATCTACTAATATGAATCGTGCTGCTTTTTCTGCCGCCGTTGTTGCCAGTATTGCTGGTATTATCCTTGGCATCAACTCTTACGACAAGCTACGCGAAGCAGGTGTATCGCGTGCGTGGGGTATAGCGAGTATTGTGTGCAGCGCTGTCGTGGTTGGGTGGATTGTGCTATGGCTTTTATTCCTTATTGCAATGATAGCCCTTTTTCTTGTTACGTTCTTGATCGATTCTCTGCAGAAGTAGGTGGAGAGCTCGTAGTATGTCTGCCTGGATATTAATTAGATCATAGCTTGTTAAAACTTTATACAAAAAACACAGCCCACCAACTGCCACGGCCAAATCGGGTTTCCAGGCCCGAGAATACTCTAGAGTACTCAATCAGGCGTGGCGATATGGTGAGCTGTGTTGGTGGGCTTTACTTGGCCTCGATTTGCCGTTCACGGCATGTGAATGACGCTACGACTCTTGCACTGATGTAGGAGTCGTTGATTGTGGGGAGAAAATCCCCACGTTCTGCTGCTGCTTGCAAAAAAGAAGCAGCAAAACGCGGGCTCCTGAAGGTCTCTTCGAGTTGATAAGACCTATCGGTTGTTGTTTCAACTTCAGCCGTGTATCGTATTATGGTTGTCATGATGATCCCCTTTCGGATCAGCAGAGGCCAAAGAGCTGCTTTTTGCTCTTTGAGACAACCTCTGAGCTAAAAAGCTAATATATATCAATATATGAGAGCGGCGTCAAGCTATTTTGCCTATAATGCCATAAAATCGGCATACTTTCTACTTTTGTGCGTATAAAATAGTAAGGTGCGCCTACCATAGGTGCGCTTAGATCAGAGCAAAACACTCACCAATATCGCTTATTCTTATCCACACCATAGGCGCTGTGGAAAGCAACTGACCCCTGATACTGGTTGAGCTTTTCCACAGATTTGTGGATAAGCGCCAGCGCGGCGGGGAACGCCGTGGGTAAAAGGGGTTGCGTGTGGGTGAGAGTGGGTAGTATAGTGGGAGTAGTGGAAGAAAGTGGGTAACCACGAGAAAAACAAACACCACTGCACAAAAACAAAATAATTCATCTGTAAGGATCGCCACACCCCATGGATTACTTCGAACGCAAGCTGGATGACAAGCGTCGGCTCACCATACCGACGGAGCTTCGGGCGGAGTTTGCCAGCGGCGTGGTCCTGACGCGCGGCTTTGGCAGCTACCTCCACCTGTATGCGCAGGATGTGTGGGATAGCCAAGTAGAGCCAGCGCTGACAGGCAGTATCCTGGATGAACATGTCGCCGACCTCAACGTCAAGTTCCGGCGCGGCAAGACTGCTGCCACTCTGGACCAGAAGCAGGGTAGGGTAACGGTAGAGCAGCATCTGCTGGATTATGCTGGGATATCGCGCGAGGTTGTGGCGGTGCGCGCTGGCCAGTATTGGCGCTTGATGGCACCAGAGCAGGCCGAGTAGCAAGGCTGTTTTTGTGACGCTCTTTAACAAGTATGTGTAACTGATATCCTCGAGATCGACCATCTGGTAGTGAGCCATGTGGGCACCCGACCCACGCAAAACCTTGTCGGGCGCACCTTCCTCACAAACACCTCCCAAAAAACTCCACCTCACATAATTGCTGCGGCAATTATACACATAAGTCTCTCAAACGATCTTTGGCAGGCTCTCTCGGCCTGGTACAAGCAAAGATCGTCAACAAAAACAAACACATTTTATGCGAAAACAAACAGGTTTCGCTACCAGGTGGGTGATCTCGAACCCGCATCGGACTATCTCGCAGTAGCCTGAGCGGAGACGTATCTTCGTAGACATGAGCATAATAATAGCATGCCACTAGGCAAGAATATTATTACGCACTATGCTACCATAAGAAACGTATGAGTATCAAAGCACATCCACCACTTCATGTTCCGGTATTGCTGGAGGCAGTGTTAGCCCAGCTCCAGCCACGCCCAGGTGAGCGCTATCTCGACCTGACGGCGGGGTATGGCGGCCATGCCACAGCGATTCTCGAGCAGACCCAAACGTATACCACAGCGTGTTTGGTCGATCGCGACCAGTATGCTTTGTCGCAGCTTGGTAGCTTGGCAGGGCAGGGCGCACGGCTGATGCATTGCGATTTTTTGCATGCAGCACAGCAGTTGGTTCGCGAGGGTGAGCAGTTTGATTTGCTGCTACTGGATTTGGGGGTGTCGTCACCACAGCTCGATCGAGCTGATCGAGGGTTTTCCTTTACACACACTGGCCCGCTTGATATGCGGATGGATCAACGCCAGGCGATGACTGCCGAGCAGATTGTCAACCACATGGCAGAGGCAGAGCTCGCCCGACTGATCACCCGCTACGGCGAAGAATCGCCAGCGATAGCACGGTGCTATGCTGCTGCTATTTGCGCGGCACGGCCACTGTCGAGTACTGGAGAACTCGCACGCGTCATCGAGCACGCTACCCGTGGCAAGCGGGGCAAAACCCATCCAGCCACGCGTACCTTTCAGGCAGTCCGCATCGCCGTCAATGATGAATTGACGCAGGTAGAGCAGACGCTCCAGCTGGTGCCAGCCTTGCTACGCACTGGTGGACGTGTGGGAGTGATTAGCTTCCATAGCCTCGAGGATCGGCTCGTCAAGCGCTTCTTCGCGGAGCAGCGCCAGGCAGGCTACGAGGCCGAGCTACGCATCCTCACCAAGAAGCCAATCGCGGGCAGCCATGACGATGCTTACAATCCGCGTGCCCGCAGCGCTAAGCTGCGAGCCGCCGCAAAAATATAAAAAAACAAAAAAGGAGTAGGGACATGCCAGTTCGTATCCCCGTACAAAATCAATCAATCACGACAACCGTATTGGTCCGCCACGGCAAATAGCCCTTGGCTTAAGACCTCGCGCTGGGGCGGCGCGTTATCCGCCCCACCCTAGAAACGACCCTATACCAACGTTAAACACAAACACCACCACAATGACAACCTACACACGGACAATGCAATTTAATAGTCGACGCCAGAGCACCTGGAAGCGCAACCGTAACACCGTTGCTTTTGCTTCGGCTATCAAACTTGGGCCAATCACCCACACAGTGCTGATTGCCCTCCTTATCACCATCCTTGGCTTGATATATCTGGCGCAGGCGACACACACAGTCAGCTATGGCTACGAGGCCAGCAAGATTGATGACAAGATCTCCTCTCTCAGTGAGCAAAAGAAGGACCTGGAGGTCGATAACGCCCGTCTGACCGCCCTTAAGGAAGTGCAGGGTAGTAGTGTGGCCAAAACGATGACAACACCAGCCAATACAGCGTACGCCAGCGAGTAGCCCATGCTGCAGCGCCATCTTGCTACGCCACGCGCTCAGGCGCTCGCCGCTGTGCTCGGCGGGCTACTTGTGGTGTTTGTGCTGCGCCTGGGGTATGTGCAGTTGCTGCAGCATGATTACTATGTATCGCAGGCCGATAGCGAGCAAGTCAAGCAATTTCGTCTGCGCGCCCAGCGCGGTGAGATATACACCATGGATGGTACTACTCCCGCCAAACTCGTCATGAATGAGACGGTCTATACCGTATGGGCCGACCCGATGGCTGTGACAGATGTAGACAAGATCGTGACGGTCCTCAACCAGGTGGCTGGTGGTAATGTGCGTGAGAATTTTCGCCAATACATCACGCGTAAGCCAAGCCGCTACCAAGTGCTTGCCACCAAAGTGAGCCGTAAGCAGGCTGAACTTATCAAGAAGGAGAATCTCGCTGGGGTGGGCTTTGATGCGATGAGCCAGCGCGTTTACCCAGAAGGGCAGTTGGCCAGCCAAGTGCTGGGCTTTGTCGATGCCGAGGGTAAGGGGAAGTACGGCTTCGAACAGGCCAATGATGATAAGCTGCGCGGCACGGATGGGGTGCTTAAGACAGTGACAGACATCCGCTCGGTGCCGCTAACCATTGGCCGGACGAATATCAACCAGCCTGCTAAGAATGGGACCAATATGGTACTGACGATCGATCGCAACATCCAGACGAGGGTCGAGCAAGCGCTCGTCGATGGGGCCAAGCGCAGCGGTGCGACTGATGTCAGTGCCGTCGTAATGAATCCGCAGAACGGTCAGGTCTTAGCCATGGCTAACCTTCCCACCTATGACCCGTCCAACCTGAAGACGATTAAAAGCGTCGCTGCACTCAACAACAACACCATCACTACGCCATACGAACCAGGCTCCGACATCAAGACATTCACAGTGGCAACAGGCATCGACAAAGGGGTTATCACGCCGCAAACGACGTACAATAATACCGATAGCATCAAGGTAGACGACATCACTATCGGCAATGCCAGCAAAGGACAGACGGGCAACATTACCATGCAGCATGCCCTCAATTGGTCGCTCAACACTGGTATGGTCACCGTTGCACAGCGCTTGGGCAATGGCAGCTACATCACTCGCCAGGCGCGCGACACAATGTATGACTACTTCCACAAGCGCTTTCGTCTTGGGCAGCTGACGGGAGTGGAACTCGCTGGTGAGGCTAAGGGTAATATCGTGTCGCCCACCCAGCAGCAGGGCAATGCAGTGCGCTACTCTAATATGTCCTTTGGCCAGGGGATGGATGCGACGATGCTGCAGGTCTCGGCTGGCTTTAGTGCGATTATTAATGGTGGGACGTACTATAGCCCCACCGTCATTGCAGGGACGATTGACGACAACGGCACCTTTGCCAAGGCTGCGCGCAAAGCTTCGTATGCTCATGTTATCAAGCCACAGTCATCTACCACTGTGCGCGAAATGGTACACCAAGCGCGCCAGGCCTTTTATGCGGGTGGCGATCGCGCGGGGTTCTACATTGGCGGCAAGACGGGTACATCGCAAACCATCAAGGACGGCAAGTATATTTCCAACCAAACCATCGGCACCTACCTCGGTTTTGGTGGGGAGGTTGGCAAAACACCAGCGTATGTTATTATGGTGGAGGTTTCGGGCAAAGGGCTGAACATGCAGGGGGGTCAAGACGCTCACCCGATTTTCACGGATATATCTAATTGGTTGCTCGACTATATGAAGCTCGAGCCGAAAGGAAACACACCATAATGAACCTCACTACACTCGTTCGCGAGCTCAACGCGACATTTCTCCTCAGCGTCGCGGCTTTTTTGCTGGCGATGGCCCTCACGCCGCTCTATACCTACTTTGCTTACCGCTATAAGTTCTGGAAAAAACAGCGGGCCGCGAGCACAACGGGCGAGGAGTTGACGGTCTTTACCAAGCTGCATGCCGATAAATTTACGCGCGATATCCCCACTATGGCAGGGATGGTTGGTATTGTGGCCATTGCCGTGGTGACGCTGGGGTTTAATCTCGACCGAGCCCAGACCTGGCTTCCACTGGCGGCACTGCTTGGTGGTGGGGCAGTGGGGCTGCTGGACGATGTGATCAATATCAACAGTGATGGCTCGGGCTCGGCGGGCTTGCGCGCCTGGCTAAAGTTCTCGATGATCGCGGTGATGGCGGCGGTGCTAGCGTGGTTCTTCTACGTCAAGCTAGGCTATACAACAGTGCATGTGCCATACCTTGGCGACTGGCAGCTCGGCCCGTGGATTGTCCCGCTCTTTATCTTTGCGGTGGTGGCAACTGGCAATGCGGTGAACATTAGTGATGGCCTGGATGGCCTGGCTGGTGGACTGCTGGCAGTGAGCTATTGCATCTTTGGGGTGATTGCTTTGCTGCAGGGGCATTTGCAGCTGGCGGGCTTTTGCTTCACCGTAGTGGGGGCGCTGCTAAGCTACCTGTGGTTTAATATCTATCCAGCACGGTTCTTTATGGGTGACGTGGGGAGCTTTGCCTTTGGGACGAGCCTAGGCGTCGTGGCGATGCTGACGAATACGCTGTTTTTGTTGCCAGTGATTGGTGTGCTGTTTGTGGTAGAGGCGGGCTCGAGCCTTATTCAAATCCTCAGTAAGAAGTTCTTTCACCGCAAGGTGTTTATCTCGGCACCAATTCATCAGCACTTCCAAGCAGTCGGTTGGCCGGAGGTAAAGGTGACGATGCGTTTCTGGGTGATCTCTTGCGTGACAGGCTTTATTGGCCTGATGATGGCGCTGGGTGGGGGGCACATCTAGAATGGCTGCTGCTCGCCGCACTCGTGCTGCTCACCGATCGGCTTCGGCTCGGTCGGCTCAGCCAGTGCGCCGTGAGCAACGTAGTGCTGCCTCCGCTCTATCCACCCCTGTGCCGCGTTTGCACCGGCCGGATTATCAGATTATCCTCTGGGTGGGGCTGCTCATGCTGCTGGGTTTGGTGGTAATGTATGCCATTGGCCCGCAGCGTGCCAATGTGCTCAACTCTGCGCACAACACCAACTACTACACCGATGGCTATTTCGCCATTAAGCAGACGGTGAGCTTGCTCCTGTCAATTAGCGCTTTTGTGGGGTTGTCACTCGTACCATTTGCGTGGCTGCGCCAGAAGGCGGGTACGCTGCTAGCGAGCGGCTTCGTGCTGTGTGCACTGCTGTTTGTCCTTGGCAATATGCTGCATGTCTCGGCAATTGCTCAGTGCAGCCTTGGGGCATGTCGCTGGTTCTCGCTGGGGCCACTGGGGAGCTTCCAGCCAGCCGAGATGCTGAAGTTTGGCATGCTTATCTATATGGCACTATTCCTTGGCAAACGAATGCGTCAGGGGGTGATAAACGACCTCCACCAGACGATCATCCCCATGGTAATTATGATGTGCGCAGCGCTCTTTTTCGTGATATTTTTGCAAAAGGATATGGGCACAGGCCTGGCCCTCACTGCCATGGTGGCATGCATGGTAGTGATGAGTGGCATGAGCTGGCGCTGGCTGGCTTACCTAGCAGCGGGCTGCGTGGCGCTGGTGCTGCTGCTCATCGTCATTGCGCCGCACCGCATGGAACGGGTGGCGACCTTCTTCCAGGGGGATGATCATGCCACTAGTAGCAATGATGATGGCTACCACATCAAGAATGCGAAGATTGCACTGGGCACAGGTGGGCTATTTGGCCTGGGTATTGGTAACAGTATCCAAGCGACGGGCTACCTCCCTGAGGCGATTAACGATTCAGTCTTTGCTATTATTGGTGAAACGTTTGGCTTTGTGGGGGCGGTGGTCGTACTAGCACTGTTTGCAGCGCTGCTACTGCGCCTACTGAGGATTGCCGAGCGCTTGCCTGATACAACAATGCGCCTGGTGGTAGCTGGAGTCTTTGGCTGGCTGGGCGCACATGTTATGCTAAATGTAGCGTCGATGATTGGAGTCTTCCCACTGACGGGTATTACGCTGCCATTGCTGAGCTTTGGTGGCACCAGTATGGTATTTATTGCTGGTGCGCTTGGTCTGGCCTTCCAATTATCACGCCAGGCAGCTTACCAACCAATCAACGAAAAGGAGACCTCTCATGAAGCTACTGGCAGTCGGCGGTGGATCGGGCGGGCACGTTACGCCGGTCGTCGCCGTCATTAATGAAATCGCAGCCCTCCAGCCCGATGTGCAGGTGACCTTCGTCTGCGATAAGGCCTTCGCTAGCCAATCGCGCGGGCTTATGCAGCACGCTGCAGTGCCAGTGCGGGTGCGGACAATCGCTGCGGGCAAGTTCCGGCGCTACCAGCACCTCAGTGTGGTGCGCCAGTTGCTTATGCCAAGTATCGTCCTGGCTAATATACTAGATATCTTTAAGATCCTGGCTGGCGTATGTCAGAGTCTCTGGCTGGTGCTGCGCTGGCGGCCAGATGTGATCTTTGCCAAGGGGGGGTTTGTGTGCTTGCCGGTTGGTATTGCAGCACGCTGCCTGCGCGTGCCAGTAGTGATTCACGACTCCGATGCTCGCCCTGGCCTAACCAACCGTGTGATGGCACGTTGGGCAGCAGCGATTGCTACGGGCTGGCCACTCAAGCATTATCACTATCCAGCATCGCGTAGCCGCTATGTGGGGGTGCCGATTGGCGCTGATTTTCGCCCGCTTACTCTGGCTCAGCGGCAGCAGGCGCGGCAGACCTTCTCGCTTGATCCACACAAGCCATTAGTTGTTGCCACCGGTGGTGGTCTTGGTTCGGCTATTATTAATCACGCGGTGCTGCGTGCTGCCGATGAGCTGCTAGCTGCTGGTATGCAGGTTTATCTGGTGGCGGGCAAGGGCAATTACGATGCCGCCCGGGCCAAAGCGCCGCAGCACCCCGATTTTCACTGCGTACCCTTCGTTTTCGAGCATATGGCGCAATTGCTCGGCGCGGCCGATGTCGTAGTATCACGCGCTAGTGCCACCTTCACGCAGGAGCTCGCTGGCCTCGCGCAGGCAGCCATCTTGGTGCCGGCCCATCACCTGGGCGACCAACGCAAAAATGCTGCCATCTATGACGAGGCTAAGGCTGCTCTGGTTTTGCAAGATGACGCCTTAGAGCAGAGCGATGCTCTTGGCCAAGCCATCCTTACCCTCATACACGATCCCGCGCAGCGCCAGCAGCTCGCTCAGCGCCTCCACACCTATGCACGTCCCCACGCCGCCCGCGATGTAGCGCAAATGGTAGTGAAGGTGGCTCAGCGTACTAGAAAAGGATAAAAAAGTGACCCGATGCTTCTTGCAGTAAGAGTAAGAGTGTATCTAAGGTCTCATCATAAAGTACTAGTAAATAATGTAGCATGTTAATCCATGCTACATTTATTTCATTAAAAACACTGTGCCAAGATGAGGCAAGCCTCGCTCGTAGCAGTAAAAGCCATCAACTCCCAAACTCAAATGGCCGATAGTGTGCATCGATTTCCTGCCGCTCTTTAGAGGGAGGTAGCTCGCTGATCGTAATGAGAGTGTCATAAAATTGGTGTAGTATCTCGCCAGACCGCTTGAAAGAGATTGGCATAGCGACAGTATTCCAGAGGTCTTCACACTCTTGTCGAAAGGCCCCATGAAACACTTCAGTGCCGAGTGCTGCGATCAGACGAATCTCGTCTCTTGTGAGCTCTATTGTTGCTCCTTCTTTTGTTGCATGTACTGTCTTCATATGTCGATTTCCCCGCTTAACTATATAACTGTAGTGCTCCTAGTATGGGGTGGGGAGCAAGAAATGTCAAATTATATTGGGAAGGTGTTAATCAGGCAGTTACCTAGTGCTAAAGGGAAGGGGATGCACCAAGAAGACGTCGTTAATACCTAGATGCTTTTGCCAACAACTAGTCATCTACGGTATAATGGCCTGTAGCATCATGGGCTTTCGCACAAAACAAACACCACCACCAGCGCGCCGCCGAGCTGCCAAAAACAAGAGGGAAGAGCAGTTCCAACGCACCGCCTACACCTACCGGCGTAACCGTACACTGACTGGTAGCTTGGTGAGTCGTATCCCGAGTGCGGGCGAATCTAAGGCGCAGCTGCGGTCGCCGCGTATGCATGCGCATGATTTGCGCCGGACGCGCCGCCATGTGGCATTGTCGCTTGGAGTGGTAGTGGGGCTGCTGGCTGCAGTGTGGTTTGCGCTTGACAACGTCATTGCTACGCCGATCGTTGCAGGCAATCTCACTAGCAACCATCAGCTCTACCAAGCCAAGATCAACGACTATCTCACTGCCCATCCGCTGGAGCGTTTTCGCTTTGCACTCAATACTAGTCGGCTGGCGGCCTATCTCCAGACGCATGATTGCCCCGAGGTTGCCGCAGTGCTCCCAGCCACGCAGCAAGCTGGCTTGGGGCGTAGCACCATCACTCTCGCTATGCGCCAAGCGGTGGTGGTTTGGACGGTTAATCGCCAGCAACTCTTTGTTGATACTGAGGGTCACGCCTTCCGCCGTGCCTATGGGCCACGGCCAAGCATTGAAGTAGTGGACGACAGCGGTATCGGCACGCGCAACAACCAAGTTGTCGCGAGCAACCAATTCCTTGGCTTTATTGGTAAAGTCGTTGGTGCCGTCCGTCGCCACCAGCTCACCGTCCAAAAAATCACGCTGCCTGCTGGCACGACGCGTCAAATCTACGTTTGGTTTACAGGGGTGGAGTATCCTGTTAAGTTCTCGGTCGATCGCTCGGCTGGCCTGCAGAGCGAGGATGCTGCTCGGGCCATTCGCTATCTGGCGCAGCACCACATCACTCCCAAATATCTCGATGTCCGCGTCAGTGGCCGAGCGGCGTATCGGTAAGGAACTGTTGATAACAAAAGTGCTAGCCTTGTAAATAGTGTGGATATTGAGACATCCGCTTTTTCTTTATAGGTCCTTCATCTATCATTGATGGGGTGAAAATCGATTGCTGCGAGTAACGCCCAGGTTAGTATTGACGTAAGAGTCCGGCATCCTGACATTCACGAGAGGTATCAAGCTATAAACCTTTCTGAAAATAGAGCGGCGTGAGAGAAATTAAGAAATTACTGAGGTTATAAAGCATCGGTTTCATAGCTGACTACAGCACATCCAGCAGAGGGTAGGGGAGCTTACCCTGTAAAACAAGAACAAATTTACAACATTTTATATAACAAAACAGGAAAAGTGCAAATACTATATCTATACTATAAAAACCAAAAAATGCAAAAAAGAGTAGGGGAGATGTTTTTTGCGAAAAAGTCAAATCATGATATCGTATAGTTTTTAATCTCGGTCAACCCAAGCAGGGTAGAAAACATAGCAAAAGTACCAAGCAAACAAAATGTCAAACAAAGCAACTATGGCTAATAGACCGAGGAGCTCGTACCGACACCAGCACTGCGCGCAAACACATTCACACGCGAACATACATACGTAGCTTTGCGTACGTATGAACATATGCGCAGTGTGTTCCCTCCAATAGAACAAGCGTCTGCTTTTACTTTTGCAGGGCTCTATCCTTACTCTCTCTTGGATGACGCAGATATCATAAGTGAACCTGCTGAACGAGAAGTAAGATCGATCAATAATCGAAGATCTATATACCGGATATATGCGTCTTATGCTCATAAAGACCATAACCGCCAAACCCAGCTCGATTCGGGCTGTATCTGAGGTCAAATCAATATATGAATCGTAAAAGGATTATTGTGCGAAGTTATATTACACTCCTAAAGATGATTAATGATACATCTTTTGCATCTACCCCACTGCTGCGTGGATGTGAATTATTGTGCACGCGTGGATTGCGATACATGGCGACTCATCATTCCCTCGTCTATGGGTGCTGATGTTTATGCTTATGCTTTTCTTCTGGCTGCTACTTTGCTGAGCATGATCGCTTGCTTTATTGTGTGGTATGTTAACCGGTACTGCGAGCTTATGAATGTCTCGGCGTATCTGGATAGCTTGGATAACCTATAGTTAGCCAAATATAGGCTGTGTGCTACTGTGTGGCTGTTATAGGTAGTGGTATATCTGCAAGGACAAAGTATGACTCTCCGGCTAACCTAAGGGATATAAGCATAGAAGAACCGGAGGTAAGCAGAGAGCTATAGCTCAGGTGAGGTATCACGAGAACATAGCTCTCAAATATAAGCTCATCAGTGGTAGATGCTAGTGAAATGAGGCAAAAACAGGGGTAGGGCGGTTGCCGGGAATTTTTGGCGAAAGGGTGGCAGACTCCCCTGCCTTGCCCTGCCCTTTTTTTGGTTGCTTTTGCTGTGTATTTGGGGTGCTCTGCAAGGAATAGATGCAAGAGGTATATATGAGCAAATTGTAGCCTGTGGTGGAATTATCTTGCATACAAACGGCTGATACATAAGCCTATGAGCGCAAAATCACACGCAAATATCCGCAGTCATCATGTGTACACGATAGTTGTCCACGCAGCAAATTACCTCTGTTATAGCTGAGTATATGTAGTGTTCGGGGCGGGGGAGGCCACTTCCCTATTGTTATATAGATTATTGGCAATGTGTATAGGTTGATGATCCAGCCGAATTGCTTATGCATGTCATACTGCGATTATTCTCATTTTGCGGCTGGATTGTTTCTTGATTTTGCACTGATGCGAGCCAAGTAGTATATTTATCAGTTTCTTCTTGACGTCTCTTCGTATAATCAGCAATCAATGCATTGCTTTCGGGTGTCTTGTGTGTCTGATAGCAAGTTAACACACTATCAAAGTACGATGTAATAATGTCGGAAGCTCCGTCTTTATACGAAACCTTGCCGTCACCATCTTTGTCTGCTGTCTTCCATGCCGTGTCATAGTTTGTATATGCAGTGTTAAGACAATGCGCTTGGCTAGCTTGCTTTTGTTTGAGCTCTGCAGCGTTGTTCGTATATAGGCTAATTAGCAATGGTAAAGTAAGTATAGTAAGTGTTGCTATGATAATGGACATGCCAATTAGCTTAGGGCGGTGTGATGATACCTTCTTTTTGCTCATTTTAATCCCCTCCTAAAAAATCGTATGTGAGCATTATATCACTCACATACAATCTTATTAAGAGCAGCTTGCAATTCTTACGCTGCTGCGACCGCCTCTGCTTGCTCCTTGGGTGGTTCGAGGGCGTAAGTGGCTTTGGCAACGCGCTTGAAGAGCGGTTTACTTTGGAGATTAAGAAGGATGGTGGTCTCCTTGACCTGGCGGCTCTTGAGAACGCGCTTGACGATCTCGTCGCGGTGCAATGGGCCACCCTCGTCGCGCAAGATACCGGCAATGATGTCAGCCACGGTGCCTTGGCTATAGCCCCAGATATCGAGTGCATAGATGCCGCGGCCGATGAGGATGAAGCGCTTGTCTTTGATGAGCTCGTTGTGGATGGCTTGCTTGGTGACGTTGCGGCGCTTGAAAGTACTCTCCTTGATGCGCTGAGCAATCTCGCTAAAGTGCAGTGGTTTGCCTTCGTCTAATAGGACGACGTAGATCTTGTCGCGGATATTCTTGGGATTAACGGTTGGCCACTTGCTCAGGCCCCACATGTCTTTGAGGTGGGCCAGCTGGGTAGAGAGGCTAGCGAGGCCGCGCACTTGGTTGGGGTTCTCGTAGGTGAGTTGGTCATGCAGCGCTTCGAGGCTGATGGGCGCGCCATGCTGCTTGATGGCGGTAACGATCTCATCCACACGGCTTCGCACCGCCTTCTCGTCGCCGTATTCGGCAATGGCCAGGCCTTGGTGGTATTTGTCGGTCTCATTGATGGGGGTGAGGCGGGCTGACACTTCACCAATGAAGGCGATGTGGGCGCGCTGCTGCACCGTGGGTGTCTCGACGTCTAGCAGGCGCTGTGTGATGTCTGAGACGCGTCCAACGCGGCCATTCTCGGAGAGGTCGCGGATGATGAGACGCTCGGCGTCGTGCAGGCCCTCTAGCTCACCTGCTTCGGCAGCAAGCTTAAGTCGCACTACGATGGCTTTCTCAAGCTGGCGGACGCGCTCGCGCGTAATACCGAGCAGCTCGCCGATCTGCTCGAGCGTTTCGCGGCGCTCTTTGAGGCCAAAGCGACGCACAATGATCTCGCGCTCGCGGTCGTGTTCTTCGCCGACTGCATCAAGGATGGTAGCGATCGACGCGGCAAAAACTTCGGTTGGTTGTTTGGTTGTTTGGTTCATGATTCGGTTCTCCATTTCCTTCTCAGTTGCTTGCGAATGCCCACTCGCACTTCTTACATTTGATTATAGAATAATAGGTGATATAAGTCAATCGTTTCATCATAGAACTATTATAGCACACACTTTACGCTTATGGTAAACAATTTTTTGAGGCTTTTCATTTGCAAGTGATGTGGCGAGCATGACGGGGCAGTTGACGGGCTCGCAGCAATGCGGGCTGGCATAGAAAAACCAGCGGCCGATACAGAGGAGCCGCTGGTATATGAGAGGTCGCCAGGCTAGGCGGTGCGCTTCTTGCGTGTGGTGATGGTGCGGGCTGCGGTCTTGCGCCGGCTTCGTTTGGGTGGTGCAGCGGCCAAGATTTCGCGGGCTTGCGCCTCATCCAGAGTTGTTGGATCAGTATCCTTGGGTATACGTGCGTTAGTCTTGCCGTCGGTTACATATGGCCCCCAGCGCCCCTTGAGGATTTTGATAGTGCCAAAATCGGCGATGTGCTTCTCTGCCTCGGCCTTGAGCTTGGCGGCGTAGAGCACGCGAGCCTCGGCTTCGGTAATGTTGCGTGGGTCATGCTCCTTGAGGCTCACGTAGAGCTTGCCTACCTGAATATATGGCCCAAAGCGCCCAACGTTTGCTTTGATGGTCTGACCGTCCTCGGTAGTGCCAACAGTGCGTGGTAGTTCGAAGGCCTTGAGGGCTTGTTCGAGCGTGACGGTCTCGATGCGCTCACCCTTGGGGAGCGGCGCAAACTGTGGCTTGGCGGCCTTATCCTCGCTGCTGCCCAGCTGCAACATCGGCCCAAAGCGCCCAAAGCGGGCGAAGATCGGCTTGCCAGTCTTGGGGTGGGTGCCAACCTCGCGGTGAGCACCAACGGTACTGCGGTCGATGTCGCCGGATTTTTCGATGAGCTCGTGGAAGGGCTCGTAAAATTGGCGAAGCATGGCATTGCGCGCAAGCTTGCTGGCAGCGATGTCATCGAAATCGGTCTCGACGCGGGCGGTGAAGCCATAGTCGATGATGGGGTCGAAATGATCAGTGAGAAAGCCAGCGATTAGCTCGCCCGCTGGGGTGGGCAGTAGCTTGCCACGGGTGGCACCAGTTTTTTCTTGGACGATGCGACGAGTGACGACAGGAGTACTATCACTCGGGATCTCGCCCGTACGCTCCAGGACGATGACATCGCGTGGTTCACCCTCGCTCTCGCCTCGCTCGGCATAGCCACGGGTCTGGATGGTATTCATAATGGTGGCGTACGTACTGGGCCGACCAATACCAAGCTCTTCAAGCTTCTTGACGAGTGTCCCCTCGGTATAGCGCGCTGGTGGGCGGGCAAAGACCTGCCGCGCCTCGGCCTGTGTAAGCTTAAGGGCGGTGTGCTGGCTGACTGATGGCAGGATGGTCGAATCCTTACCGCCATAGACGCGCAAAAAGCCATCAAACAGCACCGTCTGACCCTTTGCCTCAAAGACGAGTGTTTTCTCGGTCTCGAGCTGCGTGCTGTCGATGTTGATGGTAATGGTGGTGTTCTCTAGCTTCGCAGCGGCCATTTGGCTGGCTAGGGTGCGCCGGCGGATGAGGTCGTAGAGTTTTTGGTCGTAGCTACTGCCAGCGACGGATTCGCGAGCGATGTCGGTCGGGCGGATGGCTTCGTGAGCCTCTTGGGCACCAGCCGACTTCGTGGTGAAGGTGCGACTGTGTGAATAGTCGGCACCAAAGTGCTGAGTAATGTATGTGCGGCTTGCGGCAATGGCCTGACGGCTGAGATTGACGCTATCGGTACGCATATAGGTGATGAGCCCCTCTTGGTAGAGCTTCTGGGCACTCGCCATGGTAGCACGGCTGCCCATGCCGAGCTTACTATTGGCCTCCTGCTGGAGGGTGCTGGTGGTAAATGGTGCAGCGGGGTTGCGCGTGCTCGGTGTCTTGGTAATGCTGCTAACGGTGAAACGAGCGCCACTCAGCCCCATCAAGAAGTCGTGGGCGGCTTGCTCGCTGTCGAAGCGCTGCTTGAGCTCAGCCTTGAGCTCCTCGCCATCTACGGCAAAATGCGCTGTTACGCGGAACTGTGCACTACTCGCAAAGTCGCGAATCTCGCGCTCGCGCTCCACGAGCAAGCGCACCGCTGGGCTTTGTACACGGCCGGCTGATTTGCCACCCGGCACCTTGCGCCACACCACAGGGCTCAGCTCGAAGCCTACGATGCGGTCGAGGATCTGCCGTGCCTGCTGAGCCTCCACGAGCTGCATATCTACGGTGCGAGGTTGTTTGATGGCCGCCTCGATGGCGGGCTTGGTGATCTCATGGAACGTGATGCGCTTGGTACGTTGTGGGTCTAGGCCAAGCACTTCGCATAGGTGCCAGGCAATCGCCTCTCCTTCCCGGTCTTCATCGGTTGCAAGCCACACATTATCCGCTCCAACTGTCTTCACGGCCTTCTTGAGCTCGGTGATGACCTTTTTCTTGTCTGGGTCGATCTCGTAGATGGTCTTGAAGTCGTTTTTGATATCGATCGGCGGCTGTCCATCCTTGGTTTTCTTGGGGATGGCGCGAATGTGCCCTACGCTCGAGAGTACCTGATATTCCCCGCCCAGGTAGCGCTCGATTGTCTTGGCCTTGGCTGGGCTCTCGACGATGACTAGTTGTGTGTGTTTGCTCATTGATTATCTACTCGCTTGTTATAGTTATATACTTGCTGTTAATCTATCTAATCAAGCGCCTATGATACCGCAAAGTAGAGTGGAATGCAAATTAGATATATTAAGAATACCCTCTCCCCCTCCCTGGCCTATAGGCAAGGGTATTGCTGATAGTGTGGAAATATATAAGAAGCCTGGCTACCAATAAAGAATGCTGCACGAATCATCAATCGCATTACCCATGCACACGGCGTTTGCGACGCATATGGGTGCGAGGTTGCCGTGGTGGGGTGTTTGCTGCTGAGGTGGACTCGGTAGATTTGCTGTAGTCTTTGGCTTTGGCATAGTGGCCAGTGAGATAGTCCTTCGCAGCGGCAATACCGAGGACAGCGCCTGCAGCAAACGACCCTAGTGCTGCTACACCAGCATAACGCTCAAGCTTACTCCCTTCAGGAGCGAGCGACTTAAGAAAATAGGCAGCAATTGCTATATTATCTGCTGCCATACTGAGCTTGCCTGATTTTGGCGTACGGAAGGCTTCATCATTTGTGAGACCATGATAGACGGTCGCGCCAGCATTGATGGCATTCTTAGCAGCAATTGTTGTTAGAACTGATTTGGGCACAACATGGGTTTTGCCTGCTATTACACCAATCACTGCCATACCGAATTTGTCGCAAAAAGCATCAAACCCTGCACCAAAGTCACTTTCTTGGCGAAGACGTCGCGCTGCTAGGCCATCTGCTAAGTCGCCTGTACGACCGCCAAGTATCATGAGTGCGCCAATGATCTGGCCAGCTTTGTCGTTCTCCTTTGTTGCAGCGTCAAATTTCTGAGCACCGGCAGCTACTAACCCTAGCCCAGTAGCCGAGATGGCATTTGGCACAGTAGGAATATCTCTCATGTGATATTCGCGTTTGCGTCGTCCTGGGGTTTGCTCTGCTGTCGCCATAGTATATGGTACTGTACCATAATACTAAGCCAATGTCCACTGGTTGGCACCAAGTGAGCGGATAACGCCGTTAATCTCCAGCATTGTCAGTGCAATGGTAAACTCGCTGATGGGTGTGCCTAGGCGGCGCTGCATTTCTTCGCCGTCGCGCAGGCCTTGGCGCAGTAGCTTGATGATGGCAGCCTCGAGTGGTGTGCTACCTAGTGGCAGGGTGGCATTCTCGCTCTGCTGACGCTGGGGCGGTGTGATGGTCATGACAGCAAGGATATCGGCTGGGCTGGTGGCGGGCAAAGCGCCTTGCTTGAGGAGGTTGTTGCAGCCCTGCGAGAGCGGGCTGGTGATATTACCTGGCACCGCAAAGACGTCCTTGCCTTGCTCGAGTGCATGAGCAGCAGTGTTGAGCGTGCCACTGCGCTCGGCCGCCTCGGTAATGACGACGACGTCAGCCAGGCCAGCGACGAGGCGGTTCCGCTCGAGGAAGCTCCAGCTGCCAAAGCGGTAGCCATCCCCTGCCAAGTGCTCTGACACCACTGCCCCACCCTTGGCCACGATGTCGCCCGCAAGCGCAGTATGATTGGCTGGATAGATCCGTGGCAAGCCATTGCCCAGCACAGCGATCGTCGTGCCTCCCACCGCTACGCAGGCCTGGTGCGCAATGCTGTCAATCCCGAGAGCAAGCCCGCTGATGATGATCACCCCTTGGCGGGTCAGCTCGCGAGCGAATTGCTCCGTCACTTCCCGGCCATAGCGCGTGGGCCGGCGCGACCCAACGATAGCCACGCTCGGGCGGCGTTCCTCAGGCAGTGTGCCGAGGTAGTGAATCTGCTGCGGTGGCTTGGCAATATGGCAGAGTGGATTGAGGTATTGGTGGGCTTGTGGTGTGGTGTGATTGATCTGTTGCATAATTTGTGCTGAAAAGTGTTGACATTTTGTCAAGCGGGTGCTAGTATCATAAGTGATTGATTGAGCGCAAGCTCGTTCAAGTACCTTATACCCCCTATTTTAACATAGTTACCCCAGTGTTTTCACAAAGGTAACGTGTTAGGTTGCACACAATCTGTGCTGTAGTTATCTACCCTCCACTGCAGCACCGTTAGACAGGGTTGTGTGCTTACTAACCCCTTTGTCCAGCGGATCTCGTATGTGTGAGTAGATCACGTATACCCTGATTGGGTGGGACGAAGGGCAAACCAAGCGCTCATAGTGATGCCCACCCTTACTATGAGCGCTTTTTTGTTGGGGTGAGTTGGTGATGGCCTACCCCAAGCAGGAGCTATTTATAAGCTGATTTACTTTGGTGTACGAAGACACTATGAATTGCTCTGGTTTGTAGCACGCGCTACCAAGGCAAAGATAGCTATTATCTCTGGTAGTAGCTAAGATCTCAGTGTCCCGGTGTTCTTTGTTTGTCTATAGAGCAAAGAGTTTGACAAGTAGCCCTTCCTTCGCGTTGCTGTACCCTCTGGTGTGGCACAAAACACCTTTGCACCGATGAGTTTTAATTCCAGACAGAACATTGTAATGAGAATGAACTAACCTTAAGAAGGAAGCTGCTATAGCGGTGTCGGGGTATGTGGGAGGTAAGACACAGATAAATAAGAGCCACATGCCAAGAGCTCGTGCAATTGACGCGCGCTTCCATCAGACATTACTGTATAGTTTAGCACGCACAAAATATATGGCTGAACAATACTTTTCACCATGTTTTTCTCTGTTATTGCGCAGTGAACTTATTATTTATTCAAGTGAGAGATATGCAAGAAAACGCCGTTATACGCTAGTGAGCACTAGAGCTGAGCTGTGTTGCTACGTGTTGGCTGCTTGTCTGAAGTAGCGTTTGGATCAACATAGTACTTGGGGATGCTATGAGCCTGGTTTTCTGGCTCTTCCCAGTATGGGCGTGGCTTATCAGATTCAGATGCATATAGATTGCTCCTACTTGTGTTTGAGGCTGTGCTCTGCTGCGCTTCATCTTGAGCGGCCTTCTCTGTGACATCTGGGTTGGTGACAAGGTCTTTAGTGATTGCTGAGTCAGTGACAGTGATGAGCTGGAGACCATACTCTTCAATCTCTTCATCAGTAATATCAAGGTTGTAATGCTTTAGCTGTTGCGACGATGGGTTGGCCACACTACCTTCCGCGACGAGACCGCCTAGCTGGAATTCGTATGGGTTATCTGGATTACTCTGCACAAAGAGTGGCGAACCTTGCCCTGTGCGGTCATCAAAGCCGTCTTCTGATGAGACGAGTAGTGTCTTGGTATGGGCGGCATCGTTATACCCAACGACAAAACCAGATGCAACGACTGGTTTGCCAATCTTGCGCTCGTTATCTTGGCTGCCATAATTGACGACAGTAAGTGGCTGCTCAAGGAGGTCGTCTTGAGCAATTGTCGTAATGACGCCATTTTTTACTTCAAGCGACATCTGGCGGCTTGTTCGGCGATAGGCGTGGTTCTCATTTTTTTCAGCAAGAGTCAGAGCGACAATGTGCTTGCCAGAAGAGCCAGGCATCGGCATGGTACAGCCGCCGTTGGGATGAAATTCTGACTCATTGGAACCTATTGTAATAATACCAATATTGTCTGGAGTGAGATTTTCGAGGTCCTCTGAATTGACAACGGTGAGAATAATGGGGTGGCCCTGCTCACGATCGTTTGCAGAGTAGGTGATAACGCCAGAATAGAGCACGTCTGTCTCCCCTCCTGATATCTTCACCTTGGTGGCAGTAAGAGCTGGTGCACCCTCAGAATAGCCGGTTACATCGATACCGCTATCGCGGAAGGCATCCTCCCACGCCTCATCTTTAGAACTGAACGGAAGGTCGCTCAGTGTGCGCGTATGGCTGACAGCTGGCTTGTCATAGCCAAGGTCGACGCTGTCATCTCGCTCAGTGTCGCTGCAGGCCGGTAGTGGGTCGTTGCCTGGGTAGAAATCTGGGAGACTATTGTAGGCACCATATAACGCCGGAGGGGTTGCCAGTGCAAGACTAACAATTACCGCCCAGCGCTTTCGGCGACGAGACTGCTGTTCATCTGGCGATGGTTGTTCTTCTGGGGCTGGTAGTGGTTCGCAATTCTTCTTGACCATAATAATTATTATAGTAGTACATTTTGCATTGTATGACAAATATCCATACTACGTGCAGAGGTAGTGTCTCCTCTGTTTCTCCTCTGTCAACTACTGTTATAAATTTGTATTTAGCCCCGCAAAGCGCTATAATGGCCAAACCATGACAGAAATGGCAGTTCGAGAACATAATTTTGACCCGCATTCTCGGCCAGAGACGCGGATGGAGCGACGACAACGGCTCCAGCAAGAGAAGAATGCGAAGAATACGAATTTTGGCAAAAAGGCACTTAGTGCAGCGGTAGGCGCTATAATTGGCTGTATGCCAATGGCTGGCCTGGCCTATGTTGGGCATGCTCGGCAGGAGGCGCAGCGGCCTAATAAACCACTGCCGCCATGTACAGCAGTTGGCCAGCCTTCGTCGCTTGACCTCACGCAGCCCGAGGTGGTTGCTCAGCGTCCGCCAGTGAGCATTGCCGAGGCGTTGGGCGATCATGAAGCGCTCGAGCAGCAAAAGCACGAGGCTTTGCAAGCAGTGCAGCACTCCATCGTCAAGATAAACGCTCACGCTCATAATATGGCGGAGGCAGCCAGCGTGGATATCACTGGCAGTGGCTACATCATAGCAATGCCAAATGGCAAACCTATGGTGATGACGGCTGCCCATGTGGTGTCTAACAAGTATCCTATCCGCCAAACAGACATTACCTTCCGCACGACGGATGGCCAGACTCATAAGATACAAAAAGGCTGCCATAATGGCGAAGCACCGCCCGAAGGCCAGTGGAGCTCTGGCATGCCTGATGTAGCAGCATTGAGGCCGCATGATGAGCTGCCGGGTAGCTCACCCCTCCACTCTGCAACAGATGAGGAGATAGCGGCAGCGGTACGCGCTGGCCAGCCATTCTTTGCAGTGGGCTTCCCTGCGGGTGCTCCAGTGGAATGGGGGCAGCCGATTGCCACGCCGCAAGTTGATGTGCTCCTCCCTGCTGGGCAGCGTGGGGCTGATGGCAAGATGGCTATGATCTCGGGCCTTGAGCGGTCGGCTAAGGATGCAAATGATGTTGACGAGCTAGATGATGCCGTTTTGCCCGGTATGTCGGGCGGTGTGGTCGTTGTGCGTACTCCATCTGGCGAGATGAAGGTTGTTGGGATGGTGCAAGCAGTAGCCCAGCCAGCGACGGCTGCCGAGCTCAGTACGTATGGCATTATAGATGACCCAGAGACAGTGCGTGCGTATGAGCCGCGCATTGCCTATCTTGGGAGCCTCACAGAGGCACAAGAGGCATCTACGAGCCTACAAGCAGAAGACGAGTGGTCGGTAGCAAGAGTAATAATAGACCTTGGTGCGGTCTTTCACGAAGATTAGCTTAGAAGGCCATAGAAGGTGAAGCTCTGCCCTATTCTGTGCTATACTAAATCACTATGAAACATCTCTGGCATTCTCATCACCCTTTTCGTATTTTTTGGTTTTCGGCGCTGCTGACAGTGCTGCTGGGCGGGGCGATTTTTGGCCATTTGGGGGTGAGTGGCTTGTGGCTGTTTACCATCCTGGTGCTGCTAGAGGTGACCTTTAGCTTCGATAATGCCGTCATTAATAGCCGCGTCTTGGCGAGCCTGAGCCCACTGTGGCAAAAGATCTTCCTGACGGTGGGGATCTTTATTGCAGTGTTTGTGGTGCGTTTTGTGCTGCCGATCGTTATTGTGATGGTGGCAAGCGGGCACGACTTCTCAACAGTGGTCGATCTCGCGCTGCATAAGCCAGCAGAGTATGGGCACATCCTCCACGCTGCGTCACCAATGATCGATGCCTTTGGTGGGGCGTTTTTGATCATGATTGGCCTAAGTTACTTTATGGACTACAACAAGCGGGTGCACTGGATGCGGCACGTTGAGCCATGGCTAGCCAAGGCGGGGCGCTTCGAGAACCTCAAGGTATGTGTGATGCTGGCGGTGGCAACAGTGCTGTACTTCACGGTGGAGAAGCAGTATGAGTCGGTGGTGCTGATCTCGTCTATCCTAGGGATCTTACTGCATATTGGGCTGGAGCTCTTTGGCTCGTTCTTTCATGATGACACGGCGCAGTCTCTCAAGGCAAAAACAGGCTGGGCGGCCTTTGCTAGCCTGATGTACCTGGAGGTGCTGGACGCGAGCTTCAGCTTTGATGGGGTGATTGGAGCATTTGCTATCACCAGTAGTATTGTCTTGATTGTGGCAGGCCTCGGGGCGGGTGCCATCTGGGTGCGCTCACTCACGGTCTATCTACTACGGACGGGTGCACTGGGTAAATATAAGTATCTTGAGAATGGTGCGCACTGGGCCATTATGGCGCTGGGTGTGATGATGATCGCTAAGCTCTTCCACGTGGAGCTGCCTGAATGGGCGACTGGTGGGCTGGGCCTTGTCTTTATTAGCTTGGCAGTCGGCAGTAGCATCCTCGAGGCTCGCGCCATTAACCTCCAGGCTGCAACCGCAAACACCGTCCACCACGCCGAGCAACGCCTCAAGCGTGGAGTGAAGAAGATTGTGAAGCACTAGATATTGCTATAAACAAAAGCCACGAACTCACCACTGAGACATGTCGTCGAGAGATAAAATACGCTCGAAATGATGTACTATACCGACGGCTGGTACGTCACACTCGTCGCTGCTATGTCTCCCGCAAGGAATTGCGCAATGAGAGAGGCTGACTGCTCGGCTGCCCACTGCTGCAAAAGGGCTCGCTCATCTGAGGTAAAGTTACTCAAGACGAAGTCAACATCACCGACTTGCTGCCGCATTTTATTGTCTGTACCAAGGCGAATGTGCCAAAAGTTCTGCCCAATATGCTGATGGAGCGATTTAAGTCCATTGTTGCCCGCACTCTCGCCGCCTCGCCTAACGCGAATTTTGCCAAAATCGAGGGCCACATCATCGTGAATAACGAGCACATCGTCGAGCGATAATTTATAAAAATCCATGATTGCTCGGGCCGCGACCCCTGTTTCGTTATAAAATGTGGTCGGCTTGGCGAGGATGACCTTCTCACCGCCGTGCGAAAACTCGGCTAGCTCAGCATTAAATCGGCTCTTTGGGGTAAACTGCACCCCCTGCTCTGCTGCATAAGCGTCAAGGATGATGAAACCAGCGTTGTGCCGGGTGGCGGCATAGCGCGGGCCAGGGTTGCCGAGAGCGAGAAGTAATTTCATATGTATTAGTATAACATGGATAAGGTTTTGTTGTGGCTGTGCTGGTGGTGCTATAGCTGAACCGAAAATGTTCCGGCCAGATTATACTACAGCGATCATCCGTCTGCTGTATAGCTGGCCTCCATATATTTTCTTGTTCAGCTATAGCACCGTACTCAGTAGCCTTACTCCTTAGTATAAGGCCACAGGATCCTCTGTAGAGCGAGCGGGCATGCCCTGCCATGTTATACTAAACCCATGGCCCAGCGCGATAATGATCTTGAATTTAGCCTTAATGCTGCCTTTGATGAGCAGCGCACCCAGCCTGGCCTGGTACCGCTCTACCTCATCAATGGCTCGCTCGGGGCGGGCAAGACAAGTGTGCTGGAGTATCTTTTGCGTCAGCCGGAGTTTGCTGGCTCGCGCGTGATAGAGAATGAATATGCCAACGAGAATGTCGATGGCTACCGGCTAGAAGGCCTGGCGGAACTTGTGACGACGCTGGCGGGTGATTGCGTGTGCTGTTCATCCAAGCATGCCTTGACGCGCATGCTGCTTGATTTTTGCCAGTCGTCCCCTGCCCCGGTTTTCATCGAGGCAACAGGGGTCGCGCGGACGATGAACTTGGTGGAGAAGCTCATCAATGCCCGGATCTTCGACAAATACGAGCTGCTGCAGAGCTATTACGTTATCACCGCACACGAAATCTTGCATGGCATTGAGCCAGCCCACGAGGTGGAGCTTCAAGCTGCCGATACAGTCCTTATTACCAAAGAAGATCTCCTGCACGGTGATGATTGCACCGTCTATGACACCAAGCGCCGCGCCCTGCCCTACGCACGGGTGCTGTCTGCGCCGCATGGGCGCTTTGACCTCAGCAAGATCACAACGCCATCGAGTCTGCTCACCTTCTTCGACACCTATGATGGCGAGCTTGCCGTGCCAGATAACCCGACCTACAGCGTCATCGATATGTCGCAGCTCACTGCTACCGAGGCAGCCTTTGAGACGCTGTGGCTGGAGCTCTTTGCAACGTATGAGCTGCGCCGGCTCAAGGGGTGCTTTATTGATGAGCATGGTACGCGCCGGCACATCGAGGCTACGCCCGAGCAGATTCAGATCACCACTGGCCAGCCTGGCGAAGCACCCAAGCTGGTCTGCATTGGCACCCACGCCAGCAGCATCACCCGCGATGGGCTGGTGGCGCAGCTGATGATGTTTGGGTAAGGTGATCGATATCAATTGCTAGCTTGGGTGCGAAAATGCGAAAACCTCTTATTTTCCCTGTGTCGTATTACGCCTGTAGTTTGGGACACTTAGTGGTAGGGCTACCACTTTTTTGGTGCTGGCTGCTGACGGAGTGCTTTATGGATCATTTCGAGATAGAATTTATTCGCTGACCCATCAGTATAGCGGGTCTATAGAGCGAACTGACAAGCAGGAGAATATGCGCAGCAGCGTAGCCGCTGGTAATTCTGGCGGCTTGTCAGCTCGGTCTATACTGAGCGAGCATGTTCGAACTCGCTCAGGGCATGTAGGGTATATGGACAAAGCAGCTCAGACATTTGTCTGAACTCGTCGAATCCGTCAACACACACTGCTACAGTGTGTGTCGTGAACTCAAGGCAGGCATACAGATGTTCTCCTGGACGGAGAGCATCTGTAGCAGCGTCGTGCATGAACGTGTCGAGCTTACGCCCGACGCGTCCTTGGCTTACACTAACACCGGGGTTGTAATATGTGCCCATGATACTCTTTCTCCTCATCCAGGCGGAGCGCCTGTGTCCCCTCTCGAGAAAACACTGCTCTGACGCCCGGATGGCGGCCAGCAAGATGAGGTTATCGGGCACTAACTACTATTGGCCTAGGAACTAGCGCCAGAGAATCTCACCTTGCTGTCTATTCTCCCGCTTGTCAAAAAACACTTTTGGTCAAACACGACAGGTTTGTCAACAAAAGCTAATATATATATCAATAATTGATCACGCCGTCAACCTCTCTCTGCATGATAGTAGCATTATGTATGCTTCGTAGTACACGCTTGTAGGCTTATAATTATCGCTTGGTGGATCTTTCGGCGTCTTTGGCTTGCTTATATGCTTTCGTCACAGGCTCGAGGCCACGCTTAACACGCTCGCGGTTGGCTTTGAGTTGCTTCTCGTCGCGGAAGGAGAGCTTGATGGGGGTGCCGGTATAGTCGTAGGTGTCGCGGATGCGCCGCTCGAGGTAGCGCTTGTAGCTCCAGTGGACGAACTTGAGGTTGCTGCCGTAGATAACGAACCATGGTGGGTTGGTGTCTGTCTGGACGATGTAGCGTAGCTTAGGGTGGGTGTTCTTGAGGCCAGCTGGTGGGTGCTTCTGCACAGAGCGCTGCAGGAGGTCGTTGAGGGTGCGCGTGGTGGTCTTTTGCTGGCGATGGGTAGCAATATCAAGGGCAAGGTCGAATAATTTCGTCACATTCTGGCCCGTAACGGCACTGGTGAAGATGAGTGGTGCCCACGGTGTGAAATCGAATTGAGCAGAGATCTGCGGGGCGAGCGTATCGCGCGTGTAGGCATCTTTGCCCTCCACCGCGTCCCATTTGCTCACGACGATAGCCATGCCCTTGCCTGCCTCGGCAATGATGCCAGCAAGCCGTTGGTCGAGGGCAGTGTTGAGTTCATTCACATCCATCAGGAGGAAGCAGATATCAGCCTCCTCGATGGCAGCCAAAGTGCGCAAGACGCTAAACTTCTCGATGCCCACCTCCTGCTTGCCTTGGCGGCGAATGCCAGCGGTGTCGAGCAGCTCGATGGTTTGCCCCTGGTAGCGCAGACGGATGCGATTGACATCGCGCGTGGTGCCTGCTACCCCAGCCACAATGGCTTGCTGCTTGCCTGCCAGTGTGTTGAAGAGGCTGGATTTGCCTACGTTTGGCCGGCCGATCAAAGCAATCTTGAGTACATCGCTCGGCTCGGCTTGGCTCTTCTCTGGGATGTGCTGGCAGATCTCATCCAGCGCATCGCTAATGCCACTGTTGTGCTCGGCACTGGTGCGGATGATACTCTTGATACCAAGACGGAGGAACTCACTAGTAGGCAGACTGCCCCGTAGGTCGGTTTTGTTTGCAATGAGAATGACGGGTTTGCGACTCTTGAGGGCAGTCTTGGCAACGCGCCGATCTTCATCGCTGGGGTATTCGGTGCTATCCACCACCACGAGAATGACGTCGGCTGCATCGGATGCATCAGTGATTTGCTCCTGGATACTTGCCTCAAACTCATCTTCGGCTGGCTTGAGGCCGGCGGTATCGACCAGCCAAAACTCATGCCCATGGTAGGCTGCCTTGCCCACCACTCGATCGCGCGTCGTGCCAGCCTCGCGTGCCACGATAGCCTGCTGCGAGCGCATCATACGATTAAACAGCGAGCTCTTGCCAGCATTGGCACGCCCGATGATTGCAACGGTAGGAAGTTTGGTAGCCATAATGATCTCATTATATCATGAAAGCGCGCAAGCGGATTTGCAGTGCCCTACTGCTCGGCTACGTCTTCCCACTTACCCCGCGGTAGCTTGCCTAGACTATAGCTGCCAAAGTGTGTGCGGTGCAGGCGCGTGACAGTATAACCCAGAGCGGCGAAGGTGCGGCGGATCTGGCGGTTACGGCCCTCACTCATGCTAATGTGCCACTCGGTGCGGCTATCGGGCCGAAGACGCGTGAGGATGAGCCGGCTGGTACCATCGGCAAGTTGGATACCGTAGTCGCTGATCATCTGTTGGTGGAGGGGTTCGAGTGGGTGGTCGAGCCGGACGTGGTATTCTTTGACCTTAGCAAACTGTGGGTGGGTCATGCGGTAGGCAAAGTCGCCGTTGTTGCTGAGCAAAAGCAGGCCCGAGCTATCGGCATCGAGTCGGCCAACGGGCTTAAGAGCATGCGTCTCTGGCGGCAAAAGGCTATAAATAGTGGGCTGCGACCCCTGTTGTTTGCGCGAGCAGACGTAGCCCACTGGCTTGTTGAGCATAATAGTGCGGTAAGTAACCTGCTCAGGTAGTGGCGCACCCTGTACCGTTACCAAGCTGCCTGGTTGGAGGCGGGCACCGAGCACAGCTACCTCGCCATCAACTACGACATCTCCAGCGGCGATCAGGTCATCCGCTTGGCGGCGCGACAGGCCCAGCACAAGAGCAATGTGTTTGTTAAGGCGAGTAGTCGACATGCCCCTATTATATCACCCAGGACGTGCTGGCCGAAGGCTCGGCTCTGCGCTCATAACTCTCTCGGCTTAATGCTGATGGGTATGACGCGACCACGGCCGAGTAACCGCTGAAACAATGCTCCGTGTGCCGCGGAGAGCGGCCCGGCCAATGGCACGAATGCGGGTAAAGAACCGGCTATGCTTGACCTCTGGCACAACCAGTGGGTACTCGAGCGATGGATGTTGGCGGCTATCGGCCTGTAGTGGGTCGTTGCATCGCGCAGCAGGGCCAGTGACAGGGTCATCGGTAGGTTGTTCATGGAATGAATATGGGTAGTCTAATGGTGATCGATCAGGCATAACAGACTCCATGCAATGATGATTACCTAGTATAGCACGTGTGGAGCGATATGGATACGCTTTTTAGTGCGACCCGGCCGATGGTGCTGCCCGCTCAGTCTCTTCGAAACTGAGGTTGTCGTGGCTATGCTGTATGGTTGGCGCTGGGCGCGAAGGTGTGGCTCCTGGCTGAGGCGCTGATGCCGCATGATGAGTGGTTGATGGTTGCCCTGCTGCGGTGTTGATGGGCTGTGCTGCAGCAACGGGAGCTGGGCGGATGGCATCGTAGAGTGGATGATCGACTGGCGAGACCGACGGATGAGCGGCTGCACTACTCTGGAGTAATGCCGCGGCTAGGGCATCAGACGGGTCTGCAGCAATGGCCTGTATGCTGTGCGGTGTAATAGCTACACTATCAGGAGCAGAATGAGCTGGTGAATCCCCGTGATCCTCGTGGTGAGTAGCTGGTGGCTGCGCTGAGGCTGCTGGTGCTGGATGGCTTGGCGCTGATGTGTTATGTGCCGTGGTGGCTGGCGTTAGCGGCTCAACAGGGGTCGGCATGGTATCCATTTGCTCGGTGAGGTTGGCTACGGCGTCCGTCACGAGCTGGTTTTGGCTTGGCTGGTAGGCAGCTGCATCGGTGTCTGCCTCATCATCGGCCTGCTGTGTGCTCATGCGGAGAGCTTCGGCTAACTCGGCTTCGTCGTCGGCTGGAGTGTGGGTGTAGTGAGCAGGCTGGCTCGCTACAGTGTGGTGCTGCACATCTGGAATACCCGATGGCGCGGTGCTGTGCGGCGCAATGATATCGTTGATGAGTGGCTGCGTGGCTGGCTGTGCGGGCACGTGCGGAGCTTCGGCTGGGCTTGGTGTGTCGCTTGCTGAGGCTAAATGCTCATCGTGATGCGTAACGATCTCCGCCTCTGGCGTGTTCTCGGCTGGCGGTAAGGTGAATGGCTGTGGCGTAGTGGGCTCGGCTGGCGGCTGCGGCGCTGTGGGTTGTGAAGTACCATTGGCGGCATCGAGCTCGTCATCTATTAGACTGGCATAATCTGGCCTCGGCATAGAAGACTGTAGCGGGTGGATCACTCGCTCACCCAGGCTGGCTGGCCGCGGTGTGGAGAATGGCGCTGTGGGTTGTGGCAGTGTGGTAGGCTGGGGTTGACTGACTGGTGGCACTGGGTTGGCTGGTGTGCTTGGCTGAGGCTCAGGAGTGGTATGTGCTGCCGGCCGGTGGCTTACCCCTGTATCGCCAAGGACGTCGTGTACGGCGCGCACCACATCTTCAATACCAACCTGCGATTTGACGAGGTAGCGGTCTGCTCCCAGTGCCTCGCCACGCATGCGCTGGTCTTGGCTCGAGAGTGCCGTCATGATAATCACCTTGATGCCGCGCGTCTCGGTGGTGCTGCGCAAGATATCGAGCATGTCGAAGCCACTAATCTTGGGCATCATCACATCGCTGATGATGAGCTGCGGACGTTCTTTGATAGCCATGGCGAGTGCTTCTTCCCCATCGCCGGCCGACACGATGTCATACCCCTCGGCCAACAGGCGTACTCCGTATATTTCGCGCAGGCTTTTGTCGTCTTCGACAAGCAGAATCTTAACCTTTGTCATATCACCCTCTATTGTACGCAATTGTCGGCAAAAATACCATAGTGCTTGTGGTTTTTTTGAGAGGAATTAATATAAAGTGCTGTTCTGGTGATGGGTCTGGCGCACGGTTGGCTTTGTGTGAAGAGATTGACAGAGCGCTGGTAGTAATTTGAAATGGGTGCACGTATACCAGAAATTGCAAAACATCCCCTGCTCTTCGTAGTAACCCCACTATAAAAGAGAACATCTGAAAGCTCGCAACGTAAGCAGATATTCTATATTCTGGCTAGTGTGTATTTAGCCTGGCAGCGCTACTGGGTAGCTATTGACTATAAATATATACTATGGTATCATAGCACTCCTTAACAGAGGAAGATGAATATGACAACAACACGACAAATGCGACATGCCGGGGCGCGATACAAAAGCGAGAAGCCAAGCTGGGTCACGCGTTTTGCAGAAAAATTGCAATCGCCCGAGCGATTCTCACGGCGTGAGAAAGCAGCGCGGGCACTAGGGATGCTGGCCACCATTGGCGCCACGCTGACAGCTGCAACAGGTATTAGTCTCTATCATGACAGTGGCAATATGGAGCCTGTGGGTAACCTGCTTAATCCAGTTGCTGAGCATGTGATGACGACAGATGAGGACATTGCTAATGCCGATGGACTCTCAAACAGTATTGCGCTTGAAGGTCGCCAGATGGAAGAGACGGCCATGCACGGGGTAGCGTGTGGTACTGAAGCAATGGCTCTTAGCGCTGCTGCGGTATATCTGTTCAACGGGCAGATGGAACGTAGTAGATCACAGCGCAAGAAGATTCAGTCTCGGTCGTAAGAGTATGGTAGTAGCCTAGGGTTTTACCCGTTATAGGGCTCGCTCCTTTACCGCAATAGAAGGCGATACAGTAATTTTAGTATACCGAGGTCGGTATCGTGGAGATATCGGCCTCTGTAGCTTATTGTCAGCGAGATAGGAGCTACCGCACTGCCCGTGGTGGCGCAGCAGAGCGCGGCGCGGTGAGAACATCGCGGACGCGGGTGGAGCTACGCCGGGGCTGGCTGGTGGCAATGATGTGCGCCGTGGGCGATGTGTTTGGCGTAGGCTGCGGCGCAGATGGTGGTGTGGCGCTTGATGGGGTGGAAGGAGCAGCTTGGGCAATGGTAACAGTGGTAGATTGCACGTTTCTTGCTGTGGGTGGCGTGGCTGTGCGGCTGTTCTTTTGGGCTGGGTGCTGGGCGTGAGTAGCTGGGCTTGGCTGCGGCAGAAAGCCTTGGCTCTGGAGTGTGGCCGTGGCAAAAGCCGGTACTGGGCGAGGCGGAGTTGCCTTGGCGGCTTGTGCTGCTGCCTTGGCTTTGGCAGCGAGCGCGGTTTGGGCATCGTGCTCACTCATACGTGGGAGTTCAAGGAAGAAGGTACTTCCCTGCCGGTACGCACTCTCTACCCACAAGCGGCCACCCATCACCTCTGTGAGGCGGCGACTGAGATAGAGCCCCAGGCCGGTGCCGCCAATCTCGCGCGTGTCCGAATTATCCACCCGATAGAACTTTTGGAAGAGGTGTGACTGATCTTCCACTGGTATCCCGATGCCAGTATCGGCAATGGCGATCGTCACGCGCCCGCTACCACCAGTTACATCCACCGTTACACGCCCGCTGGGGGTGTACTTGATGGCATTCTCCACCAGATTATCAAGCACCTCACGCAGCTGGTCTGGGTCGACATAAACATAAAAGGCAGGGCTCAGCGTCCGGCTAGTAAAGGTAGCGCTATGCTCACCGCCAGTTGTGCCAGGGCGTGGCTTGAAGATAAGCTGGAGCTTTTTGTCCTCGGCCTTGTGGCGCAGCCCCTCCACAATGTCGCTGACAAAAGGGATGAGGTCGATCGCTTCAGGATTGCTCTGCAAGCGGCCATCGTCGGCTTTGCTCACGTCCAGCAGATCTTGAAAGAGCCGGCCGAGGTGCTCGGCCGAGCGGTGGGCTTTGGTAATGAAGTCGCGGGCGCGCTGGTCGATGGTGGCGGTGGCGGGGTTCAGCGTGAGGCCGAGGTAGCCCTCGATTGACGCTACAGGGGTACGCATCTCGTGGCTGGCGGTGCTAATGAACTCGGCTTTTTGGCGTTCCTCGGCCTTTTCCTTCGTCACATCACGAAAGACGACAATGACTCCACTGCCCGGCTCACTGCTGACCGGCGAAATGACGAGTGAGATGATCGGTGTCTTGCCAGAGCTCGTCACGAGGCGTAGGCGGTCGGTGGTGAGGGGCTGGTTGTCCGCCAGGACGGCAGCGATAGGGTCGGTATCATTGGTAATGGGGTCATTCTTGGCATCGATAAGCTTGAGGACAGATTGGTAGCTGAGGCCCAGAGCATCTTCGTCGCCCCAGCCCACGAGGCGTTGGGCTGCTGGATTGATGAGCTCAATCATCCCATCTGCGTCCAGCGCCATCACACCATCGCCAATTGCATTGAGCACGATGTCCGACTTGCCTGCTACCCGACTTAGTGTGGCGGCAAGCTCGCGGTATGAGGTGGTGCGGGCCTCGGCAGCGCGATCATCCGGTCCCCAGAGCAAGCACCCCACCAGGATGGGCAGCTCACCCGTCAGCATGGCACTGGGGATCATCGTGCTTGTAATATGCCCCGCCAGCACTCCCCAACTGAGATAGGCATTGACTAGCAGCAAGACGAGCGCTAGCCCTACCCAGCCAAAAAACATTGCAAAGACTGCCACCAAGAGCCAGGCTGCAATAAAGGGTGAGCTTAGCCCACCAGTGCCAATAATGAGCGCGCCGGTTGTGGCCACGGCGCAGAGATACACTACCAGACTCGCCTGCCCAAGCCGCTGCTGCGGTGGCCAGACGTGAAGCACCGCTGCTACAACCCCTGTTATACCGGCCAAGATAACGGCAATGAGTGGCATGCCAAGTACGAGGTTGTATTGATCCACCCCGCCAAAATGCCGCCATGCCCACAGCGCCACGATGATGACGGCATAGAGCATACTTGCCTCGCACAAGCGCCGGTGCCAAAACCGGCTGATTTGTTGCACCCCCATTGGTTATCCCCCTTATGCTTTGTGTGTATTATAGCGGATTGCTTGGGTGATAGCAATGGAGTGCTGGACGAGATAGCCGCGCTCGCTGTCAGCCGCTTCTTATGAGCCTAGTAGCAATTTATTCGCCCATTTTTCTCTATATTGTGCTACAATAGTGCCAGAAAACAAAGGAGGCCATATGGCAAAAAAATCAACCAAAGCAGCGGCCAAAGCAGCCGCGCCATCAACAACCACAAAAACAAAGGTAACGGTATCGACCACTCGCAAAAAGACGCCTAAGCAAATGCTTGACATCCTGCTCATCGCAGCCTGCCTGGTGCTCAGCGTTATCGTAGTGGTGCTGAGTATCTCGCACAGCATCGACCCGCACACCGCCATCGTCATGCTCAGCATTGGCCTGGCCTGCCTCAGTGCCTATGTGCTTAACCACGCAGCCAGCCGGTAGAACCCCTGCTTTGCTGCTCTTAATAAATAACCCGCTCGCAATTGACGGGTTATTTATTATTCTCCCTTTTTGTTCTCACGAAATTTGCTGGGATATTTTGCGTGTTATAGCACTGTGCGCGTGTAATACATGCCAAAATAGACAAAGATCACCTTGCACAAAAAATACTTTGATGTTAGTCTAATTAGACGGTCATCAAATAATCTGAAAGGAGCAAACGTATGAAAGCACTTATCATCAATCGTCATGACCGCTTTGACGGGTTGGACTACAGCGAAGCACCAACTCCAGTACCGGGACCGGGAGAAGTGAGTATTGATGTCCAATACGCGGGTGTTGGTTTAATTGATGCTCTTTGGACGACAGGGTTTATGCCGTCTCGGCTGGGACGTATTCCTGGTCTAGAGGTGTCGGGTACGATCCGTGAACTTGGCGAAGGTGTGACTGGATGTAAGATTGGCCAAGCGGTCGCTGCTATTCTCCCGAACACAGGTGGCTTCGCCGAGGTCGTGTGTACGCCAGCTGAGTTAGTAGCGCCGATTCCTAATGGTCTTCGTCCCGATCTCGCAGCGGTTGTGCCAATCAACACCGTAACTGCACATCTCGCATTGACAACTGTTGCACGATTTGCGCCGGGTGAGCGCGTATTGATTCATGCTGGGGTCGGTGGACTTGGCTCGCAGTTTGGACAGGTCGCTCGGGTGCTTGGTGCAGGGCGTATCGACGCCGTTGTTGGGACGGAAGCCAAGCAGGCGAGTGCCGCTGAGCTAGGCTATGACAATAGCTATTTGCGCTCGGATCTGTCGTCTATTCCAGGTGATACTTACGACATTGTGATCGACCCAGTTGGCGGCAAAGCAACAGAAGATGCCTTTCGTGTGTTGCGCAGTGGTGGACGGCTGATTCGGGTTGGTAATGCGTCGCAGGCTCCCGATGTGGTGATAAACTCGACGCAGCATTGGCTGCAGAACAAAACAACAGCTGGCTTCAACGTTGGTGCCTGGCTAGCGGCCCATCCAGTGGAGGGGACAGCATCGCTTACGTGGTCGCTTAACGCCGTTGCCGATGGTAAGGTTCGCGTCGATCTGACAGAGGTTGCTGATATAACAGAGGCAGCCCACCTGCTTGAAGCTCTTGAGCAAGGTAAGACAACTGGTAAGGTGGCACTCCGTATCAAATCGTAGTGTCTAAGCATCCTCTTAGAGAAATAGCTCATGGTAACGTGGGCTATTTTGTATTTTCCGGCGCATACACCACAAGTGTGCCGTCCTTGCTGGTGCTAGCGATGAGATTGCTACGAATAGTGAGGCTGCGCATGTCGGTTCCTTTGATGGTGAGGAGGGTTGTACCATCGGCGACTTTGACGATCTTGAGACCTTTGCTGCCGCTGGCTTGGATGCCGGCGGAGTGGAGATTGCTGGTGAGGAGGAGTGAGCCATCCAGGCTGGCGGAGACGATATTACCGCCGTCAGCCAGAGTGAGTGTGCCACCGCTGGTGCGGCTGTAGGTGGCCTGGCTCAGGGCGAAGTCTTGCGTGTTTTGGCTGGCAATACGCAGGAACTCTCTACCCTGCCCATCCACAACGACGCGCGGCATATCTGTGGTGAGAGCCTCTCGGGGGTAGGTTGGCGCAGTAGTACCGGTGGGGTTAGTGAAGGAGCTGGCGGCTGGGCTGAGCTTGTACGCGCTATTGACAGTGCTGCGGCTGCGTGGCTTGCCATCAAGGCCATAGCTCTCGAAGGTCTCTTGCCCGCTGGATTGGACGGTATTACTTCCAGCAGTGCCCTCCAGCCAGCCATCACTTGCTAAGGTAACGTTGCTGGAGCTAGCTGTGCGCTGCACTTCGCGCGTGCCGCTGGCGATATCATACACGGTGATGGTGGTCGTCGATTGGTCTGCAGTGGTCGCCTGGCGCTCATTTGTGATGACGACACCAGTAGTGGTACGTGAGGTAGCACGCTTGCTGGGTGATTTCTGGGATGGCTTAGCGCCATGATCTTTCTCGGCATTGCGGCGACAGAGAAGCTTGCTACCGCTCGCTATCGTGCAGATGGCGTTGGGGTTCTGAAAATCACCACTGGTGATAGTGCGCAGGCTCCCTGCGGCGGCGTAGAAGGTGGCGGTGGCGCTCTCGCCAATAATGTCTTGCTGTTGGCTATCTGTGCCGTAATATGTAAGCGTAGTAGGCTGGGTAGCTACAGGGGTAGTATAGAGAACCTTGGCGGTAGTAAGCTCTACCGCCGTAATGATCGAGCGTCCCCGCTGTTGGCTGGCGCAATATACCACTCCACGCGGCGTCACGCTGCTACAGGTACTGGCTGGCCACGTAGCGACTGCCTGCTTGCGCTCAGTATCCCAAATCCGGAGCACTGGTGCGGCATCTTGCGCGCCCTGCCCTGCAATGGCGAGCCGCGAGTGGTCGGCCGTACCGCCCAAGAAGCTCAAGCCACCCTGCCCTGCCGCAAATCGCACTTCGCGCTGGCCTGCTCCATAGCCATTGGCCAGAAATACATCGGTGCGCGATGGCGTGGCCGACACTGCCGCTGCTTGCATGCGCTGCGGTGAGGAGAGAAGGGTTACTACCGCAGCAATGGCCGAGAGTACCACAGTGATGGCCGCCGCAAGCATCACCCACAGCATGAGTGTACTATGCCGCCGTTTGGCAGGGCGTTGTGGCGGGTGCTCTCCTAGCACAGATGTCGGAACGGGCGAAATATCCATGAGTCACTTCGTTGTATTACACAATATTGTGTCATTAGTATAGCAGATATTGCTGCAGCCAGAGCATGATTCTCGGCTCGCGCGGCAATAGAGCGGTATTATGGTGGACAAACCAGCGACTTTTTCGTATAATGACACACAGTACTGTTATGTGCACATGCACGGCCTCATCGTCTAACGGTTAGGACACCAGGTTTTCATCCTGGCAATCCGGGTTCGATTCCCGGTGAGGTCACCAGTATAGTATGCTATGATACCTTGCCGAGGCGAGGTGTTTTTTTATTTGCGGTATTATTTTGAGATATATAGCATGAGCTAAAGCTTCAAAACTTCACCACTGTATATAACGGACTGACCAAATAAGAAATATGGAGGTAGTGGCATATTGGCAAATATTCGCTATATCACTCTCGGCCGGAGTATACTCGCTGTGATGGGCTTGCCATGTGAGGGAGAGTTATTCCAATACGCTTGTTCGCTATTGCGTTCTACACAAAATGTAGTATAATCACCACAATGACAACAGAGAGAAACAGAAGTAACGTGCCGCACCCTGCTGAGTATGCAGCGCGGCAAGATGAGCTGAAGCGATCGCTTGAGATTATCTATACAGTAGCCGAGAGTACGCAGGCGCAAGATATGCTTGGTATTCTCGCGACACGTTTAGTAGAAGCAATAGATTATGTGCGGCTACCAAGAATTAATGATGATGGCTCTATACAAGAAATCGGTCGGTGGAGGCAAATTCCAACTATCCCAGTGGTAGAACTACGTTCTGATGAAGAGGTTCAGACGCCAATGGTAGGCATCACTGACTTTCAGTATTATGACAGAATCAAGTGCGGAAGCGATGTCCATCCGATGGGAAAGAGACAGATTGCTCACTATTTTCATGATGGAAAAAGTGATTATACAACAGAACCACTTCGAGTAGATAGAGGTTCCTTTGGCTCGACAGTATCATACTCTCTACCAATCCATGCAGATTATCATAAAAAAGACAGTCCAATTGTAGGGACTGTGGCTGGTCAACCAAATATTGCTATTAGACTGGATGATGATAATAACTACGGAGATACATTATCACATGAATTGATTCATGCCAGGGATGATCTTGATGAGCCAGTGCAACTTACGCAACAGGGGGATGATAATTCATCAGAAAAAAATAGGCTAAGAAGCGAGCTACGGGCCTATGCTGTTGGTGCTCGAATGAGTTTGCTAATCGCACAACATCAAGGTCTAAATTTTATTGATAATGAAGAGTATTTTAATAGTGTAACCATGTCGTTCTACGTCGAGAGAACACGAAACAAAATTAATGGTTCTGTTCTCTCCCCAAATGCCTTTGATCCAAATGATGAGATCATCAAGGCGCTCGATGATGCCGGATTAAGAGGTATATACACCAGGGAGAGCCACTAGCTCTTCTCTATCCCCGCAATAATCTCCAGCAATCGCCGTGGAGTGATCTCGGCTTTGATGAGATAACCGTCCACACTGGTTTGGAGAGCGAGGCGGGTGGATTCGTCTTGGTCGAAGTTGGTCATGATGACGATCTTCGTGCCAGCGATATGTTGCGGCTCGGCGCGCAGTGCCTCGAGGATTTCGCTGCCGCGCTTCTCGGGGAGCATGATGTCGAGCAGGATGAGGTCGTAGTGATTGTTGCGTGCCGCCACGAGGCCGTCTGCCCCGTCGATTAGCCAGTCTACCGTATAGCCTGCTTTGCGGAGGCTGCGCACGTACATCTCGCCGATGAAGCGATCGTCTTCGATGACGAGAATTGTTTGAATTGCCATAACTTTTCTCCTACTACCTCTGTTATCCCTTATACATCGTGTGGTTTTTTATCCAGCCGCTGCCGCTGGTGATGAGCTGACTATTGCTGCCATCAGTGATTTTGTCTGCTACGCTGGCGTAGGTGGGGATGGTGATCGTGAAGGTGGAACCCTCCCCTTCGCGGCTTACCACGCCAATCTGCCCACCGTGCGACTCGACGATCGCCTTGCTAATGTAGAGACCAATACCCGTGCCAGCTACAGTTTCGCGGCTGCGGTGCGAGCGGTAGAACTTGTGAAAGAGATTGCCCATCACATTGGCGGGGATGCCGATGCCGTGGTCTTGCACCTTGATGGCGATGAATGCACCGTCTTGCTCTGCCAAGACGGCTACGAGCCCGCCTTCGTTGCTATATTTGAGCGCATTATCAATGATATTGCTCAGCACCTCAGATAGGCTGGAGCGATCGGCCGCAATGGTGGGCAGCGTAGTGGGGATATCCACCGTGAGCTGGCGACCTTGGGTGGTGGCGCGTAGCTGCATGTCGTCGCGGATGATATTGTAGATGCTAGCCACTGACTCTTCTGCTAGGTGAACGCGGAGATGGCGACGGTCGAACTTGCTAGCATTAAGGATGTTGTTGACGTAGCCACTGAGACGATTAGCTGAGACGACCAGCCGCCCTAGTAGCTCTTGCTGGTCGCCAGCCAGCGCTGGCCCCACCTCCTCAGTGAGGACATCCAAATAGCCACGAATAACGGTGATGGGCCCGCGCAGCTCGTGAGCGGCAAAGGCGATGAAATCGAGGTCATCATCCTCGGGCTGGTAGAGGGTGGTGCGATCGTGCAGTACCAGTATAACCTCGGCACTGCTTCCCTTCTCATAATTGGCTGTGATGTCGAAGATACGCCGCCCAGGCTCACCCACTAGCTTGTTTGCAATGCGCAGCCAGGTCTTCTCGGCATGGACAGCGCTGCGGCGGCAGTGTGCGAGCCACTCTGTCAGACCATCGCCTGGCTCGAATAGCAGCTCGAGCTCGGCCGTGCCATCATGGCTCTGGCGCAGTGGGGTGTGGCGGTTGTGGTAGCGTACCTGCCCCTGGCTAGTGAGGATGGCAATGCCAGCACTAGTTTGATCAAGCGCGGCTTCGATCTGGGTAGCTTGTGCTTGAGCCTGGCTCGGCGGGTTTTGGCCAGCTAGTGCGGCCGTTTGGTAGATGTATTGCAGCAGCGGCTTGAAGCCATCGCGCTCGAAGTGTGCTGCATTGGGGTTGGGCGGTGTAATGGTACTAGGCTCGCCTGCTACATGGCTGAGAGCATGTGTGAGGTCTTTAAGCGGGGTAAGCAGCTGCATGAGCAGGAAAATATTGAGTGGGATACTCGCCAGCATTATCACCATAATAACCAGCCAAAACTGCAGCTGGCTAGGGCTTAGGCCAATCATCCACAGTGTACTCGCCACCAGCCCAGCAATGGTACACTGCATGAGCACACTCGCACCAATGGCACGGCGACTATAGCGCGGCCAATACTGCTTAATAAGGGTGGGTGGACGACGAGATGGCAACGGCTGGGCTGGGCCTATTGCTGCCACGACACGCTCCCCGTGCCGCCAGGTACTGCCGCAATCCATGTCTGGCCGCGGGTGAGAGCGATTGCCTTGCCATTGGCGTCAAGCAGCTCGAGGGGGCTGGCGCGGTTAGCTTTGCGCCATATTCCCTCCACCACACTGCCGTTTTGGAAGATAGTTGCTTTGCCTTGGCCAGTGGTGATGATATTTTCGCGAATGCCGTCCTCTTGCACGGTGGTCTGCTGGACGGTCAGTGCCACCACAACGCTGGGCGCAATCTGCCCTTCCTCACGATCCAAACTAGCCTCGCCACCAATGCTACGCTGGTAGGTGTTGGTGCTGGCATCGTATTGGTAGCGCGTGTTGTAGCGGGCGGATTTGCCAAAGTTGATGACGGCCACAGTGGCGGTAGCAGGGTTGGCTGGCTTGCCATCGGCCCGGGCAAGTGCGATCTTGACAACAGACTGCTTGTAGCCTTTGCTGCTATTGAGGTCATCCAGCCGCTCGGTACTGGTGTAGACATTGTGCGGGGCACGGCGGTCGGTGGCACGCCAATAGCTGCGCTCATGAAAGAACTGGTCGATATCGCGGTAGGTACCATTGCGGATCTCTTGCAAAGCATGCGAGCTACCCCCTACATGGGCTACACTGGGCTGGTATGGTGCGAGCCAGTCGATGTAGTATGGCCGCAGGCTGCGCACTGGGCCAATCATCGCTGGTTTGTTTTGCTGGTACAGCGCGAGAAAGCGAGTGATACCTGCCTCGGCAATTGCCTCATATACCACCTCAGCTTGCTTAACACCTGACTGGGGGCGAGCACTGGGGCTATTCTCGAGCATCACTGCAGTAACGGGCTTGGTGGTGGCCGCTTGGTCGGCTACCTTGAGGCCAGTCAGGGGTGAATAATACACCTCTGGGGCTTTCTGCGTTGCCACAACAGGAGCGGGCTTGGCCTGGCGAGGCTTATTGAGTAGAGAAAATGACGCCATTGCTCCAGCAAATACCACTAATGCCCCACCAATCACCATCACAGGCATGCGGTGTTGCCCCACAAAATGCCGCAGCCCCATAAAGTGCCGTCCATGCCGCCGCAAACGTCGACGCTGCGCCCGACCGCCAAAAGCTGCCGGTGGTGTATTCTGTGGTGAACTCATCTTATGGCCATTATACCATGAGCGGATAGCGATGAATGAGGAATTTTGCAGCAAAAGGCTACCTTGGGCTTGACCACTGTACGGTGTGAGTATTTTTGCCCTTGCGCTTCTCTACTTGTGCTCTATGGGTAAATGGGTCTTGGGATTTACTTCGTGCGCTGGGTCTTTTTGTGGCAGTAGATGATGAGGAATTGCGTAAGAGCTGCATGGCGAAGATGGATACATCGATACCTCGAGCGTATGCGATCAATTACCCAACAAACCCCTTGGCAAATCCGCAAAAATAGCCTACAATGAATAACCATTAACGGATAATTTGGGTGAGGAAAATGACACGACGACACGAGAGCGACAGTACAGATAATGGTAGAGACAGCAGCACTATACCACCATCAGGACAGACTGACGAAGGTCAATCACCCCAATCGCCACAACAAGCGAGCAGCGGAGATTGGCGTGTGGGGCAAGTGCAAGAAGAGGTGCTTTGCCCGCCATCTAAGGTGATCGAAGCGATAACGCAAGCTGCTATGAGGGGCGGCCTCGGTATTGGTAATGTCCCTTATACTCACTTTCCTGGTTATCATGATACAAAGTCTCGTGTAAGTCACCGCAATCAGTCCTATTAGGCGACATACCTCCAGCAAAATAGCTGCGCAGTACTTCCCTTCTCGTGGCATAATCTCGCTTGATTTGAATAGCTAAGTCTTCACTTTCTCTATCTTGACCTTGTCGTTTGTTTAGGTGGGGCACGACGAATAATTCGTGATCAACTTCTACCCCTGTTATTGCTATTATTTTTTGCTTATGACGCAATTATTTGTTCAAGTAAAAACCGGCTGGGAGAGCCGGTTTTTTGTGTGATGCGTAGCGCGTTATTATCCAAGATACTGCTCAATCCGTGCGAGCGTCCGCTCCTTGCCAAGCAGTGCCAGCGTGTCATTCAGCTGGGGGCTAAAGGGCGCCCAGGTAGTAGCAATGCGGATGAGGCTAAAGAGTACGCCAGGCTTATAGCCAGTGGTCTCGAGGAGCTGGTTGAGAGTGTCTTGGATAGCACTTGGCGTCCATGTGTGCTGCTGAGTCAGAGCGGTGTGGGCCGTGGCAAGGAGCTCTCGGCGCTGCTCGTCCATCAGTTTGCGCAGAGGCTTGTTGGTGGTAATGAGCTCTTCGTTAATAGTGGGCTCTTCGAAGAAGTAGCGGCTCAGCATTGGTAGCTCGGCCAGAGTCTTGAGGCGGTCTTGTACCAGAGCAAGCACTTGTTTTTTGTACGATTCATCGGCGCTAGCGGCACTGGCTGGCCAGTAGTGCTCAACCCGCCCGTAGAGATCATCGAGCGATAAGCGGCGAATCCATTGGCCATTCATCCAGAGGAGGCGCTTTTCGTCAAAGCGGGCACCACTGCGCTGGACGCGCTCGAGGCTGAATTTCTCGATCAGTTCCTCCTTGCTAAAGATCTCTTGCTCGGTGCCATCATTCCAGCCCAGCGAGGCGAGGAAGTTGAGCATTGCCTCGGGCAAGATGCCATCGGTGCGGTAGTCGGTGACGCTCTTGGCACCGTCACGCTTGCCAAGCTTTTTCTTGCCATCGGGTGCCATGATGTGTGGCAGGCAGGCCAGTACTGGCGGCTCAAGCTCTAGCGCGTCGTATAGGCTGAGGTAGCGTGGGATGCTGGAGATGTACTCCAGTCCGCGGATGACGTGGGTAATGCCCATCTCGGCATCGTCGACGATGTGAGCGAAGTTGTATGTGGGGTAGCCATCGGCCTTGATGAGGATGAAGTCATCGAGTGCTTCTGGCCCAGCAGAGAGCTCACCCATCACGGGGTCGTGCCAGGTGTAGCGCTGGGGCTCGGCTACCTTGAAGCGCAGTGGCTGGGTGCCATCCCACTCTGGTGGATTGGTCGGGCGATAGTCACGGTATAAAAAGGCCTTTTTGGCAGCCCGAGCTTCCTCGCGAAAGCCTTGGACCTCCTCTGGAGTGTAGGGGTCGGCATAGGCCAGGCCTTTGTCGATGAGCTTCTGTGCCCAGCGGTGGTAGATGGCAAGGCGCTCCGACTGATGGTACGGCCCAGCCTCACCGCCAACGCGTGGGCCTTCGTCCCAGTCTAGCCCAAGCCAGTCGAGTGTATCGAGAATCAGATCCTCCGCCCCAGGTACAAAGCGAGCGCGGTCGGTATCCTCAATGCGCAAGACGAATTTTCCACCCTGCTGGCGCGTAAGCAGCCACGGAAAGAGCGCTGCGCGCACATTACCCACATGGATATACCCCGTGGGGCTTGGTGCAAAGCGGGTGCGAATGGTAGTGGCATGCGAAGATGATGTGTCGTTACTCATATGGATAAGTATAGCAGATGAACCACATGGCAAAGAACAGCATAATTTCGGCTATACCCTGCGCTTCTCCCATCGCTCCTTCCTCAGGAACACTATAAGGGTCGACACTCCCCGAGTATCGACCTCTTGCGCTGGGCTGCAAACAGATTATTGCAATCTGTTTGCACACTCCATCGGATGAAGTGATGGGAAAAGTGTAGACCTCTCAAGAGATTCACATACTTGCTGCAATCCGCTCCACCTGCTCGCTCGACAGGGGTGCATTGCCCTTGATAGTGTAGAGGATGCCGCCGTTGACCCACGCGGCGGCGTTGTGGGTGCTGTAGATAGTGAGGCCGCGACTGGTGGTAGTGGCGAAGTTACGGCCAAAGCTGGGCAAAACGTAGTTGGCCAGGACAGCGCTGGAATCCCAATCTGACCGGCTCTGCGTGAGAGTAAAGGTGCCTGGGCCAGCGTTGGCGGCGAACTTCATTAAGACACTCCCCTGCTGCTGCGATATGCCGCCCGCCAAGCTATAGCCACTCGGCTGATATGACGGGAACGATGCATTAATGCCAGCCTGAGCGGCGGCCATACGTGTAGCAATGGCAGGCATGTTGTGGTATGTCAGATAGCCGCCAAAGGCAAGCAATGCCACCATTGCTCCAGCAATACTAAGCCGCCGACCCCAGTGGCGCGCCGCTGGCTGCCGAGCCGGTGGTGGTGCAACGCTGGCTATGGGTTTGTTGGTGCGGCGTTTACTAGTGAAAAGCTTGCGGCGTTTAGATCTGGGTACAGCTGCCGACTTCTTACTCTGCTGAGTAAGAACGCTGCGCGGCAGTGTGCCAACGGGGATATTCTCCGTAGTAGTGAGTTCTGGCTCAGCTGGTGGCCACCACACCTCACCCTGTGGCACCCCAGAAGGCTGTGCTACCAGCGGTTGGGCGGCAAGCTCGGCGAGATTGAGTGTGGGTAGGCCAATTGGTATAACTGGCTGCGTGGCCTGGGTTTGCGTCTGCTCGACTTGCTCGGTGGCAAGCACACGTGCCAGTTGTGATGGCGGTGGCGTGTTATGGCGCTTAGCGGCACTGGGTGGTTCTACCTCTGATGGTACGAATACAAAATCCATACTGCGTGGTGCACTTGGCTGGGTGGGTGTATGCTGAGCGGTGTGGTGTGTTTGGGTGCGCGGCGATGCAGTGGCCGCTGGCTGAGCCGAGAGTGGCGAGATCGTCACTGGCTGCCGCTTCTGTAGCTGGCGCGGCGTACTGGGCCGAGACGACACAATAGGCTGCACCGCCACTGGCCGGTGATGTTTGGTGATGTGCGCAGTTGGTGTTGTAGTGCGATGTGTTGCCGTTGTTTTTTGCGGCGTGGCTGCATGGAGCGTGACCAGCTGATGCGCGAGGTGCGGCGGAGTGGTTTGAGCGGCCCCCGTAGATACCCGTGGCTGGTTCTTTACGGGTGATTGCGGCGTCGCTGTGGCAGCCTGAGTTGTCTGTACTGCCTTGGTTGCCGGGATGATTTCTGAGATATGCTTCTGAGTTGTCTTGGCTGCCGTAGAGCGAGTACGCGCGGTATGAATAATCTTTAGCTCAGGCCCGTATAGTACAGGTTGTCGCTCTGATTTGCTCGTGCGATGCTGCCCTGACCTCTGTATATCTTGACGAATGGCAGCCTGCCCAGCTGCCTGCTTAGGCGCTTGTCCACCACGTGTGACCGTCGTATGACGCATAATAGTATCCCCCTTGTTCCCTCTTTGATCGTATAATACTCCAAGCATAAGGACTTTTGCAAGAGGTGGGGGCTGTTTTGTATAAAATCCTCGGGACAAAATAAAATACATGAGCCTGCTGCAAGGTTGAGCTAGATAGGCAACACATCCTACTTCCCTCCAGCCATGGTATAATGTTGTCATGGATACGCAACAACGAAAGCGACGCCAACGCGTCCATCTGACATTGATCTATAGCATGATGGTACTGACCGTTCTCTTCACTGTCGTGATTTTTGCTTATGCAATACAGGGGTACCGGCTCAATTGGTCGAGTGGTAAGGTTGTGCAGGGAGGCCTGGTGCAGTTCGACACCCACCCCGATGGCGCCCAAGTGACGGTAGACCAAACCCGCCTCAGCAACGAGACGCCTAGTAAGCTTACCCTCTCGGCTGGTCAACGTAATATCACTATCCAGCGTGAAGGTTACCATGATTGGCATAAGACGGTGGATGTGAAGGCTGGCAGCGTGCTGTGGCTCGACTATGCCCGGCTCATCTCCAACAATCCAAGCCATAAGAATGTCGCAACTGCTAGTGGTGCGTCAAGCGCCATTGCTTCGGGTAATAATCGCTATCTCGCCTTCACTCCTGCTGCGCACAAGCCTACCGTTACTCTGGCCGACCTCAGTGGCGATAAACCGCAGACGACGAATATCACACTCGACAGCGCACACTACACTGCGCCAGACAATACCGAGCACCAAACCTTCACTCTCGACTCGTGGGATAAGGACAACCGCTATGTGACGATTAAGCACACCTACAATGGCGATAAAACCGAGTGGCTTGTCCTCGACACGCAGGGTGGCCACAAGCTCGAGAATGTCACGCGGCAGCTTGGTGTGGATGTTGATGCTGCTAAATTCTCGCAGGGCGACAGCCGCAAGCTCTTTGTCCTCACCGGCGAGGGCGACCTGCGCCAAGCAAGCCTCGGTGACACGACGATCACAGGTCCGCTCGTTAGTAATGTGGCTGAGTTTGCGCTCTACAGCGACACGACCATCACCTACACGACCAAGCTTGACCACACCAGCAAGCAGCGCACTGCTGGCTACCTCACTATTGGCACCACCAAGCCTCGCACCGTCCGTAGCTATGCCGATGATGGTGTAGCTCCACTGCACTTCCGTATCGAGAAATATTACGACAAAGTATACTACGTGATCGCCTATGGTGAGACGGCTGAGATTCTCAGCAGTACCTCGCATGCCGCAAGCGATTCGCGTACGGCAAGCAGCCTTAAGTCTGTCGCCAGCCTCAGTATGCCAGGCGGCATTAGCCATGTTGATTTCTCGCGTGGCGGGCATCGCTTCGCCTGTGTGTATAATGACACGAGCCTCATGACGTACGACCTCGAGCTGCTCAAATCCTCCACCGTCAAGCTCCCCCAGCCACTAACGCGCGACATCAACTGGATTGATGGCTACCACTTCACCTTCACACACGGCGGTGTGCATCTCTACGACTTCGATGGCGCCAACCAGCAGCGCATCACTACCTCGGCGCTCGATCTCCCCGTCGTCCTCTCACAAAACCAGCGCTATCTCTACAGCTTCGTCAAGACGAAGGATGGTGTGGCACTACGCCAAACGAAAATCGTAAATGATAACTAATAATTAATAAGATAATTAACAAATCAAGAACATAGCCCACCAACCACGCTCAAACTGAACTCGGATATATCTCAATCCGAGAGTGCAATAGAATAGCACTACGATCGGATTGAGATATAGTTCGGTGAGCTATGTTGATGGGCTCTAGGAGTCCTGGCTATTGTGGTCGTTGTTGGGCCGAATAGTGAAGATCAGCGACGCTGTAGCAACTGTCGCACACCCTATAAAGAGCATAAGACAAAAAGCAGTCACTGGGTCATTCTCATCACGAGAGCTGAAGAAGCGCAGTATGATGAATAAGACTACTGCAGCAATAGTATTTGCTGCCTTATACCATCTTAATACCCTTCTCGGCTTCTCTTCGGCAAGGCCCCAGTATCCAAACACTAAGCAGATGCTTATAATACCACCGGCACCCATAGCGATGAGTGGTTCCATTATTCTCACCTCCTTCCGTAAGGTGAGCCCAAAGCCAGGAGCGACTCTTCGCTCCAAGACAGACTTTGAGCAAAAAGTTAATATATATATCAATACATGAGTGTTCCGTCAAGCGTCGAGAAAAACTCCAAGAAGCAATAGCCGCAAGATTCACGAGATATTCACCAAGATAACAGAGGTTGCTAGAAGGTCTGTTAGCCAGTAATCGTTGTTATTTCTACATACTTTTCTTATTACTATAGCGCTATGTAGCTTGGTAATACACTCTCATATTCGCATATCTCTTTGCGATAGCACACTTTCCTTCGTCTTTATACTGCTACACAAACTACCCAGAGTAACCAGTGAGAAATATCGCACTTTCAAGCGTAGATACCACGCCCGTTATAAAGCCAGCTTACCGCCCCGAAAACAGGTTGCCGACCCGTTGGACGAAGGTTGGTGAGTTGCCTGGCATGGCGCTCTTGCTGTTGCTGCCACTGTTGGTAGTGGTTTGAGATGCTTCTTTTTTAGCGGAGGCTGGGTCGGGACTGACTTGCTCGGCTGTGACGAGCAGGCGGTTGAGATCGGTACCAAGCGGCACACAGGTGATGAGTGTCATAGTTGGCTTGGTGGCGTTGGTTTGCAGTGCGTGTACATCGGTCGGTTTGACGACTTGTGAGCCAGTGACGGTATAGGTGTAGCGCTTGCCGTTGTAATTGACGTAGATATTGTCACCCTTTTGCATTTGCTCGAGCCGCGCGAAAATAAACTTATACTTACCATTATCGAGCCAGTCGTTGCTCGAGTGGCCTGAGACGACGAAGTTCCCTACCTCACCAGGCTTCGCATTGGCACCAGGGATGTTGAACCACACGACGCCCTTATCCATAGCGGCATTGAGTGAGGCTTGGCTGGCAGCGTTGGCATCCCACACGATGGGTACGTCTACCGCGATCTTAGGAATGATAAGCTTAGGATCTGGGCCAACGTTGGTCGAGTCGTATGGGCTAATAATATAGCTCTGGGCATCGAGGTCGCCTGGCGAGGTATAAGCAGCAACGTATGAGAAAAAGACCCGGTTGTATTGCAAGGCCAAGAATAATACCATGACGGAAATACCAGCTACCGCGGGGATGAAGTGTCGGCTATGGCGGACTTTGTTCGCGCCGTTGCGAATAGAGCTCAGTAAGCGCGAGCGCAGGTCGCCCATTGCTTGGCTTTGAGTGAGCTCTTCTGGCTCATCAGTGGTGGCTGCGGTGGTATTAGGCGTATCGGCGTCGTGAGCTTTGGCTTGCTCAGCGAGGCGCTCCTCAGCCTTCTTGACTTGGCCTAAGTAGTAGCGCTCATAATATTGCTGATAGTAGTTTTGCCAGGCGCTGTGGTACTGTTGCCAGGCAGCCTTTTGGTTGGCGGTGGGCTGACGTGGTGCACCAGCAGGACGCTGGCTGTCTGGCTGCTGCGGCTGACGCGCGCTCGTTGCTGGCTGCTCGGTGTGGTTATCTTGAGATGAGGGCTGCTGTGCGTGAGCTGTTGATGAAGCGGCTGTGCGAGTTGGTGAGGGTTGGGATTGCGCCGATGTGCCAATGTAGTGCGCCTGTGGGCGGCTGCGCGGCGTGATAGATGAGATGTCGCGCTCGCGAGCGGCAGGTGCTGAGTGGGTATTTGACGCTGCAGCCGCTTGACTCTGACGCCACGCTTGCGCGCCTGGGCGGTAAGCCGTCTGGCTGTGCTGAACGCCACCTACTGCGTGCCGCACCACTGGTGCATGGCTGGCTGGTTTGCTCGCGAGGTTTGGAACTGAGAAAGTCGCTGCCTTGGCGCTCGTGCTGGGTGCTGGCTGGCGAGTCGGCGCATTACCAATGATGGGCTGCATAGTTGGGCGGCTTGTGTTGCCGCTACTGTTCGACGTATTGTACAGCGCATCAATTTGCCCACGCACTTCACTAAGCCGTGCATCGCGGCTCTGCGACGATGAGTGCCCTCGTGATGTTGTGCGTGACGAATCTTGTGGCTGCATAACTACTTCCAGTATACAATATTAGCTTTGATATACCAATATATCGCTTGCGTTTCAAGGCCTATTTTGGATAAGAGACTGCTTGCCCGTGTCCACACTCTCGAGACAGGCATAAACAGACAGCAAGAGTTACCAATAAAAAATAAGCCGACACCGCGGCTTATTTTTCGGAAAACAGTTGAATAAACACTGGTACCGCGGGCCGGACTTGAACCGGCACGTCCGAGTGGACATCAGATTTTGAGTCTGACGTGTCTACCAATTCCACCACCGCGGCGTGTGTAAGATCAGTTGCAGCCCTATCCTGCAACCTCTGCTCAGTATAGCAGATTGCGCTGTACTTGGCTAGCCTCTCGCGCAAGGCTCTATAGAGACATGCCTAAGCGGTCATTCTCTTCATTCAATACGATTGCTCGCCCATTCTAAATGACTAGACAACTAGCGATAAACAAACTCGGGAAAATACGGCAAAAAAGCCGAGCAACATCACATAGCTGCGCAACAGGCGAAAGCACCGAGCGTGCGATGTATGTTTGATAAGTACAACACCATGGAACATCACTTGCACGCAACCACAATATAACAGTGGCTATAATCATAATTTTGTGGTAGAACAGCAGCCACAAAATATGGGTTTAAGCATAAGCATAATATATAAAAGATTATTGTTGACAAAAAATAAAGGACATGATAATCTCAACACATAACGTCTAATAATGACGAGGAGGAAAACAAATGAACAAACTAGCAAAATCGTTTGTTGCACTCGGTGTTGTCGCCGGCGCAGCAATCGGTAGCTTGTGGGTAGCACAGCCAGCATCGGCAGCGATCTCAACAAGTTGTAGCAAATTTAACGTCGTAGAGTGCGGCACGAAGGATGTACAAACCCTGCGCAGCACCTACTCGAGCCGTGCAGAAATCCGCCAGCTCTACACCCAGTTCGGTATTACCGAGCAAATGATCAACGGTGCCAACATGCAAGAAGGTACGGTTGATGCCAACGGTAACATCATCGTTGGCGGCCGAGTTGTTGCCACAAGTGCTCGCACCCTGCAGGCCAAGGCTGGCACCAACCAAAAGAAGCCAGAAGGTCAGCGCGCTGCTGGTGGCCACACATACTACCAGTACCCAACGGGCGACAGCTTCATCTTGGGCAAGACAACCTTCAACATCTACGCATGGTTCGACAACAACGGTAAGTTTATCGCTGGTGTCATCAAGGACTGTGGTAACCCTACCTGGGGCACCCCAACTCCCCCACCAGCTAAGCCAAGCCTGACCTGCGACGCACTGCAAGCTACTCAGGTTTCGCGCAACGAGTACCAATTCACCGCCAAGGCAACTGCCAAGGAAGGTGCAAAGGTCGCTACGTACAAGTACGACTTTGGTGACGGCAAGACTGCCACCGGCGGCGCAACCGTTCGCCACACTTACGCTAAAGAAGGCACATACACCGTTAAGATGACTGTAGTTGGCAACGAAGGTGGTAGCACCAACGTTGAGAAGACCAGCCAGGACTGCCAGGTTGTTATCAAGGTAACACCTCAGCCAAGCATCCAGGTGTGTGAGCTGAGCAGCAGCACCATCATCACCATCAAAGAAAGCGAATTTGATGCTACGAAGCACTCAAAGAACGTCAAAGACTGCGACAAGATGAAGGTCTGTGAGCTGAAGACTGGTGCTATTGTCACCATCAAGGAAAAAGAATTCGACGAGAAGAAGCACTCAAAGAACACTGCTGACTGCGACAAGGTCAAGGTCTGCCGCATCTCTGACAAGAAGATCGTCGAAGTTCGCCGCAACGAAGTAAGCAATGACTACACCACCGACATGTCGAAGTGTGAGCAAACTCCTCCTTCAGTAGTTGAGTTGCCACACACCGGCTTGGGCGGTACCCTCCTGCCGCTGGCTGGTATTGGTAGCCTCACTGCTGCAGGTGCCGCTTACTACGTAAGCCGCCACCGCAAATAAATAACCGTTTGCGGATAACCCAAAAATCACCCGTTTTGCATGGACGGGTGATTTTTTATTGGTTTGGTTTTTGAGAGTAAATCATTGACCCAATATAAGCTGCGCGTCCTCTTTTCTTTTTGATTGGTCTCATATGTGGGATTGTAGAGTGAGGGTTACTCTGATGAGACGTATTAAGCTTCTCTACCCTTTCTCTCGCCCGCTCTTTAAGGGGGCTAGCCACGCATTGTGAGTGCAATCTGTCTGTTCTGGTGGTGCTCTATGTTAGTCAGTGGCGGTATATATTTTGCTGGAATAATAGAGAAAGTCGGTATAAATATGTATTTTACATCGCGGGTTCTGGATGGTGGCACGAGTAGCTAGATCATTTACGCCCCTACTCGATAGAGGCTTAATATAGGCCGTAGTTAGCTTCTGCGGGCATAGTTGCTAAGGATAACGGTATTCAATGGTCTCCTCAAGATATTCCATCTATACCCACCCGATTCTATCCCCAGATAGATGAGCGAGATTACTCACCAGCGACATAGACTTTTAATACAGACTGAGACGGTGGTTTCTACTTGCTGAATAAGGTGGGGGCTGCGTAGCAACACACAAAACAAAGAGAGCAGTATGAGGATGCACTGAACACGCTAATTACTCATGTATCATGGTTGACGGAGCGCACAAACTAGGGCGAACAAATATACTACTCATCTGCTTTTTACTCTATAGTGCAAGAGAAAATAGGCGATCTGCTATTACCGATGAGCTAAATATTACCGCAAAACATGATATGAGTACTTGATTTCCGGTAGAAACGTGCTATTTCCGTTCTATAAATAAGATATATAATACCGACATTCATGCAAATATAGCACACCATGCAATAGGAGAATTTTGGTATAACACTTGGCGGTGTTTTATGCTTGTGCTACTTTTTTGTCCAGCAGAACAACAGAGGTAATAAACGAGCATGACGCAAACATTTGTTCATGATTTGTGCCTTGTATGATCTGAACACAAAAAACGAACAGCATAATAATGGCGCTGCATATCTCGTACAAATCCCTTTTCTCGCTCTTCCCTGCCTCTATTGCCTTGGTAGGATATAAAATCCCATTGCTTTGGATGGTCTCATGGGTATATTTATCGTGCTTGAATGTGTCTGTCGTTTGTCATTCAAGGAAAAAGCAGATCATAGAAATGTTGTCCGAGTTTTAGGGCTAGAGCGACTTGTATACTTCCCTCCACTAGCCGAAGGGAAAAAAGAAGAGAACTACAGGTAGCTATAACAAAAGTTCCAGAGTCGATACCTAATACCTACTCCTTCCCGTCTAGCAAGCTAGCCGTTGCTGCTTGGAGGGGTGTCGCTGGGTTCCACATGGTATAGGCGGCGATGCGCGTTGGCACAGTGCCCTGCCAAAGTGCCATTGGCTGCGACCATGGTGTTGATGTGACGGTGCCGTGCTGAGCAATGAGGATAGTGTCGGCGTGAAAGGTGGCGAGGGTCAGTGGATAGGTGATGGTAAACTTGTGTAGTGTCTCGACTAGCTGGAGGAGCGGCATCCGGAAAGTGAGGATCTTGGGGTAGTACAGCGTGCGCAGCAGCTTTTGGACTTGCGAGAATGATGCAATGATAAGGATGTTTGACTGACTGGCAAGCTGCGGGGCGCTTGGCATAAGCAAGTCGACCGCGTCGCGGCTGATGATGAGTGGTGCGGTGGTGTGGCTCACGAGTTTTTCATAGACAATGGCAGTCTGGCTGTTGCGGCCTGCGTCGCCAATGAGGAGGAGTGCGTCGGCCCAGCCAGTGAGGGCTTGCAGCTCTGGCCAGGCTTCGTTGCCCAGGCTGCCGCTGCTGTTGCTTGCGGCAAAAATCGTATCCGTCACGCTGGCAGGAATAGTGTCACGCAAGGCATCTGGCAGCACCACGCGTGCCTGCCCTACTCCTGTAGTGAGCGCAGTGGTATAACTGTGCTCGATAGCACGAAAGCTCAGCCGGTTGCCGCCAATAATGCCCAGCTTGCCCGCTTGCGTCCGCTGCTGGGGCTTATTCCAGGTGATGTCTGGGTAGAGCGGTTTGGCTGGCGTTTGCTGCTGCCAGTAGGGGATGTTCATGCGTAGTCGCCTCGCTCTGATGGGTGGAGACAATACAGGGAGAAAATATTCAGCATAGAGCTATTATACCGCGAAGGAGGTGGTGCTTGCTATGCATTGCTGCTGAAGTGGTATCTTGCTTGCTATTAGTGCACCGCGATCTTTAATATACAATGTCGAGGTACTGGCGCGACCTGGGAGTGGGTAAAAACGCGAAAAAGAAAAAGCCCAACCTAGGAGCTCTATATACTCTAATAAGAGTAGTGCTGACGACTAGGTTGGGTATAGATAGGAGGTAGGAGGTTAGAGCGCAGAGGGTGCGCAAACGTGTGCTTGCGCACCCTCTGCTGGTTGTTATCCGTCGAGCATGGAGAATCGCCTCCCCTCTCTTCTAGGCTCACCCCTCGTCGGATTGCGAGAAGCTAATATATATATCAATATATGAGGGGTGTGTCAAGGTTCGCGTGCTTATCGCGCCCCCTAGTCTTACACTATTGGCTCATCCAGCGTAATACTAACCGGGCAGTGGTCGCTGCCCATTTGGCTGGCGTGGATGTGGGCGCTGGTGATGCGTGGGGCGATTGCCGCCGAGGCCAGCCAGTAGTCGATCCGCCAGCCTACGTTGCGAGCCCGGGCGTTGGCCCAGTGTGTCCACCAGGTGTAGGCATCGGTTTGGCCGGGGTGAGCGGCGCGGAAGGTATCTACAAAGCCAGCGTCTAGGTAATGCTGGAAGCCAGCGCGCTCTTCGTCTGTAAAGCCGTGTTTGCCCCGGTTGGCGCGTGGGTTGGCAAGGTCTATTGGCTCGTGGGCGACGTTCATATCCCCACAGTAGAGTACGGGTTTGGCCGGGCCGTACTTGCCAGCCTCCAGTCCTTGCAAGTACGCTAGCATACAGGGGTCCCAGGCCTTGGAGCGCAGGGCAAGCCGGCTTAAGTCCCCCTTGCTGTTGGGCGTGTAGCACGTCACCAGCCAAAAGCTGGCAAACTCCGCTGTAATGACGCGGCCTTCATCGTTTGGGCTGCCGTAGCTATCTGCCGCGAGCTGGAACTGCTCCACCAGCTCAGCTGGCAGGCCATCACGCCACTGCACTGGTGCGGTTTTGCTAAAGACTGCCGTGCCGCTATAGCCTTTCTTGGCCGCGCTATAAAAGTGCTCGTGGTAGCCCGGCAGATCGAGCTCTACTTGCTGGCGCTGCGCCTTCGTCTCCTGCAGGCACAGGATATCGGGGTTATGCGCCGCCATAAAGCGGGCAAATTCGCCCTTGTTTATTACCGCACGAATACCGTTGACGTTCCAGGAGTAGAGATTCATAAGGATAGTATACCAGATAGTGTCATGCTACTATATCACGAGTTACATAATTCCGTACAAGTGCAAGATAGTCTAGTTTGTTGCTAACTCTGAGTACAGATGTCTTGGTGTGGTTTAGAGCTGTAATAATGGCGCTTGACAGATTACTTAATATATTCTTAATATTTGAAACGATAGAGTGTAATACTCGGTTTGTCTAATTTGTTAGTGAGAAAATAACCTCGACCATTGTTTTCTGTAAATTAATAATGAGCTTATTTGAAAGTGTCTGTTATAATATACGGTAAGGTTAGGCGTGGCGGATGAGATTTTATCTAGCAGTTGAGTCAACTAGATTGATGCTCCGCTCTTTAGGCCTGAATATCAACATATTATGCTAAGCGGTGTGACTATCGGTATATGAAGATTCTTGTTGTGACGGAAGTGTATCGTCCTGGTGTTGGAGGAATCCAGACAGCAGTAGATACCCTTATAGGGGGGTTGATTGCAAAAGGGGACGAAGTGACAGTCATGACGGGGTCACCCAAGGGGTTATTTTGCCGTACCTATCAAGAGATTGATGATATTAATGGCGCAACAGTAATTAGACTTCCTGCGTTAAAGTCATTTGTCAATAAAGAGAATAATCGATTGACATTATTTCCAAATCATATAGTGAGGCGTTATTTCTATCAGTATCATCCAGATATTATTCATCTGCTTATACCGTCTACTTGGTTGCATGCGTCAGTATTACGCCAAGCGCAGCGATACCATATTCCGGTTATAGCAACAGGTCATTCAATTGCTTTGAATCTTGAGATGAATATGAAGTATAAACGACTTGCGCGATGGATTGGCCAACGAGCTGAGAAATACACAGTAAGACAACTTAATCGAACGAATTTTGTAACAGCGCCAACACAAACAGCATTGGACTACGTATCGGGTATTACCGTCCCCACCCTTCCTATATCAAATGGTGTTGATATTAAAATTGGTAAGCCAGATAAAGAAAGCATTAGAACAAAGGTTATTAAGCGATTTGGATTAGATAGCAAAAAAAAGACGGTAATTTATGTTGGGAGACTTGATGGTGAAAAAAGAGTTGACTTGCTTATTAATGCAATGCACGCTCTCGACAGAAGAGATACCCAGCTTGTGATAGTCGGCAAGGGTTTGGAAATGGAGTCTCTCAAGGATCAGGTCGCCCAGCTAGGATTAGACGATAGCTGTATTTTTACTGGCTATGTGACCGATAGTGAGAAGCGTATATTGTTACAACAGGCTGACATTTTTGCGATAGCAAGTCCCGCAGAATTGCAATGCATTGCAGCACTCGAAGCAATGCTATGTAAGACGCCAGTAGTTGTAGCAGATCAGGTGGCCTTACCTGAGTTGCTTGATGGCGATAGAAATGGCTTTAGTTTTTCTTATCCTGATAGCCAAGATCTTGCTGCCAAGATAAACATTCTATTGGATGATGGCAAGTTGCGCCAAAGAATGAGCCATCATGCACAACAATGGGTTATGCGTTATCACTCACACGAACACACAATTATCCAGTATCGAACGATATATAGGAAATTAATCGATGATATATCGCAAATTGAAAAAACACAATGAGTAGGACAAATACATTTCAACATATCGAATCATACTTCTCTCAACGATTCTTAGAATTAACCGATAGCAACAATATAGTTGCATATCGAGAGGCACAGCCGAAAAACGGCAATCGAGTATGTGTTATAATACACGGCTTGACTGGGACAAGCTACTCTATGTTGCTATTGGCTGATGCGTATCGGCAAAAAAACTTTCAGACAATAGTAATTGATTTGCCTGGACATGGTGGCTCTACTCCCATCCCTGTTGAGGATATGAGTAGTCTCGCTCGGTGGCTTCATGAGGTGTTGCAAGAAGTATGTCCAAAACATCAGCCTACACTGCTTCTGGGTGATTCATTTGGGGCTAGTGTGGTGTTAGCTTATGCACAAAGATATACATTACCGCCAACGACAAGCATTATCCTTGCGGCACCGATTCCTCTTATTCATCCTGCGCTCAGTATTGCTGATCGTTTTTTTTCGCGTGTGCCTGATGCTATTGCGCGACAAATATACTACACAAATCGTTTTTTACTTAGTATAAGAATTCGTTTTTTGCTTGCACAATGGCGGCGAACTGACTATCGTCAATATGTAGCCGAATGTATAGCCGTTGAAGGGGCTCAAGCTAACCACCGATATGCTGAAATGATACTAATGCCTGCCAATATTCGCAGTAACCCTTTTCTTTCTCCACTTTCTAAGCAACTAGCTAGCCAGACAGTAATCATGTATGGTGACGCAGATCGAGTAGCTGGCTCACGAGCAGCCCAGTATCTTCAAAAGTGGGGGCATTCAGCTCACATTATTCAGGTGTCGCAATGTGGACATCTTATACACATCGAAGGGGTTTCAAATATTATTGATGCAAGTGTAAGTGAATGAGGCGACTGATTGTCTCGGGGTTATGGTTTTTGGCGCAGCTCCTGAATTAAGCTGGTTGCAGTTGACGCATAGTATTTTGGTGTAAATATTTCCTTCGCCTCTACTGCGGCGTGAGATAGCGTAATCAGTTGTGTGGGGTGATTAATAAGTTTTTTAATGCTTTGAGCAATAGCCTCAGGGGATGGGTCGCTTGTAAGAATACCGGCTTTCTGTAAACCTTCAGAAGTAAGTCGTTCATCGCAATAGAGTACTGGTCGATAACGACAAATAGCTTCTGCGATAACCATTGGCTGATTATCAAAGTGATATGAAGAGAGTGCAACAATATGCGACCCATCGATAGCTGAAATTACTGCGTCATTATCGCGTAATCCAACAATGTCAACATGAGGTAGCTGACCATATTGTTTGCGCATGTCATTTAGTAAAGCGCCATCACCGATCATTATGCAATGAACATACTTTGGCGGGCACTGTGCGAGTGCTGCCAAAAATTCTAAGGGGCGTTTTTCTGGAGTACACCTTCCTATCCATGCAATGCGAAGCTTATTATCTGGAGGTAAGGAGTCAATGGTGTGGGGTGCTGTAGTAGCCTGGGGGAAAAAAGGGTTAGGAATGTGATAAAGAGGAAGGCTGCTGTTAAGTGCGTATAATGTGCGATATTGATGTCGTGATGGTGAGACAACCGCATCTGCAGAGGCGGCAACAGATAGTGTGAGTGACTTCAGTGTCTTTTCAACCAAAGTGCCAGTTGTTTTTTGATGTAATGATATGCGTCGGTGGCAATATAAGCCTAGAGTATAGCGCATGAGCAAAGCAACTATTCTTGATAAGGGTACTTTTTTAATTTGCCAGAAAATAGAGTGCACTGTAAATAAGACGGGGATATTAATGCTGCGAGCAACATCTTGCGCAATGCAGGCTAGTGTAAACTCTGACTGCAGCCAGACGCAGTCAATGTCATTAGTAAGTAATAACTCTTGGATTCTTTTTCGACGTTTAGTTGAATTATAGTAACACGGTAACGTGAATGGAGTACCTGGTATTCTAAGGGTTAAAGATGGCTTAAGAGGAAGATTAATTGCACCATCGATTTTTTGGCTACCTAATATATACACTGTGTGCCCTGCTTGGTTTAGGGCTTGTATCTGGCTTATTGTAGACGTGACCACGCCTCCTATATTGCTAACGGGAAAGTCTAATACAAAACAAATTCGCATATGACACTAGTGTACCATATTTTATACATAAAACTGTAGATTTGTCAGTTATTCTCCGTTGCTGTATAATGGCATAAGTATGAAAATCGGAATCTTTATTGATGACTATTTGCCATCAGTCCATGGCGTGGCGACATCCACGGTTAATTTGAGGCAGGCGCTTGAGGCGCTGGGCCATGAGGTGTACATTGTTGCGCCAAAGTGCGAAGGCTATGACGATCACGACGATCACGTCATTCGCCTGCCATCATCGAAGAATTACGTCTTTGATAAGCGCGAGACAGCTGTCATCTACCCTGGCCTAGCCAAGAAGCTGGACGACTACCAATTCGACATCGTCCACAGCCAAATGCAATTCTATATGGGTGTGCTGGCTCACAGCGTAGCCAAGCGGCAGCGGATTCCCCATGTCACGACGATCCACACGCTCTATAGCGAGCTGATCGACGACTATCCGTTTATGGTAACGGCTGGGGTGATTGCGCTTTCGGTCGCCTTCCCTGTTGTCTTTCGGACGAAGCCGATCTTGCCAATTACCTCGCGCGAGCAGCTCCATGGTATGGGCAAGAGTGCAATCCGCGATATGTTATCTCGTCAGGGGTGGCGTCTTACTGCGGCGTTTGCCAACCAGTGCGATGCTTGCATATCACCATCGCAGCACCTAGCCAAGATATTGGTGGAGGATGGTGGTCTAACGACGCCTTGTCATGTCTTTCCGAATGGTATCAACACCCAGCGCTATCACGATGCTTCGGCGGCAGATTCGCCTATTACGAAAGGCCCGAACGATAAATTTATTATCTCGGTAGCGCGTCTGAGCCCTGAGAAGCGCCAGCAGGCACTTGTCGAAGCTCTGCCGCATATCCCGGATGAGAACGTCAAGCTCGTGCTAGTCGGTGGTGGCCCATACGAGGCAGAGCTGCGCGCCTGTGCCGAGCGGCTTGGCGTGGCAGAGCGGGTGATCTTTGCGGGTATGCAACCCAGCGATGCAGTAGCGGCGCTGCTCAAGCAAGCCGATGTCTTCTCACTGGCGTCATACCACTTCGATAACCAGCCAATGACCTTCCTCGAGGCGGCGTCAAGCGGCCTGCCGATCGTCTACTGTGATGAACGTATGACCGAGGGCTTGACCAAGAAAAATGCAATTTTGACCAATGGGATTGAGGGCGAAGACTTTGCCAAGGTCTTCAACGATCTCTTTACTCACTCTGATAAGCTCGAGCAATTGTCTCGTGGTTCACTGAGGGTAGCGCGCCAGTTTGATTCTGTGACGATGGCAAAGAAGGTCTCGGCGCTGTATGAGTCGCTCATTGCCAGCCATAATGCACTCGAAGAAGAGTAGATTGATAGATGATGCCTATCAAAAACTCACTACTGATCATGTAGTGAGTTTTGTTTTCTCTTTAGTGTGCACGATTAAATCCGAGCATCGAGGTTTTAAAAAGCCTAGCCTAGGTCCTCTCAAGATTCTACTAGCGATACCGTCGCACTGCCCGTCGCTGCTCTCGCTCCACATCGCGGCGTTTGATGGTTTCGCGCTTGTCATAGCGTTTCTTGCCCTTACCGAGAGCAATGACGAGCTTAATGTAGCGGCCACTGGTGAGGAGCTTCGTGGGGACAATGGTATAGCCGTCCTTCTTGCGAGCAGTGAGTTGCTCGATCTGCCGCCGCTTCGCTAGAAGCTTACGTGCGCTCGTGCTGACTGTCCGAGCATTTGGTTGGCCCTGCTCGTTGTGACGCAGCGAGAAGCTGGCGTTATTGAGCCACAGCTCGCTGTTGCGAATCGTCACATATGCCCCCTTGAGCTGCACGTGGCCCTCGCGCGCGGCGCGGACCTCTAGGCCGGTCAGGTTCATACCAACCACTATGTCATCACTCAGCTCATAATCAAACCGCGCGCGGCGATTGACAATAGCTGGTACTGGTGGCTTGGTAGAATGGGATTTGCTCATATGTCTCTTCTATTGTAACAGATGAGGTGGTATGTGAGGATACGAAGGTGATAGATTTGGGCTCGAGCAAGCCAAGAGATCATCGTCTAGCAGGTAGTGTGCCCTCTAGGGGGTAGTTTATGCTATGCGTAGTTGTTGGGAGTGGTATCGATACCAAGATAGCGAAAATACTGCTGGACATCTGCGATACCTCCGCCCGACTTAATAATAATGCGGCAATCTTGCAAGAGCCAACTCGCGTTGTCGTACCCGTAATCGCATAGTGGGTCGAGATGCTCGTTGATATAGCTCATCGTGAGAGGAGGAAACTCTACGGCAGGGTTCTCTGGGCCTTGCTGGTCGAGAATGGTATTGGTCGTGTCTAGCAGTCTATCGCGCTGGTGGTGTGGTGTATTGAACTGGGATATGAGCTTGGTGTGCATATCTTCGGAGACTGGGCTTGGGTTGCTCTTTGCCGCAAGTGCAAAAAGTGGTTTCTGGGTATATGCGCCAGCATTCTCTCGTGTGTTTGCTGAATATTGCTGAGAATTTTCCATGTATGACAAAACTAACAATCCTTCCTATTGTTTCTTTTCTAGCGTGTCTGCAGACCATTATACCGCTAAATGTATGGAAAGAGTGTCGTAAAAATAACAGAATAATAATGCGGAGTGCTCAACTCACTCCCCTGCCCGCAAAGGATATAATTCGCCATGCTATAATATCCCCTATGATTGCCGATATTGCCATTACCGAGAAGTCGTTTGGGGCGAAGACGCTGATGACGGATGTGAAGTTTAGTGTGAATGATGGCGAGAAGGTGGGCTTGGTGGGGCGCAACGGTGTGGGCAAGTCGACATTGTTTGGTATGCTAACAGGGGTGGATGATGACTATAGTGGCTCGATTATTTTCAAACGTGGCAGTGTGGTGGTGGCAACGGCCCAAGAGCACCACGACAGCGGCGATATCACGGTTCTCGAATATATCTTGCGTGGCCTGCCAGAATATGCGCGCCTGCGCCATATCATCACAACTTACCCCGAGACGATGGGCGATGATATGCATAAAATCGAGGCATACACCGCGGCGCTGGAACGCTTTGGTCAGAAAGGCTTCTACCAGATTGAGGAGCTAGTGGCGGAGGAGCTAAAGAACTTCCAAATGGCAGGCTATGGTGAGCGACATCTGGCGAGTTTGAGTGGTGGACAGAAGCGCCTGGTGGAGGTGGTGAAGATTATGCACGCCCAAGCCGACCTTGCACTGATCGATGAGCCAACGAACCATATGGATTATGTCGCTAAGAAGCAGTTTATTGACTGGCTTAAGGGCGCGAAGCAAGCAATGCTCGTCATTACCCACGACCGAGATGTGCTGGCAGAGATGGACCGGATCGTTGAGATAAAAGATGGCACAGCCCTCAGCTACCGGGGCAACTACGATGCCTACCTCCGTCAAAATGCCTCGGCGACGGGCAACGCGATGCATGAGTACGAGCAGGTCGAGCGGCGGATTGCTAATGTGAAGGATAAGGTGGTGCAATTTCGCCGGATGAAGGAGCGAGCGCGCGACCCCGGTACTATCAAGCAGTTTAAGCAGCGTGAGCAGCAGGCTATGGCCGAGCTTGAGGAGCTTGAGCAGATTGAGAAACCAACGTTTTGGATTGATCGCGACAACGTGGCACAACTGGAGTATAAGATGGCTGATCGCTACCAGAAGTTTAAGGCGCGAACGATTCGCCTCAGTATGCGCGATGGTGCAATGCGAAGCCAGCGCACGCTAGTGGCGGTGCGAGATTTGGCGCTGGGCTATGGCGAACGGATCTTGTTTGAGGGGGTGAATATCGATCTACGTGAGGGTGAAGCTGTGGAGCTGCGTGGCCGCAATGGCGCGGGCAAGACGACACTTATTAGAGAACTACTCGCCGCGCAAAATCTGGTGCAAGACAGAGGTAGCGATACGCCAATTGTCTATAGTGGCTCGCTGCAGCTCGATAGCCATATTCGAATTGGCGTGTATGAGCAGGAGATTGCCCCGACGTATCTTGGCCTCACACTAGCCCAGGCCATCGAGCAGATGCACCTCGACCGTGGGCTGCCGATCGGCCAGACCAAGCTGCGCCAATTGATGAGCGACTACCTCTTTGCTGAGACGGATGGCGATGTACTACTCGCTCGCCTCAGTGGTGGGCAGAAGGCGCGTTTCCAAATCATTAGTATGTTGGCCAATGAGCCGCAGTTGCTCATTCTCGATGAACCTACTAACCACCTCGACCTACCCAGCATCGAAGAGCTCGAGGCGGCACTGGAGCGCTACACTGGCGCCATTCTCTACGTCAGCCACGACAATTACTTCCGGCAAAAGTTGGGTGGTGAGGTGGTGCAGATTGGGGTGCAGTAAGAGGCGGTCTCATCGTAAAATATCAACTGCTTCCGCGCCCCTTCTTTCAAGTACACGCCTTTCAATATCATGAGAGCTCGCATGCTTGGTAGACTTACCTCTCGTAGTAGTGAACGTGAGCATTACAACAAGTTTCTCTGCTCTCTATTTACTACTGCACTCGGGTGGAGAACGAAAATCAGTTGTAGTGATTGATTATATACACAATTTCATACCAGCATATTGCTTACGGTTGCAATCTACGCTATTGTAGAAGCAATGCTAGTGAACAAAAATAGATCAAGCGCGGGGTTTGCTCTGCCAACAGTGATCGTGGCATCGGTGGTGGCAATGATGCTACTCCTCGTGGCGGCGTCTGCATCGACGGCGATTCGCGAGGGGCTCTACGCCCAGCATTACCGGCGCTTAGCCCGTGAGGCAGCAGAAAGTGGCGTTGTGCTTGCCAGTAAATGCCTTGAGCTTAATAACGACCTTGCCCAGTGGTCTAATAGCGCGAAGTTGCGACCCAACACCGATTGCAAAGGCGCAGTGGTAGCTGGGCGCACCCAGTATGTTCAGCAGGATGGCAATGTGCGCACGACCTTTGAAGTGGGTGAGCCAGAGCGCCGCGAAGGGAGTATTCAGCGTATCACGGCGGTGGGCCGGACGGAGCTTATCCGCACGACGGATGGCACGGTATGGAAGAGCTACGAGTATCGTCTGGCGGGCCAAGCTGGCCTGAGCGCACTGCTCGATAGTGTCTCGTTTGGCTATGCGGCTGGCGGTGGATTTACATTTAACGGAGCATTTTTTACCGTTATCGATGAGTTTGGGCGGCCTCGCTCAGCAGGCTTCAATGGCTTTGGCCAGCTGGGAGTTGGTTCGACTACCGACACACTCACGCTCAAGCAATTCAACATCCCTGCTAACAAGCGCGTCGTGCGTACCTACACCAACTTCCTCTCTCATGGCCGTAACCTGTTTGCGCTCACGGAGAATGGCGAGGTGTGGGGTGCCGGGCTGCATAACTTTGGGCAGATTGGCAAGCCGAGCAAAATTATTGCATGGGTAACAAACCCCGTCCAGTTTGTACTGCCTGGCAATGACAATGTTGCGACCTTTGTTTCGCCGCTGGGGATTGTCACCTTTGTCGTAACATCTCAGGGGAACGTCTATGTAGCTGGCTCCAACGACAAAGGTGTTGCCGGTATTAACTCGACCGCTCCGACAATAAAGATGCCAACCAAGATGCCCTTCCCCGAGAAGATCCGGGCCGATGCTCACTCCTGGGCGGTCGACAGCAAGACGGCTTATGCGATTGGTGAGAGTGGTGCGGTTTATGGCTGGGGCAATAATGATTTTGGCCAGCTCGCTCAGGGCGATATCAATGAGCGGCGAGCACCCGTTCGCTTGGGCGACTTTGGCAAGCCTGGCAAGACCAAGGCAGTGCAGCTGGCCTTTGACGGCGATACGGTCTACATTCGCGATAGTGCAGGAGCGGTTTACTCGGCTGGCAAGACAAACTATGGTCAGGCGGGTGTACCGACCTTCCGGCTGCGTGCGGGGGTGTCAGACCGTTGCTTGGCGGCGGTGGGGGCGAACCTCAGGACAGAAAAGTGCTCGGGTGCTGCTGCAAATCAGAAGTGGCACTTCGACCGCACAAACAACGCCCTGCAAGTCGAGTCGAACCCAGGTGGAGGCCAAAATCGCTGTGTCGAAGCAACCGGCCATAATAATGAAGAGACGCGTATGCGGTGGTGCGCTTGGTGGTCTAATGGCAAACGCTTTGACTTTCGCTACCCAGCAGGTGCGTGGAGCCATGTCTACCTTAGCAATAGCACCGACATTGGCGGCCGAGGCCTGTGTATCGCCGAGGCCAATGGAGCAACTGGTGGCGAAACAAAGATGATTTCGTGCGAGTACTACGCAGACAGAACATTCTTGCCATACAACCCAACACTCGAGCGTATTGCACCATCTGGAGTAATAGACGTCACGACCGACCAGTACTTTGCTACTATGGTCTATGCTAATGGCGAGGTCAAGACCTTCGGTCTCAACAACGGCGCATTAGGCAATGGCGTCTATGTCGATACGTCCAACCTTGATGCCCACAAGCGTCAGGTATATAATCCAACCCCGGTTAAATTCATCCTCCCTCCTGGCGTTAAGGCGGTTTCGTCCTGGACGACCTCTAATGGTATTGACCCTAAAAATGCGAATGTTTTCGTCGTCACGAGCGATGGCCGCGTCTTTGGTGCGGGCAGCAATATAACTGGCCAGCTAGGCCTTGGACATGTCGGTGGCGGCACCAATGGCATCTACCCCACTCCGCAGCAAATGCTCGTCCTTGGCACGCAGGGCAACTTGGCATCGTATGTGCGCTCGGGCTATGGCACAACGGTGGTTTATACCAACAACCGCAAAGTCTTTACGGTGGGTAACAACTCCAACGGCCAGCTGGGTGATGATACAACCACCACCAACCCAACGCCTCGTGCCAACAAAAATACAAATGCCCAGCGCCACGTGAAGTTCTATTAGGCAGGGCATAGCTGCGAGAGGTACAATCTTTATTGACTATTGGTATGCGAAACTTATATGCACAAAATAGCGATGTGGGTGAGAGGTCTCATCTCTAGTCAATATATTTTAAGCATTAGGATTGCATGATGAGTATCTACATGTAAGAGAAAATATAGCAACACCTGTCAAAAATGATAAATTAGTAACAAGTATGACTGCCCAGGAACCCCTTATTGAGTCAAACAAAAAAGCATGAACAATATATGTATACTACCTATACCCCTCCATTTCTCTCGTATGTGAGCAGCCAATAGTAAAACTCACTGCCCTTCCCGAGCAGTGAGTTGACTGTGATACATAGCCAAGCTACGCTTCTGGCAGCAATCCCTTTGCTGTAAGGAGCTCATCAATCCGAGCTCGGTCGAAGCCGTAGACGATTTCACCAGCAATGTCTGTGACTGGAATGCCCTGGGCTTTGCCGCCAGTTTTGGCAGCGAGCTCCTCCTGGGCACCAGGTGTTTTCTCGATGTCCTTCACGGTATAACTCACGCCGAGCTTGTCGAGATATTGCTTCTCTGTTTTGCAATAGGCGCACCACTCTGCGCTATATACTATGACTGATGGTGTTGTACTCATATATTCCCCTTTCGCTCTTGCTAGTATAGCATGGACGGTGATGGAGTTGGCAAGCGTGCTGGGTGCAAGGTAAGGTGCGAAGCTTCTTCAGTAATAGTTCTAATAGGATGAAGAGGCTATTCCTCCGTAGTGTATTGGCTTGTCAGATACCAGCCGCCATCGTGCGGTGATTGATACGCGCGTAACTGCACATCCAGCTGGTATTTGCGGAGCTCGGTGATGGCGCGCAAGGCGGCTGCACGGCTCGGGTAGCGCTTTTTGGCTACTTCGCTGCGCGGTGGGCGGTAGGGCTGATGCTTAGGCGTTTTATTGCGGCGTGGCATAGCTCTAGTATACGCGGCTTTGCGACGCAACGCTAGCTGCTTTACACGCACGCTTCTTGAGGAATGGTTATAAAAGTTAATGTGATACCCAACTGCCGCTTCCCTCTTTACGTCTGCGGGGCCTCCTGGTACAATAAGGCCATATGAGTACGGAGTCTCGTGAGAATGCCCGCTCGCACGGTAGCCAAGTGGTTAGTGTGCTGTGGCGTACCCTACTTGGGACAACCTGGCGAATGGCGGTGCCAACTGTTGGGTTGTTTTTGCTCGGAGTCTGGGCAGACCGGCAGTTTGCAACCAAACCGTGGCTGATGTTTGCTGGCCTCATGGTTGGTGTTGTCCTTGCAGCTGGGCTCATTACGCACCAAATTAAGGGAGGTCATCGCACATGATGTTTTTTGCGGCAGTGCCACACATCTCGGTCAAGGCAGACGAGGTGTTTTCGATCGCTGGCTGGCCAATTACTAATGCCAATCTCGTTGGTCTGCTGGGTCTTATCGTCTTGGCTTGGCTCATGTTCCGCACGCGTGCTGCAGTGCTGGGCAAGAAGAAGGCGAATTTTGCAACTCGCTTGACTGTCTGGTGCTTTGAGGGGCTGTACAATACCGTTGGGCAGGTCATCCCCAGCAAGAAATGGACGCGGCGCGTTGCCCCTCTCGTTATTACGATGTTCTTCTTTATTGCCGCGCAATATTGGCTGGGGCTATTGCCAGTTGTCGGACCAGTGATGGTTGGCCATACACCACTATTCCGTGGCCAAAATGCTGATCTTAACATGACCTTTGCCCTCGCAGCCGTTACGATTGTTATGGCGCAGGTATACGCAGCACGCGAGCTCGGCTTTGTGGGCAATCTCAAGCGGTATCTTGTTAATCCACTGCGCGATCCGATCATGTCCTTCGTCGGGGTTCTCGAGATTGTGGCAGAGTTCTCGCGCTTACTGAGCCTGTCCTTCCGTCTGTTTGGTAATGTGCTGGCGGGTGAGATTTTGATCGCGATGATCGCTTACCTCACTCAGGTGGCAATGCCAGCAGTGTTGCAACCATTCTATATCTTTGAACTATTTGTTGGTGGCATTCAGGCCTATATCTTCTTTATGCTTTCAACCGTGTTTATTTCACTCGGGTTGGCGCATCACGGCGGTGATGAGGAAAAAGATACGCACGCAAGCACTTCGACTTCTTCAGACGCGAACCTCGTGACCGAAGGAGCAAAATAACATTGGTAACAACTAAATAAGGAGAAATAATTATGAAAGACATCGCATTTACCCTGACGTATGCTATCCCAGGGGCGTTTGCCGCGATTGGGTGTGGCTGGATCGGTGCCAGCGCTATGAAGGCAGCTGGCCGCAACCCAGAGAAGATTAACGACCTACGCACCATGATGATCCTTGGTATCTCGTTTATCGATGCTTTGGCTATCATTGGTTTTGTGGCCGCGATCGTCGGCAAGGTGATGTAAGGAGTTCGCACTCGTGAATACCCTGCACTATTTTGCATCGACAAAGGCGGGTGGTGGCGATTTGTTCTCGTCGCTTGGTCTTGATTGGCAGCTGTTTGTCCTGCAAATGGTGGCATTTGTGGTGCTGCTCTTGGTCTTGAAGAAGTGGGTCTATCCACCGCTGCTCGACATGCTCGACCAGCGCGACGCCAAGATTCGTGATGGCCTCAAAGCAGCCGAGAAAGCCCAAAAGGCAGCCGACGAGACCGAGGAGCGCACTGCTGCAATGCTCAAAAAAGCCCGCCACGAGTCGCAAGAAATTGTGACTGCTGCCAAGACTGAGGCAGCCAGCATGGTGAACGACGCCAAGGACGACGCCCACACCCAGGCCGAGCGCATCTTAGCATCGGCGCGCACCCAGACGCAGACAGAGTTGGCCGAGGCCAAGCGGGCGCTACGCCGTGAGATGGTCGACATGGTCGTCGAGGCAACGCGTGCAGTGACTGCCGAGACGGTCGATGCGTCGAAAGATCGCCAGCTGATCGAGAAGCATCTGACCAAGCTTGATAAGGAGCAGCGCTGATGGCGGCCGGTTTTTCGCGCCGCCGCCTCGCTGCGTATGTTGCTGAGCAGATTGCTGCTGGTGCTGAGGTGCCTGCCGTGCTGCGCCAGGTTGCTGCCTATCTTATTGACACCCGTGCAACGCGCGATGTCGATGTGGTGGCAGCAACGATTGAGGAAGCGCTAGCTGAGCGCGGTATCGTTGTGGCTGAAGTTACGACGGCGCACGAGCTATCGGCCGCCCTGCAAAAGCAGCTCAAGACAGAGGTCACGGCACTTGCTGAGCAGAGTGGTATTGCACCAGTTCGGTCAGTGGAGCTCCGCCAAGTTGTCGACCCGTCGGTGATCGGTGGCGTGAAGATCGCTCTGCCGGGCCAGCACTATGATGGCACTATCCAACACAAACTAACCGCCCTTGCGGGCACGAAATAAGAGGAATTATACATGGCTGAAACAACAGTTACAGAGTTGTCCGAGAGCTTGCGGCAAGCGATCGCAGGCCTGGAAGCCTCTGAAGGACTAGAGCAGGTCGGTATCGTGACCCGAGTGGGTGATGGTGTGGCCTGGGTACATGGCTTGCGCCACGCTGGCTATAGCGAGGTGCTCGAGATCGAGACCAAAACAGGCATCGTTGAGGCATTTGCTCTCAACCTGATGGAAGATGAGATTGGTGCTGTGCTGCTTGGCAGCGACCAAGGTGTAGCTGCTGGCGACCGCGTTAAGCTCAAGGGCGAGGTCCTGAGTGTGCCGGTCGGCGAGGAGTTGCTTGGCCGCGTGGTGAACCCGCTCGGTGAGCCGCTTGATGGTGGCCCAGCTATTACTACTGCGCAGCGCGGCTTGGTGGAGCGCGAGGCGATCGGTGTGATGGGCCGCAAGAGCGTGCACGAGCCACTGATGACCGGTATTATGAGCATCGATGCGATGTTTCCGATTGGCCGTGGCCAGCGCGAGCTCATCATTGGTGATCGCCAAACTGGTAAGACAGCAATCGCACTCGACACGATGATCAACCAAGCCCGCCAAAAGACTGGCGTGGTGAATGTCTACGTTGCCGTTGGGCAGAAGCTGAGCAAGATTGCTCGCCTGGTTGAGCGCCTCAAAGAAGAAGGTGTGATGGATCAGACTATCGTGGTGGCAACCAGCCCAAGCGACCCAGCTTCCCTGCTCTATCTTGCGCCATACGCTGGTACTGCCATGGGTGAGTACTTCCGTGACAACGGTGGCCATGCTTTGATGATCTACGACGACCTCACTAAGCACGCCGTCGCCTACCGCCAAATGAGCTTGCTGCTGCGCCGCCCGCCAGGGCGCGAGGCCTTCCCAGGTGATGTGTTCTATTTGCACAGCCGCCTGCTCGAGCGCAGTGCTAAGCTCAGTGATGAGCTTGGGGCAGGTTCGCTCACTGCTCTGCCGATCATTGAGACCCAGGCGGGTGATATTTCCGCTTACATCCCTACCAACGTGATTTCCATCACCGATGGGCAGATCTTTATGGAGACAGATCTCTTCTACCAGGGTATTCGCCCGGCCATTAGTGCTGGTCTCTCGGTGTCGCGTGTTGGTGGTGCAGCCCAGACCAAGGCGCTCAAGAGTGTCAGTGGTAACCTCAAGCTTGGGTTGAGTCAGTTCCGCGAGTTGGCAAGCTTTGCTCAGTTTGGAAGTGACCTTGATGCTGAGACCAAGGCACAGATTGGCCGCGGTCAGCGCCTGACAGAGCTTCTCAAACAGCCACAGTACCAACCAATGAGTGTCTGGGAGCAGGTGGTGAGCATTGTGGCGGTGAGCCAAGGCTACTTCGATACCGTGCCAGCCACGAAGATCAAAGCTGCTCAAGATGCTCTGCTGAGCCGTCTCTGGGCCGAAGCTAAGGAACAAATGCGCACCCTCAACAAGGGTGACCAGAAGTTCGGTGCTGATGAGAAACTCACCCACTTGATAGAATCAACCGCGGGCGAAATTGCCAAGGAATTTGCGGAGTAAGCAACGGAGGTCGCTATGCCCAATACGCAACAGCTCAAAGCACGGATTCGCTCGGTTAAGAGTACCAAGCAGATCACCAAGGCAATGCAAATGGTGGCAGCGAGCAAGATGCGCCGCGCCCAAGATGCAAGTCGCACCACTGCACCGTATACCACGGCAGCACGTGGGCTCTTGCGCTACCTCTCGCGCCAGGGTGCGACCGACGATCACCCCCTGTTTGCCCAGCGCACAGTCAAACGCCGCTTAATCATCGTCATTGCCGCCGATAAAGGACTGGCTGGTGCCTACAACAGTAATGTCCTCAAGCGCTACGTCCAGCTCCTGCGCGATGACGATGCGGCCGGGATTGACAACACCACCATTGCGGTGGGGCGCAAGGCAGCGCAGTTTGTTGCTCGCCTTAAGGATACGCAGGTGGTTGGGGTGTATGAGGATGTGCCAGATCGCCCAACTGGGCCAGCCTTCCGGGCAATTCTCGACACTGCGCACGATATGTTTGTGAGCAAGCAGGTCGATGCGGTCGACGTTGTATTTACCCGCTTTTATAGCAGTATGACACAGCACCCTGACACGATCCACCTCTTGCCCGCTGGCCTTGATGCCGAGCAGCTCGATGCGGTGGATGACGATGAAGCAATCCCAGATGATGAAGCACTCTTTGAGCCAAGCCCGCAAGCAGTACTCGACACTATCGCTGCACGCATGGTGAGTGCCCGGCTCTACCAAGCTCTGCTCGATGCTCGGGCGAGCGAACACAGCCAGCGCATGCTTGCCATGAAGAATGCCACCGATAACGCTACTAGCCTTGTCGATGACCTAACACTCGAGATGAACAAACAGCGCCAAGGTGCCATCACGCAAGAGCTGACTGAGATTAGCGCTGGTGTGGAGGCAATGGGATGAAACACTACGCGCGTGTCGTGATAGCTGCGCTTATCATGTATGCGCTTGTATGTGTGGTGTTGCTTCTTGTAGGTGGTATTCTGATGCTGTCTGCTAGCCATGGTGAAGGGCTGCTCCTTGGCCTTGCGCTGATGCTGCCATTTGCTCTCGGTGGGCTGTGGTATTGGCGGTATGGCCAGCGGCACAGTGCGAGTTTTGCAAGTGTCACGACTGGCCTATTAGTTGTGATCCTTGCTGGCCTTGGCTCGTATGTTGCGGGCTTTCTTGTATCCTTTGCTGTGCATGGTGTGGAGGCGCAGGCCAATGATGTTGCTCGCCTTGCCTGGCCGGCTCAGCCGATTATGACGTTTGCTGAGTTGCCAGCTGTGAGCAGCCTCTTACCGTATGTGCCAATTGTGGTGTTGCTAGCTTACTGTGGCATTGCAGCCCGTGATGCTATGCGCTATAGACAGAGGTCTCATACCAAAAAGTCAGGCAGCCAGGACAATCTGCAAGCAAAGAAAGTATAATGAAATGATCGAGAGGAGAAATGAATGAGTAAAAACCAAGGAAAAATCATCCAGATCATGGGTGTGGTGGTGGATGTCGAGTTCGACCGCGAGGTGGAGCTGCCAGCTATCTACGACGCCCTGCATGTCGAGCGCGATGGCCAGACGCTGACGCTTGAGGTAGCGCAGCATCTTGACGAGCAGACAGTGCGAACCATCAGCCTGCAATCGACCGACGGCCTCAAGCGTGGCCAGACAGTGGTCGCGACTGGTGCGCCGATCCGTGTGCCTGTAGGTGAAGCAACGCAAGGGCGGATGTTTAATGTAGTGGGTGAGCCTATCGATGGCGAGCCAGTAGCCGATGATGCGCAGCGTGCGCCCATCCATGCCGAGCCCCCTGCTCTCACTGAGCAATCCAACAAGACCGAGATCCTTGAGACCGGTATCAAGGTGATCGACCTCATTGCGCCACTCACCAAGGGTGGTAAGGCTGGGCTCTTTGCTGGTGCTGGTGTGGGTAAGACCGTGCTCATCCAAGAGCTGATCAACAACATCGCCAAGTTCCACAGTGGTAACTCTGTCTTTGCTGGTGTGGGTGAGCGCACCCGCGAGGGCAACGATCTCTACCACGAGATGAAGGACGCTGGCGTGTTAGACAAGACCTCGCTCGTCTTCGGCCAGATGAACGAACCACCGGGGGCACGTTTGCGGGTGGCACTCGCTGGCCTAGCAATGGCTGAAGCCTTCCGTGATGAAGGTAAGGATGTGCTGCTCTTCGTCGACAATATCTTCCGCTTTACGCAGGCTGGCGCTGAGGTGTCTGCCCTGCTGGGCCGTTTGCCAAGTGCGGTGGGCTACCAGCCGAACCTGCAGCAGGAAATGGGTGCGTTGCAAGAGCGTATTACCAGTACCAAGAAGGGCTCGATTACCTCTGTTCAGGCGGTGTATGTGCCAGCCGATGACCTGACCGACCCAGCGCCAGCCACTACCTTTGCTCACCTGGATGCTACCATTGTGATGAACCGCGCCCTGACGGAGATTGGTATCTACCCAGCGGTGGATGTGCTCGACTCGAGCTCGAACTCGCTCGACCCAGAGGTAGTTGGCGAGGAGCACTATCAAGTAGCCCGCGAAGTGCAGCGTGTCTTGCAGCAATATAAGGAACTGCAGGATATCATTGCCATCTTGGGTATGGAAGAGCTCAGCGACGACCAGAAGCAGATCGTTGCCCGGGCACGCCGCCTGCAGCGCTTCTTGGCGCAGCCATTCCACGTTGCCGAGCAGTTTACCGGCAACCCTGGTAGCTACTTCAAGCTTGCTGATACCATCCGCGATGCCAAGGATATCCTGAGTGGCAAGTATGATGACAAGCCAGAGAACTGGTTCTACATGTCGCCAGTGCCACTGAGCGAGAAGCAAGACTAGCGCTCTCTGCACATTCTTACACGGCAGCAGCCAACCGAGATATTCTCTCCGTGTTGGCTGCTGTTTTCTTTGCCTATCTTTCTCGCCATTTCTCTCATTTTCTTCCTTCAAAAAGGCGAATTTCGAAATTCGCCTGGTTTCCCCTGTTTTTCCCCTGTTAGCGTGGGTTCTCTTTTCTCTTCTTTTATATATTTATATATAATAGGAGAGAAATCGATATGGATATATGGATATATAAGTATGGATATAGATATAGATAGAAATAGAAAGATAAAGATAGATAGATAAATAGAAATAGATAGAAATATAGATAAGGATATAGATAGAGAAATATAGATAAATAGTAGAGAAAGAAAGTTATAGAGATAGAAAGATGGGCATAAATATATCGATACATAGAGAATAGATATAGTATCGATATATATTGGTATGTATAGAAATGTGCGTATTACAGTGTATCTATGGTGAGTAGTATAAGAAAACAGTAAAGCGCTCAGATTCAAATAGACGCACTTTGACTTACCCGATCAAATATGGCACACTTGAGGGTGGTGGGGCGACCAGCGCCTCAAGAAAGACGCATGGAAGGAGATATACCATGCAAAGAAGGAAGAATGCATGGGACAACCGTTCCATGCGCGAAGAAGCCAGAAAGGCGCGCAACATTGCGCCGTTCTGGATAGTCGCAGCTGGCTCCTGGGCGGGTGTACCGCTTGGGAGTTACCTCATGCTGTTCCACTTCGGTGGGACAGCATTTGGTAGTCACGAGGTGCCCTGGCTCGTGATGTATGTTGCATGGCTCCTCTTTGGAGGAGCCATCCTGGCAGGCCAGCGCCTGCCGAAGACGCTGGGGCTGCTGCTCATTGCCGTAGCCGCTATTGGAGGGATTTTTATCTCCCTCCTTGCCTGGGGGTTAGTGCTCTAACCTTCCTAGGTTGCCCCTACTGCCAAGGGCGGGTTGAGCAGCGCCATGTGGCTTGCTGCTCCCCGCCCTTTTCTCTCGCTCGGGCAAAATCACCTCGTCTTCTACCTCGCTTTTTCTCTGCTACTCTGCTATAGTAAGGCTATGGATTTAGAACTTGTGACACTGACTGGTAGCAAGCTGCACGAGACTGTGTATGAGGTGATGCTACCGACGCCGGATGGGCAGATTGCGGTCTTCCCGGGGCACGAACCACTCGTAACTCTGGCAGTGCCAGGCGTTGTGGCGGTGCGTCGCGCCAAAGATGACAGTGACGACCAGCTGGAGTACTTCGCTATCTCTGGTGGAGTGGTCGAGATTAGCCAGACAAAGGTACGCATCTTGGTGGACGAAGCCGAGCATGGTGACGACATCATCGAGGCTGAGAGTAAAGCCGCCCTCGAGCGTGCTCTCAAGCAGCGCGACAACGCCAGCAACCAAGTAGAGCTCGAGAAGGCTCACCAGCTGGTCGACCGCCATGCCGTGCGCCTCAAGGTGGCTGGCTTGCGCCGACGCCACAACAAGCACCGCGTATAAAATATTAGGGTAACAGAGATAAGCGCAGAGAGGCAGTATATAATGGCAGAATTTTATTCACAAGCCTCATCATCAGATGAAGCACAGAGTTATCGAGGTGATGATGAACTAAGTGATTGCTATGAGCAGCCTGTCGTATCCTACCAGCTAGGCGATGAGTATGGCCTTGGTAAGCTTGATACGCCACAGTGCCCCCGCGCGGCAGAATTTATTCAGGAACTTGGTGAACACTACGTGCCAGCAGCGCAGAACATCATTGGCGCGTGCATGGATGGTCGGCCCGGCAGCACAGCAGAAGCAGTGCCAAATGGTGCAGGCGGTGGCTTGCTCTACCTAGTGACGGATCGGCTGGTGCGTGGTAATAGTGATGCTATTAATGAAGCGAATGCGCGCGTTCTGGGGCGGATTGGCCAGATACCCGCGACAGTACACGTCCATCGGGACGACCATGCTCATGGCGAAGACGCTGGCTGCGCAGCAGCTGACAAGGTGGGTGCAATCTTTACCATCATTGCTCAGCATGGTGAGCAATTGCGCAGCCTAGCCACCGAGCTTGACCTTGGTAGCCTGAGTAGCGATGAAGCACACCAGCAGATCATTCACCATGCAGCAGATGAGTCCAAGCTTGTTATGGCTAGTGGCAACAAGCTCGTGGCAATGGTCGACGCGCAGCTAGCAAAGAGCGAGCCTATCGGTGCTCATACCGATATATTGCGCGGCAACCACCATGAGGCAGCAGTGGTAATGAATCAGCGCACGGGGACGACGCTCGACCGCCAGGCCTTGGCGCAGGAATTCGACCGCGCACCAGACGAGCATCACCAGGCTTTCAATATCGACACATGGGCCTTTGCACCCTCGGCCGAGGCGCTCTACCCAGATAACCCAACTGCCCAGCAGCAGGCAACCACTGCCATGCTCTACTACAACCTTGCTGCCATCATGGCACTGTGCGGCCCACACATGACCGTGACCGTGCTTGCGTAATGTTGTAAGTTTATCAAGTGGTGGAGATTGAGCCTAAACCCTAAAGCTTCCCTACAGCTATGAACGTGAGAGTGGTGGGTGCTTGAAGATTGAGGCTATTGAACTAAATATTTTGCGGCAAGAGGCGTATTGCTGCTTCTTTTTGCGCTGTGCGATAGTGATTATGAGTCACTTTTCCTGCTTCATAGATAAAGAATATCTAAAGTATAGCCGCCCTGCCTGTGCAGATGCAAAACTATCGCTCTCGTTCGTCCTCATGACGATATAATTTGAGGATGTCACCTTCCTTCACTATAGCACAAACACCATCTACTCAGATGTGCGCATAGTCTCATACCACTGGTGGATGACGTGCCGCGCCTCGGCCGTGCTGGTGGTGTGCATCAGCTGGTCGCGCAGCTCCTTGGCACCGTCGAAGTCGCGGATGTAGATCTTGTAGAAGCGTTTGAGCGTCTCGTATGGCCGGCCGAGCTGTGGCTGCCAGTGGTCGAAGAGGTCGAGGTGGTGGCGAAGGAGGGCAAAGTTGCGCTGCACCAGAGAGGCAGCACTCTGCACTGTATCGTCGGCGTGCGGTGCAAAGCAAAATGGATCGGCAAACACCCCACGGCCAATCATCACACCATTAACGCCTGGGTGGGCTGCCACCAGTGCCATGCCATGCGCCCGATCGCGAATATCACCATTGATGGTGAGCAGCGTCTGCGGTGCGATCGCATCGCGCAGCGCAACGATATCATCAATCAGCTCATAGTGTGCTGCTACCTTGCTCATCTCCTTCTTGGTGCGCAGGTGGATAGTCAGATTGACGATATCTTGCTGGAGCAGCGTCGTGAGCCATGCTCGCCACTCATCCACAGTGCTGTAGCCAAGGCGGGTCTTAACACTGACTGGCAGACCAGCCGTCTTGGCCGCAGCAATAGCGGCTATTGCAACGTCTGGATTGCGAATTAGCGCCGCTCCCCCGCTCTTGATGGCACTCTTGGCAGGGCAGCCCATATTAATATCGATCCCTGCAAAGCCCAGGCGCGCGCAGTGCTGAGCAAACTGCTCCATATCGCCTGGCTCGCCGCCCCAAATCTGTGCTACCAGAGGGTATTCGTCGTCCGTCTTAATGAGCCGGCCAGCGATTGCTCTGTCACCAGCGTGTACCCAGCCCGTCGCATTAGCAAACTCAGTAAAGAACACATCGGGCGCACCAGCCCGCTCCACCACGTGGCGAAACACTACATCCGTCACCGCCTCCATTGGTGCCAAAACAAAGAATGGCTGCGGTAAATCATTCCAAAACGACGTCATATCAAGCTATTATAACACAATCTACCAGGGGAAAGCCCCACGCCCGCATGCGTAGATGGGTGCGCGGACGTGGGGGTGAGTGTGAGCATATAGTCTTATAGACCACCCCCTTTCTGGGGTTGGCTCTTCCAAGGTATTTCCTTGGAGGAGGCTCACGTAGCTGGGATGGCAGGAGTCGAACCTGCTACGAGAGTTCCCACGAATGCTTGTCTCCATCGACAAACAAGCCTCTCGTACCCCGCAACCACGAGGGGCATCCCAGGTCGGTCGCCATTGACCGACTACTCCTTTACAAAAAACTCAAGCCGGAGCAGTGCCGGCGAATTGTTTGCAAGGGTAGAAATAATTGTAATCTACCTAGCGAGAGTTGTCAAGTAGTGGGCGCCTGAATTTTGCAGCCATACCACGGTTATGTACTAGCCCTTGGATGTACATATGTTCAATATATCTCTAAAAAAGGAAGAAGCTCCTGCCTCAACGCATAATGCGGATGCAGGAGCTCGGGAGAGACTACAAGCGGTTCTGCTCGTCCTGGCCGGTAGCCAGGGGGGGCGAGTGAATCTCGCGAGTCTCACGTGTTTTAAAGAAGCCTCCGTGGCAGGTGCACGGTGCGCGGTAATAAGGACGCGCAGCATGAGACTTCTCGATCGTTGCCTCCAAGTGGCAACGATACCGCCTACCCCTCTTGATGTCCGACAAGGGGTAGCCTGCGGCGGTTGCTATGGCAGTGCTCTACGCGAAAAAAGCGGAGCATTTGCCATATGGCGGAGATAGCAGGAATCGAACCTGCAACATCATTGTTAGGAGCCTGGCTCCTTATCTCCCATGACGGATAAGTGTGTAGCCTTATTCTGCTACACCTACTTATTTTCTCAGCCTCGCACGTGAGGCTGACCGTTCTTTTTGTTATAAGGATCAGAGATCCTTATAACACGCCGGACAGCGGTAATCCCGCAGTCCGTCTACAAACAGTGTCGCGCTACAGTGGCGACACTTTGTCTTTATTGTATACAAGCCCTGCGGGCTTGTTTTTGCGTAGTACGCAAACATGAGGTATTCACCTCCTCCCCGCCGAAGTTTCGGCAGAATTGTCGGTGGACCCCTTTTCTAAGGACGCTCTCGTGCTGAGCGTCTCGAGATAGCCACATCGGGTAGCTACCAGGGTCCACTCAGTTTCGAGCTGTTACTATATATACCAATATACGGTGAGCCTGTCAATCAATATGTGCATGTCTTGCAGAGATTCTTGTTTTGTTCTTACGTTCTGCTTCATTCTATGTACTATTTGCAACAAATGACAGACGACGTAGATTTATTGCACTCAGACAGTCTTACACTCCCGCTGTAAGGATCAGATAAAAATAAGCAGAGATAATTGCCTCTAGAAAACCCACCCGCCAGCGCGAAAGCTAAGGATGTTTCGTATTACTACACCGAAGATATTCCGGCCAGGGTGGCAAAAAAGCTTGCTCATGTGATTAGCCATTAGCCACTCCATTCTCTCCTGTAGAGTGTTGCAGCAAGAGTGTATAGCGAATACATTGTCTATTGTGTGGCAAGTGCTCGTCCGAGCTGCTATTCCTGCTCTTCTATACGCCGCAGCAGATCTTCCTCAAAGGCGAGGATGCCTTTGTAGGTGGCTGGGTAGTGGCTGGTGTCGGGCAGCTGGAGCTGGGTAATGCAGCGCCACACGGCGGCGATGAGCTGAGCAAATTCATCCAGCTCGGCTTGGGAAAAGCTGGTGCTGAGCTGGTGGATATCGCCCGTATCCTTATCTGGCTCGACGAACTGCAGCGTAGCCCCGGCAAAGTCGTAGCGAGCATAGTCGCGCGAGTAGCGCACAAGGAGCTCGTAGAACATCAGCTGCTGGCGGTATTTGTGCAGCTTAATCTTCTCGGCATCGGTGCGGCCCTGCCAGCTGCGAGCAGGCTTGCCCGTCTTGTAGTCTGTAACGGCGATGGTATTGGCAGTGTGGTCAATATCGACAAGGTCAAGCGTGCCAGTAAGGCGAGCATCACCGAGCACGACTCCTTGGCCGGCAAAGCTTAGCTCGGTCTTTTGCTTGGGGCGGAAGGTATGCGCCTCGGCCTGCAAGAAGGCGCTCAGTGAATCCAGCCCCTTGCGGCTAAAGTACGCGAAGTCCTCTGGCTCCAGTGGCTGGCGATTAAGCTCTTGCTCAAAGTCGCCGAGGATATCCTCAGCCGGCCGCACCTTGCCCGTGGCAGTAAGATGGGTGTGCGCACGCTGCAGCACGTGGTGGATGGCATTGCCATAGATTGCATGCGGGCTGGGTGCTTGCGGGAAGCGCAGCAGGTAGTTGGTAAGAAAGGCTGCTGGCCCACCGCGCGACACGTCTAAGAAGGCGGTGAGATGGGTGCTAGAGAGCTTATACTGCTCGAGCATAGGCTGGAGAAGTTGCTGCAAATCGGGCTCGGGCGTGCCAACTGGCGCAAGGCGGCGCTGCCAGTCGGTGGTGAGCTGCGCGGTGAGGCTTGGCACATCATTGGGCATGTCGACAGTGGTTGCAGTGAGGTCGATGCCGTCGAGGAAGCTGGCTGGTAGCGTTGCTTTGCCAGCATCATCTTGGGTGCTGTAGCTGATAGTCAGGTGGTCGCGTGCCCGCGTCATGGCGACAAAAAAGAGACGGAGGCATTCGTCGTACGTATTGCCGGCGGGGGCAATGGCGAGGTTATCTGGGTAGGTGATGAGCGACACGGGTGAGCGTACGCGCCGCCCCCAGGTGCTATCAACAGCGCCCATAATGTAGACATGACCAAACTCTAGTCCCTTGGCCTTGTGTGCTGTCATGAGGTTAATGCGGCCGGTATGCGCCTCGGTACGCTGGCGGATGGTGGTGATGGGCGTCTTGAATTGTCGGTGCATACTGAGGAGATCGAGCATATCGGCAAGCCGGAGCGTCTCATCATCACCGCGATACTCCTGGGCGCGGCTGCGCAGAGTCCGCAAGGCCTCAAGGCAGGCAAGGTATGCATCGGGCTGCTCGGCAAGCCTCTCGCGCGAGAAATAATAATCGTACAGTGGTGAGCAGTAACGTACCGTGGGAACGGCGGGGACCGCTTCGGTAGAGAGGCTAATTGGCTGGTCGAATTGGGCCATCTGCTGCGTCATATAGTCGGTAATCGCGCTGGCTATGGCGGCCTGAGCCTTTTGGCTATCGGTGGGCTGCGGGACACCAAGCAAATCATCGAGTACCATCTCAAGCGGTTGATGTTGCGCCTGCCACGCCATATGGATGAGCCACACCATCAGGGGTTGAAAGGTTGGGCTGGCCATCATTGTCTCGCCCCACGTTTGGTGGTTGCGCCATGCCTGGAGGCTGAGCTGCCAAATATCCTGACTAGTAAAGCCAAAGGCCGGGTGTGCTATCAGCTCTGGCAGCAGGCTATCGGCGGTGGGAAACTCCCCTGCTGCTATGGCTTCGACCACCCGTGCGAGCAGCTCGAGCACCTGGATGACAGGATTATCAAGAATATTGTCGCGCCGCTCGTAATTGATGGCAATCCCTGCCGCCTGCAGGTGCGGCACCAGCGCCACTAGCTCGCGGTGACGCCGAGCCAGGACGGCAATCTCCTCGGGCGGCGTGCCACTGTCGATCTGCTGGCGGATCTGCTGCGCTAGCCATTGGCGCTCGGCTAGGCTAGTGGGCAGCTCGGCCAGGCTGACGGCAGTCTGGGTTGGCTGGTGATGAGCCGTAAGCGTCTTATCGAGCTCGGGAAGCACCGCCTCTAATCGGTCGCCCCCCTGAGTGATAACAGCCCGGGCTGGCGTGAGGATGGCGCGACTCGAGCGATAATTATCTGTCAAGGCGATCAGCTGCACATCGCGGTAATGGCTCCGAAAGCGGTGGATGTTACTGACGTCTGCTCCCTGGAAGCTGTAGATTGCTTGGTCATCATCACCGACTGCCATAATGTTGGGGCGGCCCTCGTGGACCGGACTACTCGTCAGCGAAAAGAGAATACGCAGCTGCGCGAGATTGGTATCTTGAAATTCATCTACCATGATGTATTGGTACTGCTCCTCAAGATTAGCGCGCAGCTCGGGCTGGGCATCGAGTGCCTGAGCGAGCTGGAGAATCATATCGTCGTAGTCGTAGAGGCCGGCTGCGCTGAGCTCAGTAAGATACGCGTCGTAGACTTCAGCCAGGGCGCGCAGCTTACCGAGGCGCTTGCGATCTTTTAAAACATAACTCCCAGTAGCATCCTTCTCGCACCAGTGGTTGCGCCAGGCGGTGAGTGGAGTGGTCTTGCCACTATCGAGTGTCTCGTCGATCGCTCGAGCGAGGCTCAGCGAGAAGCTATCAGCCAGTGGTGGAATGGTGGGTGGCAATGGCGGCAGTGGCAGCTGAGCTGCTTCGCCCGCCAATGGGGCGAGCTTGCCCGCCATCGATTTGTTTATCCGCCCAGCAGAAAAGACTTCGCTGAGACGTGGCTCGACGGCTGCTATGAGCGCCTCATCCGCATCGATGACTTGCCGAAGCTCTGCGCTGCTGAGACCAGCTTGCTTGAGCTGGCTAATACTGCGGCTAATATCCTGCAGATAGGTAAACTCACCATTTTGCTTGCTGCTCAACGGGTTATGATGATCGAGCTTGCTGAGGATGCCGCGCAAAATCTCGTAGCTGCCAAGCTCATCGGTAGGTTTACGTGATACACCATGATAGAAATACTCCCGGTGGTGATTAATCACCTCACTGCCAAAGCTATGGAAGGTATGGATAGCGACGCGGTAGGCATCTGCCCCAATGATACTGCGCAGACGCTGCCGCATCGCGGCTGCCCCACTGTCGGTAAAGGTAAGACAGAGAATATTCTCAGGCAGTACATCTGTTTGGCGCAGGATGTTGGCGGCGCGCATACTGAGTAGCTCTGTCTTGCCAGTACCGGGGCCAGCCACGACGAGCAGCGGCCCATCAATCGTATCGACAGCAGCGCGCTGCTGGCTATTGAGGTGCGTGTATCGAGTCGAAAATTCGTGTTCAGACATGTCTCCATTATCGCACACTCACCGCCTCGACTCTAGCGGCCAGGCCGAGATTCCGGTATAATATCTATCATGGACTTTGGTAACCACATGGATGTCGCATATGTGCAAAAGGCTCTCGCCGCGCGCTTTGGTGTGCAGCTAGTGATCGATCGCGTGGTGGCACGCAATATTGCCGCGGGGCTTGCCGCCAAGGCATCGGTGTTTTTTGCGACAGACGGCCAGCTCTATTGCTTGGTCTATGGGCCATCGCGCCTGCTGCTTGGCGATGTCAAGAAGATCGCCGTGCGAATTGGCCTGCGCGCTGAGACATTCTTCCCGCCACGGGGTCAGCCAGAGTATTTTGACGAATTTGGCCGGCAGAAGTTTCGCGAAATATTCCCCGGGTTTGGGCGCATCACCGATCGCGACATTATGTACTATCGCACTCTTGCGCCATACAACCCAGCCCTCATTCTCGTTGATGAGGTGAAGGACGGCCACATCTACCAAGCAGACAGCGACGCGCGCAGTGGCTGGCGGGTTGCCGCGAAGTGTCAGTATCATCGAGGAGAGGTAAAATAACGATATGAAGGATTATCTAGCAATCATCCGGCGCAACTTCGTCTCGCCTATCGTGCTGGCGATTTTGCTTCTTGCCATGGCGCTGCTCTATGTGCAGGAGTACCGCGATGCGTGGTTTATATCATTTGTGATTATGGTCAATTCGCTGATTGGTGCCGTGCAAGAGATTCGGGCCAAGCGTGCCCTGCGCAAGCTCGAGCTCATGAGTGCACCGCGCGCTCGCGTTGTCCAAGCCGACGGCACCATCACCGAGGTGCTTTACGATGCACTGCAGGTTGGCGATACCCTCGTGCTACACACTGGCGATGAGCTACCCGCCGACGGTGTCGTGCTCGACGCAAAAGGCCTGGAGGTAAACGAGAGCATGCTCACGGGCGAGTCTGCTGCGGTAGACAAAGCACCGGGCGATGCCATCTATGCCGCCACAACAGTGGTGGCGGGCACAGCGCACGCTCGCGTCACCGCAGTTGGTAGCGCCACCAAGGCTGGTGCAATCAGTACCGTACTCAAGCAGTATGCACCGCAGCCTACACCGCTCCAGCGGGCTATCCAGCGGGCTATTACTATCCTGACTTATGGGGCAGTGGTGTTAGCACTGCTTATCTTCGCGCGCTACCACTTTGCGGGGTTGCAAGCTGTGAGTATTCTCAAGACGATTATCACCGCGGCGATTACCGTTGTGCCGGAGGGGCTGCTCCTGGCGAGTTCGCTCCTGCTTGCCTTTGGCTCGCTGCGCCTGGCTCAGGCTAAGGTCTTACCTCAGAAGCTTTCAGCTATTGAAGCAATGGCACTGCTTGGCGTGCTCTGCGTAGACAAAACGGGCACCTTGACAAGTGATGACGTTATCTTCGAGCACGCTGCGTCGTTCGACGCATCGACCAGTGATGAACAACTCGCCCACTACGCTGCCCTGGTTGCACACGAAACCAGTGGTGGCAATGCGACTGGCCAGGCAATTCTTGCTGCGCACCAGGCTCCCGCGGCTCACGTCCAAGAGGTGATGGCGTTCTCATCGAGCCGGAAAATGGCAGGGGTGCGGGCCGAGATTGATGGCTCAGTGCAGACGCTGATGCTAGGCGCACCAGAGTTTGTGGCGCGGCTTGCCCCACTCTCACCAGCCCAGCAAGCGCAAATCGATGCCTGGGCAAATGATGGCCTGCGTGTCCTCCTGCTCGCCCGCTTTGCCGACAGTAGCGTACCACTCAAGCAGCTCACCGCTGGTTCGGGTCAGCCGCTGGGAGCAATCGTCCTGCGCAACAGTCTGCGTCATGGCGTGGTCGATACCGTGCGATTTTTGCAGGGCCAAGGCGTGACAATTCGCGTCATTAGTGGAGACAACCCGCGGACGGTCAGCTATATCGCCAAGGCAGCGGGGATCCATCGGCCTGAGGCAGCCATCACCGGGGCAGAGCTTGCCCAGCTCGATGATGCAGCCTTTGCTCAGGCGGCCGATACGCACACAATCTTTGCCCGCGTCTTACCCGAGCAAAAGGAGCGGCTCATCGCTCACTTCTCAGACCAAGGGCGATTCACTGGCATGGTAGGCGATGGCGTCAATGATGCCTTGGCACTCAAGCGAGCCGACCTTGGCGTCGCCATGTACGCTGGCGCTCCAGCCAGTCGGCGCGTGGCAGATATCATCTTGCTCAACAACTCCTTCACGTCATTGCCATTGGGGATGCAGCTAGGCAATCGCATCATGCAGGCCATTGAGCTCATTGGCGTGCTCTTCTTTCATAAGATTATCTATGGTGTGGTGCTGCTAGCCATTACTCTCACCATCGGCATTATGTACCCATATGCGCCGCGCCACCTTACCTTTATGAATATCTTCCTCGTGACGATGCCGACCATTATGTGGACGCTCTTTCCGCCCTCACCGCGGCACCGGATTGACCCCCGGCGCTTTTGGCACGACACCCTGCTGGCGGTGGCGCCAATTGCGGTGCTCACAGGGGTAGCGGTGGCTAGTGTGTATTGGCTTGGCCGCACATTCTACCCAGATCGCCTTGGCGAGGGAGCAACGATGACAGTGCTGGTAGCAACCTTCTACGGCGTGTATCTGGTATTTTTGGCTGGTCGCATGCTTGGTGTCCAGCTCGATAAGCGGGCCCATCTTGCGCGTATGCTGTATATGCTTGCTGTATTGCTTGTAACAGTAGTGAGTTTTGGTGTTGGCCCGCTCCGTGAGTTCTTCGATTTCACCCCACCAAACCTACTCCTGCTCTGGCCCGGCATTGCCATTATTATTCCAGTAACCATACTGCAATGGTGGTGGGCGTGGCGTGTGGGCCAGCGCTTTGCAGTGGCGTCCCGCACCGAATAAGTTCGATCGCAGCAATTCTGTTTCTGGAGTTTATATTAGTCAATGTATTATGCCTGAATAACATCCTTACGCGAAAGAGCGAACAATGTAGGAGTAAGGACGGTTATCGCAATCATAATAAAGCCGAGGAGGGAAACTATCAAGCCATCGGTGATCGTTATATCCACAAAAGGCAGTATCATAAGCCCTTTGGATACAATATAATTTGAAGCAGCAACGGCGATAATACCAACAAAAGTAGCATTTGCCGAATGAATAAAAGTTTCGCAAATAGCAGCCAGGATCAACGTGCGTGGACTCGCGCCACTGATTGCAAGTAGTTTCACATCACTGGTCCGAGAACGTGCAGTCATACCAATGCTCGCTGCAGCTCCTACTGCAGAAAGGAGAATCGGCCCGCCCATAGCAAGAATAGTTGAAGTCAAATCAAGGCCATTAAAATTGGTGATCCCGATATCCGTAGCATAGTGTTTCATCGTGTTGATAATGGTTAAAATACCAGCTACCATACCAAACCCAACCATAATGGGGGTCTGTACGGAAGTACTAAGAGAAAAATTGTACAGTGCCATACGCCTTGCCAAAAACCACACAACACAACGTTGCGGAACAAGCAACGTCCATATCCTCATGAAAAGTAAAAAAAGCACAGGAGCAATAGGAACAAGTGTCCCAACAAGCAAAATTGGTAGGTAAATTGACCGATCCATCCCGTTATTTGGGCCATCTACGATAATGGAATATGAAAACCAAACCGTGATAGTCAATAAAACAGCAAAAAGCAAAAGCCGAATCCATGTCATGTCAAGCTTTTTTAATGGCTGGGAAGTTAAGGCTTGTAGTGGAGTGGTACGACCTGCGGTCCGTGCTGCTTTGAGCCCTCCGAACAGAAAAATGCATGCAACCCCTAACCAAACTATAGGCATTGAAGATAGATCAACTCGTGGTATGACCTCTTCGAAGATCTTTCTTGCACTAAATACCAAAGGAAATAATGGAACGAAGCTTATTCCTGATAATAATGTCCCGCATATTGCCCCTAAAATGGCAACAACAAACAGCTGAGCAAGAACAACCACAATAACCTTGCGGGGACTAACGTTTACTAACTGCCATAGGGCGTAAGATTTTCTTTGTGCATCTACTGTAAGCTTAGCTACTGCAGAGATCACAGCGAGTCCTGCAACAATAGAAAATAGAAATAGTATTGTTCCTGCTTGGTTAATATTTTTATACACAGCACCAACATAGAACTGAGCAGTCCCGAGAATGGAAATTACCCAGCCTCCGATGTATCCACAAGTTATTGCGACAAAAAACGCACCGAGCCATGTTGCTTTATTAGCTCTCAAATCAGAGAATATAAGTTTCAACATTTTAACCCTCCATCACTGTCAAAATTTGAGCAGCTGTACAAGAAGTGAGCTCTCGAATAATTACACCATCCTTTAATACTAGAACACGATCGGCAAGGGCGGCAGCTTCTAGATTGTGAGTGACCATTACTACGGCTCGCTTGGAGTTATTACCTATACTCCTTAGCATCTTCAATACTTCTCTTCCGTTTTCTGTATCAAGTGCTCCAGTAGGTTCATCAGCAAAAATAATATCAGAGCTATCTGCCAGTGTTCTTGCGATAGCTACGCGCTGCTGTTCTCCTCCAGACATATCAGTTGGGCGATCCTTTCCTCGACCATCGAGCCCGATACTAGCTAAGACATTATTTATTTGCTGTGTGTTTATGGCATGCCCTGCCAAGCGTGCCGGGAGAGATACATTTTCAAATACATTGAGCGAAGGGATAAGATTGTAGGATTGAAAGATAAATCCTATGTGGTCTCTTCGGATTCTAAAAAGTGAATTTCGGTCTGCATGCACGAGTTGCTTACCCATTATCTTGATAGAACCACTGTCGGCAGTCTCCAGACCAGAAAGACAGTACAGTAAGGTTGATTTACCTGATCCACTCGACCCAACAATACTAACCATTTCACCTAGATTAATAGTAATACTGATTCCTTTTAACACCTTTGTTATTTTTGTGTTGCTTCCTTGGCCGCTACAGAAGGACTTAGTTATATTCTGTGCAATGATTGCTTCCATTACTTTTCTCTCCTTATATCAATGTATAAATTTGTTGCTGCGCATAAAATACCACCAACTACCCAAGCTAGCCAAAACCACCGATAGGCGCCGAATTGAGGAATAAATAAAAGACATAAACTGATAATAGTTGCCAGATACATGATGATCATGCAAACATTGCGTTTGTATTTTGCTTTGTGAGCAACTTTCTGTAACTCAATGTCGTCAAGTGCGTTAATTTCTTGCTCTGTCATCAAACTAAGAGATCGTTGGTTGTATTTTTCTATGTCCATTCGTCGCCACAGGAAATATCTGTGCAAAACATAAAAAACAGAAACAGCAAAAAACGACAAGAACACCGCCCATACTAATAGCGTAACGTGATGAAGAAAAATAGCAGCCAGTAAACCAGTAACTATCAAAATAAATCCGAGAATAACTGCGTGAAACATTGCTACCCTTGCCTCGTCTCTTTGCTCTGCAGTGTAAAAATCTTTAACAAACGGGTGTGTCTTTTGGAATCTATTGCGGATATATACTCCTGATACAATAAAGGCAGCTCCCACCATCGTCCCAGCACACAATACCACAGCAGTATAGTTTGGAAGTTTATTTTTTAATGCCGCAGAAAGAATCAGCCACAAAATTGTTAGAGCTATGCCAAAAAGCATAATTGAAACCCCTATTGGCAATCTAAATGCGTAAACACGCATGGCCTTATCATAGTCTGTAATATCCTGTGGCATCTCCCCTTGAGGAGTGCGCATAGTCTTATTAATGTGGTGATGGGTCAGATCTCCTCTCACAAGATCGTCAAGTTGACAATCAAACAAGGTACAAATCATGAGTAATTTATCCATTTCAGGGTAGGCATGTACTGATTCCCACTTAGAAACAGCTTGTCTGCTGACACCAAGACGCATTGCTAGTTGCTCCTGAGTCATATTGTGAGTCGTGCGTAAGTGCTGTAGGTTATCGCAAAATCTCATATATACCTCATCATTATTAAAATATTGCAAATAAAGTATGTATTAATAATAGGCAGAAGAGGTATAGAATTCAACCATCTTTCAGTTGCTTTTTTGTTGAAAACTGGTTTCCTTGAATAAATAATGGCAACTTGCGGTATCATACATGGGCTATCATAGTTGGTCTACTTACATGTAACGCATCCTTGATTACTAAAAGAATAGATGGGTGTAGTTGATTTAGCACTATTTGGTAAATCTAAAAGCAGGTAAGAAATAATGAATCACTGCTAACCAAACCGCCCAAACCATGAAACGAGCTAACCAGATGTACGCCCTCATTCTCAGCATCAGCGCGATCTACGTTGCCGGCATCGTGACCGGCGTAACTATCGCCTACTGTGCGCCTGGTACGTACCGACAGCGACATGCACGCGCTCCTTCTCGCACCCCTCCCACGCCGCAGCCATTGCCAGAGAGGATGTAGCCAGCGAGGAAGACAACGGGGAGCTTGGCCCCGATTTTCTTTTTGGCAATGAGTCGGATATAGTTAATCAGACAGTCGCAACCGAGAGTGTCGACAGCGCCCAATACGCTCTCTCTGACGCTGAGATGGACGATGGCGATGAAGTAGGTGTGGAGAGTGAGACGGGAGTTGATGAAAGTCAGAATGCTACATTCCTACGATGCACCATCATACCCATATGCAAACGCCCCTGTCGAAGGCGACAAGCAGAATATATCACCGTGCGACTTTGGGTGGTAGCGAGCAACACACTGACCTCCCTCTCCTGTTGCTGCGCGAAGAATATTGCGCGAGTCGGGTGATGAATTTTGCTCGATACTAAGCAGTGGCGATGTTTTGCCATACTCACTATACGATTGCCACGACGAGCAGCCACCAGAGCAATCGGCAAAAGGCTGAGCTTGGAGCAGCTTCTGGCGTATCTTCGTGTCTGTAACGTAGCCAAGTACGGTGCCACTTGGGCTTTCGCGGCTGAGCTGAGGCGACCCTTTGCTATATTTGACATCAAGCGATTGCGTATATTCGCGAGAAAAGCGCTGCTTAAGCGTCTCAGTTGCATTAATCCGTGCGAACGGTGCATCCAAAAGCAGATAGGGAAGACCGTACGTAATAGCACTATACGTCATAAGGAGAACCCCAACGATAATAACCTTTCTTCGGGTAGAGCGTCGCATAAAACTTATTATAGCCTATTAGCATGCGGGCGTCTAATCCAACACTGTCGCTCCTGTTCTTGGCCCGCGATGTAAGGCAATAATTGCGTAATAAGATAATTCAAAGGTGTGCTTACTATCGACAGAAAAACACCAAATGCCCCTTACAGGGCGAACATGACAAGCAGAAATGCGAGTCAGAGGTTCGCCGCGAGGCTTCGTTAGCCTGCAGACTCCTCCTCTCCTGATCCGAAGGCAACAAAAATGTTGCATGTCCGAAAGTCTGCGTCATAGGATGTCCCGTATGCTCGGTTGGAGCCAATATAGACATCAGTGACACGTGAGTCGACTTGCTGTAGCGCGTGGCGTAAAGCCTGTGTGCAGCTGTCACTATCCTTGATGATACTTAAATCTTCAAGAATGTAGAGACATAGCACACAATCTTGCACATCGCGATCTCTTACTTCGCTGGTAAATCGCTCGACGATATGCGGGATGTCCCGCTCTTTGAAGCTTGCGATTCGCCTAGCTCGGTAGGCCATCTGGCTCCTCAGATAGTTCTCCTCATCTATCTGGTATTCACGGAGGACTGCTACAGGGATCAGCTGAGCCATTTTGCTCACAACCTCTCTGCTTGTCATGGAAGCTTCTGAGTAGGATAACTCAAAAGCTAATATATATCAATATATGGCGAGTGTGTCAATAAGATAAACGTTCTCTCATTTCCTCATGACCCTTGGCGATTGAGATCTATAACAATGTAAGCAAAAGAGCGGCCGATACAGCATAGAGGAGAGTGTATGTGATATGGAGTGGCATATTCCATGCAAGATATGTTTTTACTGTCTTCTCATCATCCAATCGCTGCGCACCATTGACAAAAAATTCCGCCTTGGCAAAGCCAGTTACCATATGAGTGGTAAGCATGAGAAATGGAACAGCCGCTGCAACCACGAGTGGAGCCGGCTCTCTCGTATAGTTGGTAGCGAGAGAAATTATCGACACTATTGCGTGGCCAACCAATACAGCTGTGTGGTAGATCTGCACTCGAGTATTATTATGAAACAGTGCCCAATTTTGAGATGCGCCAGGTATCTTGTGTTTTAAAATATAATCAAAATAGCGTCCTAGAGTAATAGTATACATAAGCATCATCCCAGCCATAAGAGCTGTATAGATAACTTGCATTTGTATCATGAATGCGCTCATTTTTGCATTTCCTTTCTCAATGTCTGAATCGTGAAGAATCACTTTTTTATAAGAGCGATATAAAGCCACTACGTAAGCCGGTCAAGCACCACCAAATGCTCACTGTGCGGCGTGCGAGGGAAGAAGTTGTAGCCTCGGTGGTAGGCAATGCCATAGTGCGTAGCAAGAAGCGCCACGTCGCGTGCTTGGGTGACGGGGTTGCAACTGAGGTAGAGGATGCGCTGCGGCTGGGTAGCGAGGAGTTTGGTAATGACATCGGTGTGGAGACCGGCGCGTGGTGGGTCGAGGATGATGAGCGCATCGCCAGTAATGTGTTCCAGCGCTTGCTCGCTGGGTGCGAGAATAGCCTTGGCTTGGCTCGTGCGGCCTAGCTGGTGGATATTACGCTGCATCTCACGCACCGCATCAGCGTTGATCTCCACTAGGGTGACGTTATCACTGCCAATCGTCAGGCCGATCGTCCCCACCCCAGCATAGAGGTCGAGCGTGGGCTGGGACGTGCTATCCTGCACCTGGACGAACCGCTGCATGTCACGCAGTGCTTGCTCGTAGACCGGTAGATTAACTTGGAAGAACCCTTCGGTGGCGTAGCGAAACGGCACGCCAAGAATGGTATCTTGCAAGACAGGATCGCCAAAGCATGCTAGGCGCTCGGTGATCCGACTGGCTGGCGAACGGGGGTCGGAGTAGATAATCTCGCCGCCCTGAGCTGATAAAGCGGTGGCTTCGTCTGGGCTCATAACATCCCCCAGGCGGTCTTTGGTATAAAGCTGCCACACGCAGTTGCCCGCCTGGTCGCAGCGGATGAGGAGTGTCTTGAGCTGGCGCGCTGTCACGTGCTTGGTGCGCAGCAGGTCGCGCACCTGCCGGGCGAGTTGGTTGATCTCTGGCCGAGCTAAGCTTGTCCCGTCAACGACAATCTTACCCTTGCTCCCCCGCCGAAAGAACGCGAGGTCGAGCGTCTCGGTGCCATCCTCTGCCCTGTCGCTATACCAACTCAGCTCAACTTTATTACGGTAGCCATAGGGTATATCATCGCAAAAAACGTCGATCGGCTCTGGCAAGACAATATCGTGCAGCTCAAAGGCCTCCTCGATCAGCGCTGCCTTATAATGTTGCTCGCTCGCCAGCGGCATAATTTGCCATGGGCTGGTACTGAGGTAGCTCTCGGGGTTGCGCGGGGTGATGCGCTCGGTCGAAGCAGCGAGCACCTCAGTCACCACTCCTTCGACGAAGTGCGACTTCTTCTTGGTGATGCGGATAGTAACAGTCTCGCCCGGTAGCCCACCCCAGACGAAGGCTTTGCGGCCATCATCAAGTGTGCCGAGAGCTTGCCCACCACCGACGATCTTTTCAAGCTGGATTGTTGCGAATGTTGGTTTTCTCATTATAGTCTAGTATACCATGTGTCGCGGGGTGATAGTGGTATTGATGAGTGGTGCACGGGGCTTCTCTACTACCCTTGCTGCCACTGCCAGGTGGTGACCATCGGGTGGTCAGTGTGGTGCTCGCGTGCGTGGGTGAGGCACTGCTCAATCGCTGCATGGCAGTGCTCTATGAGACGCTGGGCATCGTCTGAAGAGATAACGCCTGTTGCGCTCAGGCATGTTGCGGTGGCAATAGCAAGATCATAGCGGCTAGCCTGCTGGTTAATGAGGCTTGTCATGAGCGTGTCGCCGCACGGTGCCAGGCCGAAGCTATGGATATCAAACTGTCGACTATCGACCCCATAAGCAAAGAGCGTCGCCGCAAGGGAGCGTTCTTCGCCCGGGTAGGCGATAATCACCGGCTTGGTTGTCGTTACCGTGCGCGCGAGCGTTCGCCGCGAGACAGGCTGAGCGAGTGTGCCAAAGCCACGCGGCGTGAGGCTCGAGATATTGACACAGCGCACCCGGGCAGCCGGGCAAGAATGAGCGATGAGCTCAATAGCGGCCAATACCTCTGTAGTAGCAACGTCACCACACGCGGCAAGTACAATATCTGGACTGGTGTGGCTGGCGAAGTTCCACGTAGCAAGACCTGCGTGCATCTGAGCTCGAGCCGCCTTAGTGGTGAGCCAGGTAGGCTGCGTCGTATCACTGGCATGCAATACATTGATTACCTGCGTGCTCGACAGCATCATATCGAGCGTCACCACCGCGCAGTTGCTATCGGCTGGGAAGTAGACCGTTGTGGGGGCATCTCGCTGATCAAGCGCATTGGTTACCTGCTCGGCACTCTGATGAGAGAGAATGGTGTTGAGGCTCGGTAGTGGTGCATTGCTTGGCTGGCTCGATAGAGCTGCGGTATACGAGCGACTTGCCGCGCTCATGTCCTCGTGTAGGGACGCTCCAACGAAGACGCTTTGCCTCCCCTGCTCGAGATAGCCAAGCTGCATACCGCGTAGCGCACCTGCTGCTGGGTAGCTCATTGTATAGCCATCTGACGCATGCGGCGCTGTACTAGGCTGGCTGCCCCACTGCCAGGCTCGTGGGTGTGATGCAAAGCGCTGAGCGAGCGTACCGCTCTGCAGCGACGGACTTATAAAAAGCCGGAAGCTATCTAACGCCGCATCCTTGGTAAGATCGGCCAGATACGAGCTAACACCGGAGAGCGTATTGCTGCGCTGCGTGCCAGGTGGCGTTGCGACGACCGCATAGGGCTCAATAGCTGGCCGGCGTAGTGGTGTGGCTACCGGAGCAGGAGTTTGTGCTGTGAGCTGAGCTATATGCGAGTTGGCGTGATCATCATCGGCATGGGCTGCAGCCGTATGCGGCAGGGCCTTCGTCTCGGCGAAGGTGAGGTTGTCTGCTGCATCAAACAGATTCTCTGGCTCACACCACGCAAGCGCCTGAGCAAGCCACGCCTGCGTGTGTGCCTGGCTCGAGTCAGTGCCATCTGCTTTGCGGTGAGCAAGCGCTGCCTGTGCCCGGGCAATGCTTGATGGCTGAGCGTCGCCGGTATCATTCTCGGCTGGAGTGGGAGAACTCTCTTGTGCTTCGTGCTCGTCTAGTAACGCCTCAAGCTGTTCTGGAGTGCGCACAAGCAACAGTGGTCGACGGGCTTTGTGTGGGCGCAGTTGGGCTGGCTGGCGCAAAGCAGTAGTGCGCTCAGTTGCCCACACGAGCGCAGCAGTATAGTCTGCATCTAGCTGGTGCGGGTCAGCTGTGGTGCAGTCAACGATTCGTGGCTCATACCCATAGCCAATAAAAAGTGCAAGCAGCTCGTAGGTGGAAAGCGTAGCGAGCAGTGTCCTGGGCCGCAGCTGGATGATCGGGATAATCGTGCCGTCAGCTGCTGGGCTAAGGAGCTTTGCCAGGTGCCACGGGGTATCGTCTTGGGCGACCGCGCTATCAACCAAGCAGTAGATCGCTTGCTCTGGCTGGCCAAGTACCCTGCCGCTTGCCTGGGCGAGTGCACCACCAAGACGAGCGTCACAGAGATGTATTGCGTCAGACAATGAAGTTTGCGGGTCGTGTGTTAACGTGCAGAGCGTATCAATCCCCGCTTGCGAGCGCGCAATATCGCAGCCAGGTTGCAATGCATCATACACGAGCGCATGAGCGCGTGCTGCCGCCCATCGCTCGCGATCGGTAATAATCAGCGGTGCTGTGCCATCCGACTGAGCATACTCCGCAATCTGAGCCAAGCTAAAGCTTAGCGCGAAGTCCGCCGCAAGCGCTGCCCGGAGCTCATCCGAGAGAGTTTGCTTTATATCGCTTGGCTGTAATGGCTGTCCAGCTGGCGGGGTGCGCCAGAGTACACGCTGTGCTAGCACAGTATAATAGGCCGCTTGCCGGTAGCACATCGTCATCCCACCATTCGTATCCATTGCTTCTAGTATACACGCTTGTGCTTGCTGACGGAATAGGCCGAGGCAAGATTGTGCGCGTTTACGACACGTAGGTTGGTCTGTTACACTACCAGTATGAAACGACGCGTTGCTAGCCATGGCCAACATTTTTTGCGTAGCCCCCGCGTGGCGGCTATCTTACTGGGTCATAGTACCATCCGCCGGCGCGATACAGTTTATGACCTCGGGGCAGGTAGCGGCGTCATTACGAGCGCTTTAGCGCGGCGCTGCCAGCAGGTGGTAGCGGTTGAGAATGAGCCACGTGCGCTCGATGCTCTGCGCAGGCATACTGCAGCCGTGCCACATGTCCGCATCATCGCGGCCGATATCCGCCAGCTTACCCTTCCTGCTGAGCCATATAAAGTATTTGCTAATATCCCATTTGCGCTCAGTGCCGATATTGTGCGGATGCTCACCACTGCTTCTGCCCCACCACATGCGATCTATCTTATTGTCCAGCGCCAGTTTGCATACAAGCTCGTGCCGAGCGACCGCCACTTCACAGCGGCGCTGGGTGCTCAGCTGGCACCGTGGTGGCAGGCGCGGATCCGCTACCGCTTGCGCCGGACGGACTTCACGCCGCCACCCGCCGTCGATACGGTATTGCTCGAGCTCTTGCCACGCACCGACCCCTGGCTGTCCCGCAATCAGCAGGCAGCGTACAGCCAGTTTGTGGCGACGCACTACGCCAAGCCGCGGCGCTTTGCTGCCCTGCCGCGAGCCCAGCTTGGCATCAACCCTGAACGTAAGCCATCAGAACTCCAGCCTAGGCAGTGGGTGCAGCTGTATCAAGCGATGCAGATGAAATACTAAACCTTCTAAACCTTCTAAACCTTCTAAACCTTCTAAACCAGGGGTGAGCGGTCTACTGGCAAACACCCCACGACGCCTATAGTGGCTCGTACTGATAAAACCGATTACTGTCGTGGGCACGTGCATTGGTAATAATATGCGCTGGGCGCGTTAGGTCGCGATGTTGCTGGCGGTAAGCGCGCGTTGCGGTAAAGACGGTTTGCTGCTCGGGCACAGTGGTAACAACGCGCAATCGGTCGTTATAGCGGGCAATCATTTCATACATTGGTCGCTCCGTCTCGGTCACGGCAAGTGTCATAGGGCGATCGACGCGCACATTATCACCCTGGAGTTGGTCGTTGAGAAGCTTGACGTCGCTCGAGTAGTGAGCAAGAACATCTGGATTGTAGCGATACGTCTCGGCATAGCGTCCGATACCAGTAAGGGTAAGCCCACCAATTAAGAGCGCCATAGGCAGTAACCCAGCCACCCGGGCATATGGATTGCGTGGAAACATCTGGTACCAGTGGTTAATCAGCCACGCCACGCCAAACGCGATGACGATTGCCGTCACCGGAAAGAGCGAGGTCACCAGCTGTGGATTGATAATCACCACGCCCAGTAACGGCAATCCCACCAGGAGCGCTGCGTAGCTGCGTGCTGTGTAGTAGTGGCTCAGGAGCGAGGCAAGACCAATCAGCATAATCAAGATCATACCGACCGAGTATAATGGCTGCACGAGATACGATTTGTTCGACGCAAAGAGCCCAAAGAGCGTCGTGCCAAGATGACGAAGGTTTGCTCCCACATTGATCGATTCGAGCGGCAAGCCAAAGAGCTGCTTTAATACATCATGGTTGGTGATGCTTGCGTAGATAAGTGGCAGCATCGCCACAAGACCAATGACGGCTGCCAGGGCAAGGCGGCTGCGCTGCACACGCAGAATTGTATAACGAGCGTGTGGATGAGACACCCCCAGAATCCCAAGGGCAATAACGACATAGATACCAAGTGGCGCATACAGCAGGAGTGCCGCCAGCACACAGGCTGTCACCTTCCAGAGAGTGGAGAGAAACTTCTTCGTCCGAATGGCGCGCGTTGCAGCATAGAGCAGCCACACAGTGAGGCAGCTAAAGAGAATAGCTGGCGTGCCATCTTGCGCCAAGAAAAGAAACTGCGCCGTCATCGTCACGAGGATCGTTGTAATAAGCGCAATGCTCCGCGAAAACCAGGAGCGAAATAGAAGGAGTAGCCCAAGTGCTGTCATCAAAGCAATCGCCATAGATGGTAGCTTCACCGACAGTGGTGTCACGCCGAGCACTGCAAAGCTTAATTTTTGCAAGCCATGATATGGCGCATTGATAACCATAGCAGGAGTAAGATTTTGGAAGGATAATTGGCTGCTTTGCAGCGCGCTATCGAGCTCACCTTGTCGCAACTCACCAGGGATAAACAGCCCAGCCAGCACAACTGCCGCAATAATTGCTACCACTACAAAGCCATAGCCGAGGCCATACCGCCAGCGGTACAAATGATAGTCGACAACTTGCTTTGCCATATTGCCCTATTATACCCGAGTTTGCGGGGGTGCTCAAGAGCGAACCGCCTACCCTTTGCGTGTTCGCAGTAATACGTACCACAGATAAAGCGAGCCAAGACCAGAGATAGCCAGGCCAAGAGCAGCACCAGCCGTCGTCTGAAGAAAAGTGTGTGGGCCGAATCCATCTTGAACAAAATAGTGATGGTAGAGGTATACGGCCGCTAATGTGACAAAATAACCAAGAATGGCCACACATGCTGCTGCTTGCTGACGATATGGCGCAATCGCTGAACGCAACGTGCGAATAATGACATAGGCGGCTTGCACGGCGAGGTTGATTGCATAAACAAACATAATGAACATGGTGATATACACATGCGGCTCTGCCCTCTCAAAGCTAGTTGACGTGATGTAAATACCCATTGCTTCAACAAAAGCGAGAAAGACGCCGATAAAGATAATCCCGCAGCAGGCAAGAATGATAGAAAGCCGCTCGATAATTCTGCGCGGCGCGGCTTGAATCGTCTGAGCTGCCGCGGTTGTTGTCTGAGATATGGCCATAGGTACCTTCTCCTTCGTCGTGCTAGAAGTGTGTATGGTTATATTATAGCAGGTTTCTTGTTCTCATGGGTTGCCCGTCTATGTATAGGTAGTGAGATTGGTTTAGGTAGAAGGTTATGGTGGAGCGCTTCGCGGTATCAGCAGGCGCAGTGCAAAATCCCTCTACCCTCCAATCAGCCACACCCCGTGCCACTCCTCACGCACCGCATCAACCAGCGCAGCGGCAAAATCTTCATAACTAATGCCATCAGTTAAAAAGGCCTGCTCGCGGTCGCCTGCAGGTAGTCTGCTGTATCGTCCTTGGTACGGGCCATCTGGTGCATACCGAGGTGGCGGGATAAGGTATGCCCATTGGCACGACTGCTCATGCTGTTCTAGATAATCACGCAAATGCGCGTGACCGATTCCCCGTGGTAAGGTAACGGCTGGGAAGCCTGGCGTTTCCCAGAACCGTCGCCCATCGTCCATATGCAGAGCTCCTGCACCACCAACATGGACGACAAAGAGTTCTCGGCTTGTATCGCGCGCGGCAACAATAGACTGATGGAGCTCGACGAGTGCCGATGCAGCAATATCCTCTCGGAGGCGAATCGCATTGACCACCACGTCAACCCCCTCTAGCGCGGTCGACAAGCTTGTGTGGTCGTCGATATCGACAACCCGAAGGGCATCAGCGCCATCCGGCAATGATCGTTGTCCTTCGACATAACTTGCCTGACGCAATCCGGCATACACCGTTGCGTTATCTGGCCGATGCTTACAGACAAAGCGGCCAGTCCGCCCCGTAGCCCCAAGAACAAGAATAGTTTTCATGATGACGAGCCCTTTCGTAGGATGGCTCCAAGCGTGAGAAGCGAAGTTGCTGCGATGACCAGCAGGGCAACTAATGTGAGCGTCAGAGTGCCGAACCCACCGATTGCCTTACCAACCAATGCGCCGATGCTTGCACCGATGAACAGAACAAAACCATTGATCGCCATACCGCTTCCTCGGTGCGGTGCTGCAGTCTCACCGTACAGCATGATCATTGAGGGAATAGACAGCGCAACACCCGAGACGTAGACAATACTGGACGCGACAACGCCAGAAATCGTCTGAGCTGTGAACGTCTCTCCCAACATGCCGACTGCAGCTAAGCCAAAGCCCACCTGTGCAACCCGAATTGCACCGATGCGCTTGGCCAAAGCGCCTGCTCCGAGGCTAATAAACATCGCCGGAAGTGCAGCTAGACGAATGAGAATGATGTTTGACGCGGCAACGTGAAGATCTTCGAGATGGTGACCAATGCCGGTGTATAACGCCACAAACGATAACAGCAGCGTGATATGGGCGATGCCAAGCAATACGATCGCCGGCCGAAACAGAAGCACAACGAGGTTGCCAAACTGCTGCAGCAACGTCATTGATGGACTGTGGTTGGGAACTTCTGCGACAGAAAAAAGGATGATCGTAAAGATAATCGCTAGAACGACGCCGCATGCAACGAAGAACCACGACCAACTTGCGCGTAGGGCGATTGTTGATGCCAGCACTTGCCCAAAAATTCCCGCCACCAAGAATGCGGCTGACATCGCCCCGATTGCTCGTGCCCGCCGCTGAGGAGCAACAGCCTCAGTCAAATATGCTAATGCCACCGGCGCAAATCCAGACGCAGCTGCACCTTGGAGCGCCCGCAGCCCAGCGAGCATCGGCAGCGACGAAGCTGCTGAGCACAGGAGTGTTGCCACCGCAAGCACGCCAATCGACGCCGTCATCACCTTCTTGCGTCCATAGCGGTCCGAAATAGGTCCCCACACCAGGAACCCAACGGCATAGGTCACACTAAAGCATGTCGATAATGCGAAGGTTGCATCTGCCCCCATCGAGGCTCCGACTGGGCCAAGTAACGGAATAGCCGCATACAACTGAGTCAAGACAAATAGTGCGGCGATAACCAGGACGGAGACAGCACCTCCATTACCCGGATAGATTGCTGCTGGAGAACCACCGCTTCCCTGTTGAGCCACCGCAATGTGGTCTCCATGATGATGTTGCTGCTTGGTCATGCTGACGCTCCTTTCCAACGTTATCGTTGGAACTAGTGTAGTATAATAGGCTAAAAGATGCAACCACAACGTTGGAAATGAAAGTGAGGTTTTCCGTGATTTGGGATACAGAAGGCACCAAACGTAAGATCAAGGAAGCTGCGACGGCTGAGTTTGCGCAGTACGGCCTTGACGGCACCACAGTCGAGCACATAGCAAAAAAGGCTGGCGTCAACAAGGAACGCGTTTACAACTATTTCGGTGACAAACGTACGCTATTCGCGACCATCCTTCGTGACGAATTGGCGACGGTTGCTCAGGCAGTTCCAGTTACCTCATTTGCGACAGAGGACATCGGCGATTACGCCGGGCGCGTCTATGACTACCATCGTGAGCGACCCGAACTCATCCGCCTTCTCCACTGGGAGGCGTTGGTATTTGATAACGAAGTACCAGACGAAGATCTGCGCAGGACGTTCTACCGCGATAAAACTGCTGCTGTCCTTGAAGGTCGGAAGGCGGGAGTAATCACCAAAGACATTGATCCCGCACAACTGATGATGTTTATACTCTCGATCGCAGGCTGGTGGTCGACTGTTCCTCAAGTCGCGCGCATGCTATGTGGACCACTATCCGAGGAAGAGCACGCTAGGCGGCGAGCAGCTGTTGTCCAAGCTGCTCGCCGCCTAGCTGCACCAGAAGCCGAGGGACCCACAAAGTGATAGTCAGGCAACCTGCGCCGAGCGCTATGGGTATTGACAGTTAGCTAGTCTTGAGGAGTTATAACAGAGCCTTGCTTTGCAGTTGCCGCATTGATGCTGACCGTCCCAACTGATACCACAGGTATACCGCGCCGAGCGTGATCATGATAATACCCATCAGTACCGCTAGAGGATTGGTAAATGCCATGATATCCTGCCGTGATTGACTATGTATGAGTGCTTTGTACCCTATCTCGACACCCGCGAGCAGTGGATAGAGTAGTGTAACACCGAGCCCAAACCCTTCTTCGCGGTAGCGCTGCCCCGAGCGACGGGTGTAAGCATGGATTAACGCAATTGCCTCAATAATGAGGATAATCCCGAGTATCCAGAATAAGCCTACAACAATATATTCTATCCAAATCAAGAACGCAAACGGCCCAATGGCAGAGACTGCTACTGCCCAGCCAAGACACATCAGCCACCCAGCAGTACCAAGGAGACCAAGTGCTCCACCAACCATCGCGCAGCGAACCAGTGGTGAGCAGGACGGCGAAGGCGATTCTTCGGTAGATTGTACACGTGATGATGTGGTGTGGGCTGTCATTGCAACGGTTCTCATATGTATAATGACTATAGCATAGCATCAATCATGCCGCCTGTCGAGGCTCATGAAGCGCAGCCGCTCGGGGTGGAAGTAGAGTTGGATTTTGCCCACTGGGCCGTTGCGGTGCTTAGCGATGATGAGATCGGTGATATTTTGGAACTCAGGATTGTCTGGCTCGTAGTAGCCAGGCCGGTAGATGAAGGAGACAATATCGGCGTCTTGCTCAATCGAGCCCGATTCACGCAGGTCGGCCAATTGTGGCACTGGCGGGGTGCGCGACTCCACCGAGCGGCTCAGCTGACTTAGGGCAATAACCGGTACATTGAGCTCACGAGCAATCAGCTTGAGCCCGCGCGATATCTCACTCACCTCTTGGACGCGGTTGCCATTGTGGTTGCCATTGGCCTGCATCAGCTGCAAGTAGTCAACGATCACCAGCCCAAGCTGCTGGTCGTGCATGGCGCGCCGTGCCTTAGTGCGCATCTCGAGGACGCTTAGGCCTGGCGTATCATCGATGAAGATTGGCGCTTCGGCCATCTCACCCATTGCCTCAGAGAGCTTAGCCCAGTCATCATCACTGAGGTTACCAGTGCGGATATTCCAGCTATCCACACCACTAGCATCAGCGAGCATGCGGTCGGTGAGCTGTTCCTTGCTCATCTCGAGTGAAAAGAAGAGAACAGGCTTTTTCTCGATTGTTGCGACATTGTAGGCGAGGTTTGTCACTAGTGTCGTCTTACCCATGGCGGGGCGAGCTGCAATAATAATAAGGTCGGAGCGCTGCAGGCCAGCCGTCATGGTGTCGAGGTCGCGGTAGCCTGTGCGAATGCCACGCAGCTGTCCTTTGTTGCGGTGCAGCTCCTCAATACGGTCGAAGCTATCGGTGAGAATACTCTCTAGGCTCACGAGGTCTTGTTTGAGCGATTGGTCAGACACACTAAAGAGCTCTGCCTCGGCCTTTTCGAGCAGCTCTTGGGTGGTGGTATTTTCATCAAAACCAAGCTGGCTAATATCGGCACTGGCTTTAATGAGCCGTCGCCGCACTGCTTTTTGGGCGACGATCTCGGCATAGCTACTGGCGTGGGCTGCGGTAGGGACGTAGTTGGTTAGCTCGGTCAGATAGGCCGAGCCGCCTACCTCGGCAAGCTGATCCTTCTTTTGCAATTCATTCGTCAGCGTGAGGAGGTCAACTGGCTTATGCCGCTCGTAGAGGCGCATCATCGCTCCAAAGATCATCGCGTGACGCTTATCATAAAAGTCTTCTGCGCCGACATGCTCGCTGGCATCGGCCAAGACTTCTTCGTCGATAAGTACCGCACCAAGCAAACTCATCTCAGCATCGAGACTTTGCGGTGGTACTTTGCCTTTTGGTTGCGGTGATTGGTCAGCCATTGATAGTAATTTCTTCTCCTCCCCCCATCATAGCAAGAATGGCGGCTTTTTGGCGATCTTTGGGCGGCTTACTGGTAGCTAATACGGCAATCTCTGCAGTGATACCAAGGCGATTTAGTGCTGCGCTGAGCGTGGGGAGGGCGCGATCGATCTGCATTTTGGCGAATTTTTTGCCAGCGTAGATTGTTAGTGTCTGGCCATCAAACGCGTATCCTGCCTTAGTCAGGTACGTGCGCGCTCCGACTGCTCCGACCGCATCGAGAAACTGCTCCCATGGGAAGTCGATTGGCATGGAACTTGCTGCGGGCGTTTCATTGTTCGCTGCAGAAACGCTTGGTTGCTTGGCTGATGTATGGTCAGTAGCGGAAGCACTTGGAGTACCAGACTGACCAGCCGATGATGCTGCCGCACCATCCGTCTCCTGACGAGGAGGGTCTGAGGGAGGTGCTTGCGATAATGGAGCTGGTGAGCGTGTATATGGCGCAACTGGCTCACTGACGGTAGTAGGCGATGGCTGACGATGAGGCGCTGCGACTGATGGTGCTGCCCGGCTTGCAAGAGCGGTAAGCAGCGCAATACGCGGCCAACCGGCTCGCGGTACGGCCAGTAGTTTATCGAGTAATGGCAACAGTGCTGCATCCTCTACAACGCGTTGGCGCGCGATACCAAGTAGCTGCTCGGCAAGAAGCTCAGCCGGTGTGCCAGCTGCCTCAGCCTCATCAATCAGCTGGGCGGCGCGACCAATATCTGCCGTAGCATAAGCAGCCAGCAGCCCCTCTACTAGCTCATCCTGCGCAAGACCCAGCACTTCCGCGACCATCGCGCGGTCGATCGTTTCATCACTTAGTGAGCGCAGTTGGTCGAGCAAACTAATGCTATCTCGAAAGCTCCCCTTCCCTTGCTCCGCAATCAGTTCGAGCGCATCGGGTGTAATGGCAATCTTCTCCTGCTTGGCAATAAACGCCAAATGCTTGGCTGCATCACGCGGACTAATTGCTCGGAAATTGAAGCGCTGCACCCGGCTCAAGATCGTCGCGGGGAGCTTGTCGGCGTCGGTCGTCGCAAGAATGAAGACGACATGCTCGGGCGGTTCTTCTAGCGTCTTGAGTAAGGCATTAAAGGCCGACTTGCTGAGCATATGAACTTCATCGATAATGTAGATCTTTTTTGGACTGCTGGTTGGTGCAATTTGCACCTTGTCGCGCAAATCACGGATATCCTCCACAGAGTTATTGCTCGCTGCGTCGATCTCGATAATATCAAGATGAGTTGACTCATCGGTGTATGGCAGGCCGTTGATCTCATGCGCCAAAATACGCGCGATCGATGTCTTACCCACTCCACGTGGCCCCGTCAGGAGATAGGCATGGGCAATATGCCCACGAGCAATTGCCCGCTGCAAAATCCGTGTGATATGCGACTGCCCCACAATCTCATCAAGCGACCGACTCCGATACGTCCGATATAGTGCTCTGCTCATTTGCTATATTATACCGCAGAATGGATGGAGATGCGATCGAAATACAGAAGGAGTAATTGCAAATAAATCAATAGAATCAAAAAGCTCCAAGCGCAAGCAAGAGGGTTCCCGGTTCCCTGTTATATAAGCTGTTGATAGCAGTAACCTTATAACGGTGCTTCTACCGCTGCCCACGTTGCGTCGGGTTTATCCTCAGGGATGATGACAGTGACCTGATGACCAATCTCAATCCGGAAGAATGTCACACTTGCCAGCAGGATTCGGTATTCTCTCCCCTGTGCTTCCACGTAGTACGCACCATCGTGTTGAGTGAGCGTGCCGATAATCTGCTTGCGCTCTACTCGCTTGATTTGCTTGTAGATAAAGCCGCCATCGTCAGCAATTGTCAGCTTAAGCTTGTCGCCCTCAACAAGCTTAGACTTACTGGCATAATTGGCTGGCACAGGATAATTCTTGCCATCGGCATCGACCATTACCTGCCCGTCAAAGATTCCTTCGACTATCTTACCTGACACTTCTTCGCGACTATTGCTTGGTACGACAACTTCGCCATCGTCACCAATAATACTCATCAATAATTCCTTTGCAGCGGCCAGGTTTGTTTCTGCCTCTTGAATCAGCGATCGTAATCGCTTCACCTGTTTCTCTGGTAATTCAGACATATTTTCTCGCAATTCCTTGTCTGTTTTCTTAGTTATCAACCCATTATATAGCGATGGGGTGGGGCCTTGTCAAGGCGCTTGATGGTTATCCACAGCAATAACAGGGGTAGCCAATAGTTCGTTGTAAAAATGGTACGATGCTTAGAGCGCTACGCACCTGGATTGACGCACAGCAATCCGGAGCAGTGAGCTCAACAGATTGCTGTGCGTGGGCACCTCCTTTCGTTATCGGCTACTAATCTCTGACGGGAAACCGCGCAGACTATCATACATGTCGATAGCCTTATCGAATGCTCGATCAACGGCGGACACTGATGCTATCATATGGAAACCCATGATAGTCAATACCCCACCAGTCAGAGCGAAGATCGTCTCACCAGTGTTGATTTGCAAACTGCGGCAAATAGCAAAGATGAGAATCTCCATCTCGATAGTATAACCAGCGAAGAGTATCCAGAGGAGACGGACTCCTACCAACCAAAAACACACCCAAGCGGGTGTGCTGATGGTATCAATACGGTCGGTAGGGTGATTACGCCAGTTCGACGGTAGCGCCAGCCTCTTCCAAGGTCTTCTTGGCAGCTTCAGCGTCGTCTTTGCTGACCTTTTCTTTGATTGGGCTTGGTGCGTTGTCGACCAAAGCTTTCGCCTCACCTAGGCCAAGGCCAGTGAGTTCCTTAACAGCCTTGATGACGGCAACCTTTTGGCCGCCAACTTCTTTGAGGGTGACGGTGAATTCGGTCTGCTCGTCTTCAGCAGCACCAGCGTCGGCGGCTGGGCCAGCGACAGCAACTGCAGCAGCGGCTGGCTCAATGCCGTATTCGTCCTTGAGGACATTTTTGAGTTCGTTGACTTCCAGAACGGTCAAAGCAACCAGTTCTTCGGCCAGTTTTTTCACATCTGCCATGATGGATTCCTTTCAATGATGTGCGGTAGAATTATCGCACGAGTTATTGTCTGCCTAGTGCAAACGTTAGTACAATGCTGCGCTTGGTTACGCAGCTGCTTTGGCGTCTTCGATGCCATCGAGCAACGCATGAAGGTTACCCGAAAGTGCGTTGGTAGTGTCGTGTACTGGCGAGAGCAGCTGTGCCACCACTTCGGCCACCAGCTGATTCTTGCTTGGCAAGCCAGCCAGTGCAGTAACGTCGGCTGTGTTGAGAGCTTCACCTTCGCCACTAAAGCCAGCAACCAACTGAACTGTTGGATGTGTCTTAGCAAACTCGTGCAACACCTTCGCTGCCATCACTTCGTCATCTGGCGAGATTGCATACAGCAATTGCCCAGCCAGGGCCGAAGTGTCGGTATTTTTGTAGGTGTCATGCTGCGCAAAGGCAACACGCACGAGACGGTTCTTCACCACCTTAATGACAACACCAGCTTCGCGAGCTTCGCGGCGCAACGCCTGCAGATCTGCCACACTTGTCCCTTGGTAGGTCGCAACGGCAGTGCCCTTTGCCTCTGCGAGAAGCTCGCTCATTTCAGCCACCAAAGCTTGTTTTTTATCTTTGGAAATTGCCATAAGATAAAATCCTTTCTTTGGAGTTGTAATACCTATACACACCGAAAAGGAGTGTAGTATTACTGGTTTGTTGTTGTATCCGACCGCATTGTTAACGTCCGACATATGCCGCAAAAAATCGCCTCTGCACGATTGCAAAGACGAGTCTCGAGTTTCGTACTAAAACGCTGGCGTAAGAGGCCACGGCGTATCCGAAATTCCCTCGGTAGCATACTTATCGGCTGCTTTGTCGTGCATAACAGCCCGCTACGGTCTTTGGCAATGTCTGGAGAAGATTATAGCAGATGATGGTAGGTGGATGCAAGATGTAGATAGGGGTGGCCTTAGGTGAGCGGGCTATGCTACAGAACTGAGGAGCTTGTATTAAGAAGGTCGTTAATTGCCTTATTTACTTTCTTAATGCGGCGGTAGCTTGCTTTGTTGACTGTTCTCTTGCCAAAGTTTTTCTTCCGTCCATTGAGCGCACTCATACTTGCGAGCTGTTTTTTAGTTGGTTCAAGCCGATAGCCAAGTTGTTTACTTAACTTATACAGGATGTGTGCAGCTTCGCCATAGCGTGCCGACTGCCGATCCTTTTCCGTGAGAACTTGAATTTCGAAGGGTAGAATGCCCGATGTATGGTCTTCGTAGAGACCCGTTATCTTTGAGACATGGAAGCCTTTCTTGTTTTCTTCTTTGAATTCTATATATTGCTCGGGATCAGTGTTGAGATAGCGTTCTTTAAATTTTGTCTTGATATAATCAATAAATTCTGTACGCCCCTCGACTTTGAGTATCTTGTCTCGACTTGGTGCAGCATGTGGTGTGACAGAGTAACCGTTCTCATCGTAGCCTTCATCGTCCTGAGTGGGTAGCTGATTGTCTTGGATGAGTTCATCTTGTGAGCGATGAAGAACATTACTATTATCGACCATTTTAAAGAATATATCGACTAGACTTGCTCGGTCTTTTGTGATTAGTGTCATACCAAGAAGATCAAAAAGTATCTCAAGCGAGTTGTCTTCCTTTTTATAGTCGAGAAGAGATACTTCCTCTGGTGTAATTCCATTGAATTCCTCATAGAGCTCAGCCAGATGTATATCCATAAGCTTGAGCAAGGAATCTGCTACCTTTTTGTTGTATATATGTGACATCTCATCTCGAATATATTCTCGAGTGAGATTCCAATCTTCGTTCCTTTCCTTATTTGTCTGATAGGCTCTCTTCTTGCTGTATGCCTCCAGAGAACTAGTGGCAAGAGTAGAGTCTTGGATCTTTTGACGGTCTGCTTCATGTTGTTTCTCTACTTTTTCTGCCTGCTCTACAAGCCCACGTGCTAAAGAGCCTACTGATTTCAAGCGAAACACCAATCGTAGCAGATTAGCAATAATATTACCATTGCCTATCACAATATCATGACCAGACTCTCCACCAAGTACCAGTTCCACACTATAGTCAGCGCTATTGTCAATATCGCCAATTACGGACTCAAGTATTCTGTAGACGATAGTACCATAGTTTTGATTGCGCTCTTTGGCCGTGATGGTTTCTTCAGGACTAGCAGCACTCAATACACCAAGCTCTGACAGTATCTGCTTGGCGAGATCCACAAAGTGCCCTCTGCCGGTATTGCGCAGCTGGAGGCATATCACTTTACTCCGCAATTCCATTGCTAGCCCGTCAAAGCCAATAATCTCACATAGCGGTGCAAGTAATGCCTCGCTCTTGTAGGCCAGCTCATAGGCCTCGGGGGTATCGTAGCGCGTATTATTAAGCATGTTAAGTGTGTTAACCGACTCCATAAAGATGGTCGACAGTCCGACATTATGTCCTGTCCGCAAAAGGTCATTGAGGTCAAGCATATTCATTGGCTGCTGCCAAAGTTGTTTCATCGTCATTTCGGCCTGCATACGATCATGTGTCGCGGCTTCAAGGCGCTGGTCTTGCCTGCTCTCTTCAGTAAGATATTGATTTTCTGCACCACTAGATAGAGACTGGCCATTTGTTATCCCTTTGGATTTTTTAAGTCTACTTGCCCTTTTAACGGCACTGTAGAGTGATTCTTTGCTCTGAGTAATTGGATCTGTCTCAACCTTTTGTGTATTCATGAATTTTTGCCATGAGCTCGACAGTCGTGTCGTGTCCATCATAATTGATACGATCTGATTAAACTTTTCTCTTGCTGCTTTTTTATCGTTGCTGCCAGCGTGATCTTGCTCTATTCTTTGACGGAGAGCTGCAAGATTATTGATATCAAGTAACTCATCACGATTGCCTGCCGCACAGAGCAAATATGCAGTATAAGCACTGTGGTTGCTATATTTTGCAAATAACTCCCCAGCGAAGTCTCGCATAAGGCTGAGGCCCGATACGATTTGCTTTGTTTCAGATTCTGGTATGTTAGTGAGATTAAGCGCTTTTTCGTATAGATTGTATCGATCTTTATCAAAGCACACGTCTGTCTCGTGCGCTGAAATACTATTCGCTGGACTGTTTGTACGTTCTTTTGTTGGGTTCAACACAGTGCATACAACTGTAGCAAAGTTATCAAAAAATCACAAGAGTTGACCTCTGAGGAGTGTGCTTCTATCTATTATGAAAAGCAGATGATATTTCTATGCCAAATAGCCTCTCAGGGTATTCTTCAGTAAATATTATGAGTTAATGATCGAAAGAACTTCACACTGGATCTTGTGGGGCGATTTGTATACACCATCATCGCTCATACACTGAATTATAGGCACCTGATAATCTCTAGCGAGAGCACCATAACCAGCATAGACGCGTTGCTGGAAGTCTGTACCTTGTGATTCAAAGGCGTCCGGCGTAGTAAGTGCACCTCGCTGCTGGATGCGATGCATACGCTCCTGTTCGTTATTAAGCATGAGGATAATGAGATGGTCTGGCGCAAGGTAGCGCTGACTGGTAAATAAGGCAGTAACCTGACGGATATGCTCTTGGCTCAGACCTTCGCCATACCCCTGGTATGCGAGTGTTGAAAAATAATTGCGCGACGCAAGGACGGTCTCGCCACGCTCCAGTGCTGGTTGGATGATGTGCTGCCATAGTTCACTCCGGGCAGCGCTCAGCAGAGCAAGGTTGATCTCCGGGTCGCGATGGAGATTACCGTTTTTGATAACGGTCCGGAGATAGTGAGCAATTGGCGTGGTCTGGGCTGGGTCATCGCTGCTTGGCTCCTCGACAACGGTCACTGAATGGCCTTGGGCTCGATAGTGCTTCGCGAGGAGATCGATCTGGGTGGATTTGCCCGTCCCATCGATCCCTTCAATAACAATGTAGTTCCCTCGTTGCTTTGGCATTAGCGCATTATCCTGAAGTAAGGTTTGCGAAGATATATCATCACGTTCTTTTGCTTGTTATCAGTCTTAATGAGATGGGTATGCTGATGGCCAATTGACTTACTTAGTGCGCTTGGTGTTCGCCCATAGAATGAATAACCCTTCGCCTCATACTCTGTTATTGCAGCAAGGCAACCCTGCTGCTCTTCAGGCAGAAGTTTGTGAAATGCCACAACGTGTTGTCGCGGGATAACCATCAGTTGGTCAATGACGCCATAATTATCCCAATTATCATATGGATAACGGTTCTTGATAACAAGACAGTGTTGACACGTCTCAACGACCTGTGCGCCACCGTCACGAATGAGTGTACAAAAAGCACAACCTTTGCCGTGCTCTCGTTGGCTGTCGTCGCTATATCGCTTGGCAGCTGCACGGTCACGAAAAAACGATGCGCTAAGCATTAGTATAACCCTTCCGCCAAACCCTCAACGGGGGCTGGCATTGTAATTGGTGAAGCATAGGCCCGTGGCAGGAGCATGCGTGGGTGCCAGGCTGTCTTGATGGCAGCGAGGTCGTTACTTGTAATTGTTTGGTAGTTCCCTGACGCATGAGCGTACTCTGTCTCCACTGGTCCAGTCGCACTAAAGACAATCTGGGCAATGCGATACCCAACTGGCAAAACAATATGCTCGCGCTCATTGAGGTTATGAATCTCCATCGTCCAGCGATTAATGTAGCCAGGGTCACCCCATCCTGCGCAGTAGCAAGCCGAAATACCAATCCGTCCTGTTGTGCTGCGAGCTTGCATGCTAGTCGTGCCAGGTGGTAAGATGCCAATGAATTCATGAGTGTGTGATAGGATGCGCTCATTTGGCCGTAGGACGATCACTGGATGGTCGTCTGGGATGTTGGCAAGCGCCGTGAGCTGAGCAATCGGCTGGCTCGCAATATGGTTGCGCACACTGTGCCATGGTTTCGCAATTTTGTATTCACCAAAGTAGCGCTCGACATCTGCTTGGTCGAATGGATTAAATAGCTCGTCGTCTTGCTCGTTACCGCCAGCGTGATAAAAATAGTAACCGAGTGTCACATCGACACTACTGCCATTGATGTGAGTTGGCGCAGGGTCACAGATGATATGTCCAGCGCGGAGGGCTGCCTTGATTTCGCTATCGCTGTAGATACTGGTTGGCGTTGCTGGGTGCATATGTCTCATTATACGGCTTTTGCTGGCCGACACAAACAATATGCTATGATACGAATATGACGCTATATAAAAAATCGTTATCCATAGTTGTTGCATATGATCGTCAGCGTGGCATTGGTGTAGATGGTGCCCTGCCCTGGGGGCGAAGCCTTCCGGCTGACCTTGCACACTTCAAACAACTAACAACCGGTGGCAGTATTATCATGGGGCGCACAACATTTGAATCAATTGGCTCCAGACCATTACCTCAACGTGAAAATATTGTCATATCGCGCACTCCAACGCAAGTACACGGCGTGCTAACAGCAGTATCACTTGAAGCAGCAGTAGCCCTGAGCCGATACCGGCCTTGGATTATTGGTGGCGGGCAATTGTATCGCTATGCATTGCCGTATGTTACAACCATTTACGCAACGGAGGTCGATGCGACGTTTCCTCGTGCTGATGTATTCTTTCCTCATTTGGCCCGCGAACAATGGCGCGAAGTGCATCGAGTACACCGCCCTGCCGATAGTGCTAATACATATGCCTTTGATTTTGTAGAATACAGTCGAATAAACGATTGATAAATAGGCATATAGGGTATTTTGCGTCCAATGTAATAGTTCTCTATTATACAGCAATTGGTGCCTTGATTGCAGGATGAGAATGATAGCCATCGAGTCGGATATCGTCGAAGGTGAAGTTGTCAATGCGGGTAATTGCTGGATTGAGCCACAGTGTTGGTAGCGGAAGCGGCTGCCGAGTAAGTTGTTCTTCAACTTGATCAAGATGATTGAGGTATAAGTGGGTATCTGCCATTGTATGAATAAACTCACCTGGCTGGGTCTGTGTTACATGAGCAACCATGCTGAGGAGAAGCGCGTACGAGGCGATATTAAAAGGCACTCCGAGAAAGGCATCAGCAGAACGCTGATAGAGATGGAGGTCGAGAATGTCTTTTTCGTCAGTTGGCGTTGAGCGCACATTGAATTGAAAAAGCGTGTGACATGGTGGTAACCCGCCAATCGCGACAATATCATCTATCTCAGCCACGTTCCAGGCACTGACAATATTTCTCCGTGATGACGGTTGATGGATAATCGTATCAATTGCCTTCTGAATCTGATCGACCTTTCCACCCTTGCCATCTGGCCATTTCCGCCATTGAACACCGTAAACCGGACCAAGATTGCCCCAGCGCATTGCAAAATCGTGATCAGTCGCGATACGCTGAATAAATTCATGCAGTTGCGTTTGCCATGCTGAAGAATTTGCTTCGGGTAGTGGTATGTTATTGTGCAGACAATATGCTTTGAAGGGCCATTCGTCCCAAATATGGACATTGTGCTGCGCTAAATATTTAATATTCCCACTCCCCTGAAGAAACCACAGGAGTTCATGCACAACGCTACGAAAATACAGTTTCTTTGTTGTGACAGCCGGAAAACCTTGAGACAGGTTATAACGAACTTGCCGACCAAAGATACTCCGTGTACCAACCCCGGTCCGATCATCCTTTGTTGCCCCGTTATCACGAATATCGCGAAGAAGATCTAGATATTGCTTCATATCACCTCCTGTCTATAATTAGTGCAAAATACCCCTTATCCTATATATCAATCTTTCGTAAAATAGAGTTAGGAGGTATAGCGCTCTTTATAATATAATCTGCAAAGATCTGCCCAGCTTCTTCTCCAGTAAATACCTCTTCTGGATGAATGCGAATCGTAAATGGTTTGCCATCGCGCTGCCAGGTGAGTGGAATGAATCGCTCTTTATCAGCCACTGGCTTTCGGGCAATCACATAGTGGATATATGGATACTGAGCCGTGTGATTATCTGGATCTGGCACGCGCACTTCTATAGTCATGCCGGTATTCGACCCAGCACATTGCATGTAGTAGCCATCAGCCAAGCTATCCTTTGGCATATTCTTTGGATGGTCAATACCATCTGGCAAGGCCCACACGCAGATACTAAAGCAGCGGTTGCCATCAAGGACAGTTGGGTCAGCAATAGCCTCACTCACCTTTTGTGCAACCTGCTCTGGTGTCTGTGGCTGCAAAAATCGCTCAAGATAACCAACACTACCAACGAGCGAGTAGACATATTTTTTCATATAGCACCTCCGTTACTATGGTGATGAATGAATAGTATGAGAGTATCACCACTCATTCCATCATACCATGCATAGGTAGGCACATAAATAATACTGCCAGCTTCCCTGACTGGCAGTATTATATGGCGAGTGCTATACTCTTCTCTTAACTAATCGAGTTTGTGCTCAACCTTGATGCCAGGTCCCATCGTCGTTGCAGCTGCGATGGATTTGACATATACACCCTTGAGCGAGCTTGGCTTTTGAGCTTGCAAGCTGGCGAAGAAGGCATCGGCGTTAGCGCGGAGCTTCTCTGTACCAAAGCTTACCTTGCCGATACTGAGGTGAATCGCGGCTTGCTTGTCTACGCGGTACTCCACCTTACCAGCTTTTGCCTCAGTGACGGCAGTTGCAATGTCAGTTGTTACAGTACCGCTCTTTGGGTTAGGCATCAGACCCTTTGGTCCAAGCAGACGGGCGTATTTACCAAGCTTTGGCATGTACTGCGGGGTGGCGATCAAAACGTCAAAGTCTAGCGTACCCTTGTCGAGCAGCTTGATGATAGCCTCTTCGCCAGCAATGTCTGCCCCTGCTTTGGTAGCAGTTGCAACCTCAGCTTCTGGTGCAAAGACGGCAACGCGAACAGTCTTGCCTGTGCCGTGTGGCAAGACAACTGTCGAGCGGATATTTTGATCAGCCTGGCGTGGATCAACACCAAGACGGACGTGCAGCTCAACACTCGCATCAAACTTAGCAGGATTGGTCTCAGTCGCAAGCTGGAGTGCTTCGTCTAGTGAGTACACCTTATCTTTTTCAACCTTCTCAGCTAGTTTTCGATAGGCCTTGCCGCGGCGCTCAATTAGCGGGCGAACCTTCGGTGCGGGTCCTTTCTTGATAGCTGCATCGACATCACCCTGAGGCGTTGTATCGCCAGCCTCTTTGCGGGCTTCTTTCTCAGCCTTCGCTTCGGCCTCGTCGAGAGCCTTTTGGCTACGCTTACCAGCCTTTGCAACGGTGGCTTCGCGCTGGGCAATGACATCCTTGTCGTTTGCTGCAGCGATGGCCGCCTCAATCTCTGCAATGGTATTTTTTTCTGAAACATCGAGTTTCAGCTCTGCTGCTTTTTCAAGCAGATCGGCTTTTTTTGCCATAGTATCCTTTCTGTGGTGCAAGCGACTTGGGTGCCTCCCACGATTACTCATTAACCTTTCTAGTATAGCATATATGAGCCCTGCAGCATGAGATAATAAACTTGTACAATGCGAAAATAGTAAAGTGGTTATTTTGAGCACGTGTTACTAATTGTGCTATAATGAGAGGCGTTGTCGGGGTGTGGCGCAGCTGGTAGCGCGTACGGCTGGGGGCCGTGAGGTCGCAAGTTCAAGTCTTGTCACCCCGACCATTGAGTCAACACTCAAACCCACGTCATGGAAGCCCCATGACGTGGGTTTTTGCTTGTTTTTGCCGGATTTTGGGGTAGGAAGGCCATCATCTGGCAGACCGTGCAAGCCTGGCCCTTCTGGCCCCGAGACGACGATGTCACTTGGCTGGCCCAATGTGACTTCGTCGTCTCGAGGAGATGCAGGAGTGTCGTTGGCCACAGTCTTCGATTCGCCTGTCCCACTATCTGTCGCATCAAGGTCATCATCCACCTCCTCCACCGCACCCGCCGCATTGCCGCCTGCCCGCTGTAGTCCGTCGCCTGCCGTCGTCACATCTCTCACCCCCAGCACCCCATCAAACGGTGGCTGGTAGCGCACCATTGCAGTGAGCAACCCAGTCTCGTCGTCTGGTGTGATGTACACCTTGTCGAAGAGCACTTGGTTGAGCATGCGCCGGATGTGCTCAGGAGCCTGCCGGTAGGCGGTGGCCATGTGCTGGGCAATATCTAACGCTTGCCCGACCAAGGCCTGCCGCTCTGTCATCTCACCCTCTAGCCCCGTCATCTGCCGCTCCACACCGCGCAGCTCACGGCTTATCCGGCTTTGCTCACGCTTGAGGACGTCAAGCGGAATGGCGTCGGCGTAGTGAGCTTGGAGGAGCTTGTCTCGCTCCCGTTCGAGCCGTCGCCGCACGGTCTTCGCTTCCGTCAGCCGCTGAGTCGACTCTGCTACCAGCATGGCCAGCTGCCGCTGCAAGGCAGTTTCGAGGACAGCTCGCTGCCCAGGCCGCAACGCCACTCGGTCATAGAGCCGGACGATCTCATCCTCAATCTGCTCCGCCAGCGTTGCCCGAAACGAGCACTGCGGCTGCTTCTTGGAGTGCCGCCCCAAGCAGACGAAGTACTCATACACCACACCGCGGGGCTTCACATTCGTCACGATGAGGCGGGAACCACAGATCCCGCAGTAGATCGTCGACTTCAGGTAGTGCGCGTGCTTGACCGTCCGCTCACCGTTGACGCGGGTGGCCAGCAGCGTCTGCACCGTCTCGTACGTCGCCCGATCCACCAAGGGCTCGTGGCTCCCGGCATAGTGCACCCCTTGGTAGACCACCTCACCGACGTAGAAGGGATTGTGTAGCACCTTGCTGAGTAGCTGCACCGTCACCGGCTTCTCCGGCAGTGAGGCGGTCGGCACGGTGGTCAGGCCGCCACTCTTGCATTATCCTCGTTGCCATCAGCGTTGCATAGTTTTGCTCGATTCGCGCCAAAGTAGCCATGTCTCGAATGCCATGTCGATTGCGCATGACGCCAGTTGCTGGATCGACGTATGGGTCATTGGCTAGCTTGTACGCCATACCTGTTAACGTGCTTGCCGACCTTCCTCGTTGAGGCTAGCCTGCGCCTGCGCCTGCGCTACCAACTCATCAGCCGAGACGTCTCCTCGCGCAAAGGCCTCAAGTAAGCGCTTGGTAGCATTCGTAACCGCCACACCTTCAAGCTCGTGTGAGCCGATAATTGCCCGAACTAACTGCTGGCGTTGCGTTATTTCTGCTGCTGTCATATCTATAAATCAGCATAGCAATATTGCAGAATATTACCAAACATGCCGCACCCACTATCGGCCACCTAACCTTTACACTCCCAGCCCAACATGCTTAAATAGAAGTATGACCGAAAAAGACTTCCAACGCATACAAGAACTACTAATCACGAGCCTCAACGCCACAGAAGCACGGAATGCTGAGCGTTTCGACAAGATCGACAAGCGTTTAGACGGCGTGGAGAAGCGGCTCGACAAGCTGGAACACGAGATAAAGGACGTGCGCAGCAGAATGGAGGAAGGATTCGACGCCATCGGCGCTCAGTTTAATGATATTGACAACCGATTCGCAGAGTTGGACGAGAAGATCGATCGCAACCATCAGGAAGTAACCGAGCGGATCGACACACTCAGTAAAGACATCGAGTCTCAGCACCAAGACGCCCTCGAAGCGAGAGGCGCACTACGGCTGCTCACCACGCAGCATGAGGACCTCGCCGGCCGGGTAGCAGTTGTTGAGAGTAGGTTGCAGACAGCGTAGCGCAGGCACCTCGATCACTCCATTGGACGCCGGTTCGCCGGCGTCTATTGCTTTGTCTGCCGCTGCGTCAGCGATGTAGGTGCCGCCTACTTTGCTGAAGGGTAGGTGTTCTAGAACCCAACCTTGGACGTGCCCGGTAGCCCACAAGAATGCTCTGGCTGCCCCCCCTGGCAGCAGGATGTGGCCCGCATAGCGAGGTGCATCGCGTTTACCCACAATCAGATCACGATTCAGCCACAAACAGCCCGCCAGGACGGGAGACGGCTAACTGGCTCAGCGTCTGGTGATTCAATCATTGTAGCTACGTCAAAGGCCCGTACAGCACCAGTAACTACTGGTACAAAGTGGATGGATACGGCTCAGGATGGATAGCTGATTCTATGCTCTCTACGGGAAGCGACCTACCAGTGACCAGAATGTGTCCAGAGAGCCAACAAAAATCGACGACAACCACTCCAAATCATTCACCGATTTTCACGGCTAAAGTGAACAATAACTCTGGGGTGGAGTATGTTAACGGGAGAAATAGGCTCTACCTTATTTTTGTGCAAACTTTATGCTTTACATGCTTTAGTTATGTTGCGGAGGTGGTGAGCTAGTACGAAATGTCGACATGAATGCAAGATCGTGTTACTATCATAGTTAGGTATGGTTTCTTCGCATTCCTCATCTCACCCTTGGTTTCGCATTATTATAGTTGCAACCACTCTCATCGGTTGTCTCATTATATGGTACGGTTTCATTGCCTACGGCTTACCGGCGCTGCGGCCACATGATTCCATGCGGGAAATATTTGCACGTCGTGTCATGCCAGTCGTCACTCAGAATACAACAATTATGTATGACACTGGTTATGCTAGAACCTCGCTTTTTCATAGCGACTACGATGGCTCGATTATAGGGAGCATTGATAATGCCACGAAGCGAAAGGAAATAGTGTCGCAAACGGTAGATACGATATTTTCGGACTGCGCGCACAAAAATAATCCACAGCGATGCATGCCATGGAATAAATTCTCTGCACTTGGCGCAGAAGCGCCTGGCAGCACGGAATCTTTCTTGCGTGAGATCATGAGTACGGCGTCGCTCTATGGCCCCAACTGGCCAATCCACCTGCCAACGCCAGCTCGCTCAGTGGCATCGTCTTTGGTCGATCACGCAGTCTCTGCACCAAATGCCACATGTACGTTCAATGTCCGCAGAGATTTCTTGTGTCTCGATCCAGACAGTGGGGCCTTTGTCTATCGGTATTGGCGAGGGCATGGGTATCCGGAGAGAGATGGATAAGAATGTTTTTCGACGTTGATCGCATCGATTAACTGTACTTGAAAGCGCCTGTAGAAGTATCTGTTTTATCTGATTAATGACACTATATGGTTGTTTCCGATCTTCCAGATACTTCGGTAGATGGCTCGTGCTGATCTATATGCCATATTCGACGTCACCTCACTCACCCCGCACCACCTTCCGCACCGTATCCTTGCTGACGCCTAACCGCTGGGCAGTGTGCCTGACCGTGCCGAGCTCAGCGTAGGCCTGCCGCACCCACTCTTGGAAGGCAGGGTCAGCTGGGTCGGTGCGTAGCGTCTTTCCTGTCTCCTTGAGGTGCCGCGCCACCGTGGTGCGGTGGAAGCCAAAGCGTGTGGCGATCTGCGCCACCGTCTGCCCCGCCTGGTGGAGCACCACCATCTCTTCCACCAGCTGCGCACGCAGATAGCGGTTGATTCGCCGCGGTTGGGTGGTGAGAGACGTGGTAGCTGACGCGCGTGTCCGCTCTGCTGCGCCGTCGGCTGGCTGATGAGAGGTGGGTGTCGTTGAACCTGCGGTGGGCTGCGTTACTGTGGCGGCTTCTGCTGGCGTGCCTGGCTCTCCATTCTGCCCAGGCTCCTCCACCTGTGAAGAGCCGCGCCCCGTCGGCACGCAAGGTCAACGACGCCCATCACATACCGCCAACACGCCTCCCATTGCTTTGAGTGGGGTAGGGAGAGGGCGACCATTGAGTCAACACTCAAACCCACGTCATGGAAGTCCCATGACGTGGGTTTTTGCTTGTTTTTGCTGGGTTTTGGGGCGGGAAGGCCATCATCTGGCAGATCATGCAAGCTCACGTCTTCTGGCGCTGAGACGACGATGTCACTTGGCTGGCTCAATGTGACTTCGTCGTCTCCAGAGGCTTCCAGGCTGCTATTAGCTGTCGCACTACTTACCATTGCGAGATATAAAGTTTCTTGCTGATCAGTGTTGAGTGGCCGATAGTTGATAACTCAGTCGGAGATACCATCGAATAGTTTATGGTGTAATTGGTAGAGCAAAGTAGCACCTCAGCGAGCCAACTACCCTATCACGAATGCGACGCCACCCACTTTCATTTATGTTAAGCCTCGCTACAAGATTATCGGTCAAAACCACTTCCCGTGCAAAGGTGTTCAGCTGCTACTTGTCAGCTTCCGCAGCCGCCGCATCTTGAGGCTCATGCTGTCAATAATTGATCGAGATCGCTGCCGACGTTGTGTTCGTTCTGCTGTTGCTGTGTCTATTGTTTAGCACAGAAATATATGATATATAGGAGTAATTGCATCAATATCCTAATCTTGCAGCCTTTACATGGTATATCTTCTATGGTTATATAGAAATATGGCCGAGAAATGACCTTTATCTATATAATACAGGGATTATTAACGACCGACTTCAACGCTGTCGAGGAGTGGATCGACAGCTCGTGGTACTGGATGAGAAGATTATCCAGGTAGGCTTGCAGGGCCTAATCAGTTGACAGTAGGCTAAATGTTGAGGAGAACAACGAGTGAATCGACAGAGTATGGGAGCTGTAATCGAGTCGAGTAGTCGCAAAGTAGCAGGACTAATAAATAGTCGCGTTCTGGCACTTGTGCTTGTCTGTACGGTGAGTTTCATGAACGTCCTGGATATCACGGTGGTGTCGGTGGCACTGGGTGACATCGGGAAGAGTCTTGGCGCGTCGCAGAGTGAGCTGCAATGGGTGGTTAACGCCTACACGCTGCCATTGGGGGCGTTGCTGATGTCTGCAGCAACTCTGAGCGGAAGTCTGGGTCGACTGCGATTGTTCCGATGGGGGCTGGTCCTGTTCACGGTGGGGTCGGCTGTGTGCGCATTGGCCCCTTCGATGCTTGTACTCAACGCTTTCCGGGCTCTTCAGGCGGTCGGTGGGGCGATCTTCCTGGGCGTCGGCGTTCCGATGATCTCTGATCGCTACGCCGCTGGACGCGAGCGGGCACGAGCCACCGGGATCTACGGGCTCATCTCAGGGGTCGCTATAGCAGTGGGACCACTGGCAGGCGGGGGTTTAGTCTTAGTCGCTGGGTGGCGCTCTATATTTTGGATTAACGTTCCTGTGGGGGTAGCATCTTGGCTGGCGTCGTGGTATGTGAAGGACCGAAGTGCAGACCGCAATAACTCAGGAGTGGATTGGCTTGGGACATTGCTGGCAATTCTTGCTGTTGGAGCAGTGACGGTCGTCCTGCTGGAGGGGTCGGCCTGGGGGTGGACCAGTGCGCGCACACTTGGTGGTGTTGCCGTCGGACTGGCCGCGATGGGTTTGTTCATGGCCGTCGAGCGGCGCTCGGACTCACCTATGGTTCCGGGACGCCTGCTGACTGACCGGCTCTATGTGGTGAGTATCCTGACCGGCTTTGCCGTCCAGGCTGGTCTAGTGGGGCAGATGCCCTGGCTGTCGCTGTATGCGCAGAATATCTACCTATTGTCACCCCTGCAGGCCGGACTCTGCTTCCTCCCGTTCAGTCTCTGTGCTATCGCGGGGGCGTGGCTGTTTCGTGGCGGTAATAGGCGCTGGGCGCCATCGGCCAGGCTGCTGGGGATCCTTGTCGTTGGGTGTGCGGCGCTGATGTCATGGGTGCTGTTGTACGGCTCATCAACCTGGGTGGCGCTCCTGCCGGGTCTGATCCTGGCAGGCATTGCGGTTGGCGCTGCCGGGACCGTAGTCAACGAGCTGGCGGTTGCCTCCTTCGAGGGTGATGACGCAGGTGCGGCCTCTGGGCTGTCCGCTGCGATGAGGCAGATCGGCGTGGTGCTCGGCGTGGCTGTCTCCGGTGTGGGGTTCGGTGGTGCGAGCGAGCACGTGGTACGTCATCAGTGGCCGGTGGGTGCGCAGGAGCTTGTCAGCAGCGTGCGCTCAGGACAGGGACTGCGTACGACGGCTAGTGCTCCCGGTGCCGGGCACAGCCTTCTGGCCGACGTCGTGCACCGTGCCACCGACTGGGGGATGATGACCAGTTTCGCGATCGGGCTGTTCATCATACTAATAGTGCTGGTTACCAGCGTCCTGTGGCTACAGCGAGGAAGGTGTTGACACTGTCAATACTCAATCTAATTTCTAATTACTTAACTCTCAACGCTTGGAACGGTTCGTGTAGGTTAAGGGGCATGGTGTGTCTTGATGATGTTTTTATTCTATAAGCGTGAAAGGACTTCTGCAGGCTTATAGATCCTTAGGTCGATACGTTGCCATTCTTTCAATGAATCTGCAGAGGTGGATGATACATACTAACAATACGAAACGCCCATGCTAGCCCAAGTGCGCCAACGATAATCAATACACTCATAGCTATCTCTACCTGCTTGTAATGACGCACGTGAAAGCGAGGAATGGTAGCAAGCGTCGCGACAAGGAAGCTCAGTGCTATAGTTATTGAGGCGGGAATGAATCCATGTCCAGCCTGGAAGGCAAATGCGCCCATTAAGAACGCTGCTGAGCCATAGATGATGCGCGAAATAGGCCTCCTGCCACGGCCAAGCCATAGCATGCCAGCCGCAAAGCAAGCTGCATCTATACTGAAAATTACGGTAGCTGCCCAAACTGGATCTATTCGTGTGTAGTGAGTCGTAGGGTAATTGACTATATATGATATCACCTCTGATATCAGCGCAACAATAACAAAAATGAGCCATAGCCGTACCATCTGCTTAGTGCGACGCACTGGCATATTTTGTGGTTGCTGGACGTGGGTGGATGACATGCTCATGATCGTTCCTCTTGTACTATAATAATCTTCTTAGTCCGAAGGTGGCTATATTCTCGGGCATCGTATTACTGTTCTCTTTATTCGTCGCTGACACCGCCATACTACTCTTTACCTACATTCCACTCATTTCAGCAAACTCATAGACAAATGCCCCGCTGCTTGGTGAAAAACAAAATACATCGTTGGTGCGATGGCTCGACGAATAGCGTGCCACGCAGCGGTTGTCACTACTGATGGCTGCTCGAGCTTGATCACTAAATTTCTTTGGTGGAATAGTGTGATTACCAAGGATAGCAGTGTCTCGAAATACTGACTCAGGGTGAGGGAGGTTGTCTCCGTAATGGTACCATCCTGAGCAACCGTGTGGGCAATCAGTAAAGGGCTGCATACTCAGTAGACGATCGCGCGTCGCTTTGTCGGTGATGGTGCCAATAACCATACCATTATTGCCATCCCAGCCGTCTATCGCATACCCCGACTGATAACTCACATCCATGTGGCGAATTGCATCGTGATCAAAGCGCCCATAGAAGATCGTCGTTGTGAAGCTATCAATCGTCCCCTCATACAGCCACCAGCCAATCGCCGCAACGACGAACACGCCAAGAATAAGGATTGGTATAGAGATTTTGTCGAGGAGGAGTTTACGCATATTGTTATTGTAAACTACTATTGCAAAATATGTCAATTTATACCAAAAAATACCTCTGCACGCAGAGGTATTTTGATGTGCGCCGAGCGGATTAGTCAGTGACTTCCACGCCCATGCTGCGAGCAGTACCCGCCACCGTCTTGATGGCTCCTTCGAGACTGATGGCGTTGAGTTGCTCCATTTTTGCCTGAGCGATCTCCTCAAGCTGCGCTCGGGTGATTGTCCCAACCTTGTCGCTGTGTGGCTTGCTACTACCCTTCTTGATGCCGATCGCAGCCCGGATCATATCATCAACGGGCTGGCCGAGGCTGCGCCATGCAAAGGTGCGATCCTCAAACACTTGGATATGAACAATAACATCCTTACCCATATCTGCCTTAGTGGCGTCGTTGAATGGGTTGATGAAGTCCATCATATTCAAGCCCCACTGACCAAGCGTACTACCAACGGGTGGCCCAGCGGTGGCACGGCCAGCTGGAATACGAAGCTTCAGATTGCCGATAACTTTTTTTGCCATTATATTTCCTTTTACTCAATTACTACTGGTATTGAGTGCGTAACGTTGCTATTATAGTGGATCGCTCATGCAAATGCAAACTGCGTACGAGGCTTATACCTTCTTGACCTGTAGCGCATCAAGCTCAACAGGCGTGTCGCGGCCAAACATGCTCACCATCACCTTGAGCTTGCCCTTGGTGGTGTCGATCTCGCTCACAGTGCCATCAAAGTCTTTGAATGGCCCATCAATGATGCTGACCACTTCCCCTTCGCTAAAGTCAATCTGATGCTTGGGGTCTTCCACACCCATGCGCTTCTTGATCTTCTTAATCTCAGCCTCGCTTACAGGGGTTGGCTCGGTGCCGCTCCCCACAAAGCCTGTGACACCAGGCGTATTGCGTACAATATACCATGTCTCGTCGGTGAGCTTCATCTCGACCAAGACATAGCCTTGGAAGATCTTAACCTCAACGACTTTGCGCTTGCCATTTTTGATCTGGATCTGCTTCTCCTTAGGGACGATTGCATCGAAGATTTTGTCGGCCATATCAACGGCCTGAATGCGCTGGCGGATGCTATCGGCTACCTTCTCTTCGTAGCCACTGTAGGTGTGGATGGCGTACCATTGCCGTGTGCTGTCGTAGCGTTTTTTTGTCATTGTCTACCTCCCCAGGATAATTTGAAATAGATATTTAAATGCAGCATCGAGCAGCAAAAGCGTTGCACTAAATACTGCAATAAAGCCAAGTAGTGCACCAGACATTTTCCATGTCGTTGCGCGATCGGGCCAGCGCACCATACGGAGCTCATACCAGGCTCCAGCAAAGTAATTGCGAATCGCTGAGAATGGACCACGGCGCTGACGCTTTGGCTTAGTTGCTTTTGGTTTTTTGGCCTCGGTTTTGGCCGACGCCACAGAGGTTGTCTTTTCTTTTGACGTTTTGGTTTTGGTGGGCGTGGTGTCTTGCGCGGTGATGCGCGTCACGCGGTTGGTTGATGATTTTTTGCTTGGTTTCGCCACAGCATACTCCCCAAATTTAATAGCCTGTCTTTGCAGGCTGTCAAGCCCTAGTGTAGCGCGCTATAGCGAGGGTTGTCAAGGGCAAACGTGGTTGTGTGCCGAACTTCTGCTACTGCTCATGACAGATTTGGTAGGTACATGCTTGTTTATTCTCTGAAAGGAGTATTACTGCGGGTTTGTATGTTTGTCGTGCGTCGTCTGCTGTGCAGCTGGCAGTGCAAAGAAGAAGGTCGAGCCATGATTAAGTTGACTGGTAAACTCGATGCGCGTACCGAGCTTGCGCGCGAGCTTGGCAGCAATGTAGAGGCCAAGGCCAGTGCCGCCAGTTTCGCGAGTGCGGTAGTCTTCGCTGCGCCAGAAGCGTTCGAGGATGTGTGCTTGGTCACTCTTGCTGATGCCAATGCCAGTGTCGCGCACGGCGATGATAATGCGATTACCCTTCTTGCGCGCACTGAGGTGGACCTCTCCTTCTTTGGTGTATTTGAGGGCATTAGAGAGGAGATTTTGGATAAGTTCACGTACATATAATGAGCTTGCGACGACATGGCCCAGCCGCGGTGATGTCTCGAGCGTGAGAGTAAGCTGCTTTTTGGCAGCCTGGGAACGATACTGATGGTAGAGGTCATCCATGAGCGCACGGACATTAAGTAGCTCTGGCATGTCGGCGGCGCCACGCTCAGCCTGTGCAAGGGTGCTCAGGTCATTAACCATCTTTGCTAAGAAGACGATTTGCTCGTGAGCTGCATCAAGGTGATCTTTGAGTGTGCGCTGCGGCATATCGCGCCGGTGGAGCATAAGCTGGATATTGCTCAGTGCCCCCTCGGCTGCCGTCAAGGGAGTGCGAAGTTCATGGCTCACCACGCTAATAAACTCATCGCGCTCTTCTTCAAGCGATTTCTCTTTCGTAATGTCGCGCAGGATAAGGACGTAGCCATCACTTGAATCACTCATTGTATTGATCGCACGTATTGGAGAAAATATGATACTAAGACGGAGCATCTCGCCCGATACTTCCATCCACACATCATCGCGTGTTTGCGTAACAGTTGCAGCGTGAAGTAGCTGGGTTAGATAGACTGGTTGCTTGGCACTATCGCGCAGTGGAAGGATGGTATCGATTGGCTTGCTATGTGGGCTTGTGTTGGTGTCAAGCAAATCGAGTGTTGCAGCGTTGTAGAGTTGGATAATACCCTGCTGGTCGGTTGCAATAATAGCGGTCGCGAGATTGTTGATAATCGTTAGAAGCCGATCGTGCTGCAAGGTCATTGCCTCGCGACTGGTATGCAGTGCCGAGCGGTAGAGATTGTGGCGATATGCGAGGGCAACAATGACCACACCAAGCATAAAGGCCACCAACGTTGTTGTGGTAATATCAACAATACTTTGTGGCGTCAGCCAAAATGCATCAAGTGCTGCTGTAATAAAAAGCACAAGTGCACTGAGCAGCCACCCAGAAAAGCCAGCATAAGCAAACGCCGCCAACATAAACAACGACCACGCACAGGTAAACGGCACTGCCACACCAGAGATACTGAGCAGATAGCTCGCAGCGAGACCATGATACAAGACGAGCTGCCACGCTCGCTGCGTATTCGTCTGCGACGGACGGAAACAGGTGTAGAGACCAAGAACAAGCCAAGCGCTGGCCGCTGCATAGAAAGACCATTTGCCTGCCCCAGGAATGCGCTGCATTGCATCAAGACCGAGGAGTTTGCTATACGCGAAAAGTAGGAGCGGAAAGACAACACTGCTGACTCGTACAACAGTACTAGTTTGGCTATTGGTAGCGTATGGCGACACGCTTCTAGTATACCTGGAGTATGACGGTAGGCACAAGCGTTTTGTGTGATATTTGCTTATGCTATATCATTGGTGTTTCGTGCTTAAGCCGCTGCCGGTGTGATCGGTAGTGAGGATCATGCCGCTCTACCAGTCCCCAAAAGGCTGACGAGTGATTCATGTGGTGAGTGTGGCAGAGCTCGTGGATCAAAACATAATCAATTAGCTCATCGGGGAGTTTCATGAGCGCAATATTAAGGCTAATTGTGCCTGTGCTGCTGCAGCTTCCCCATCGAGTACTTGCATGGCTGAAGCGAATACGCTGGTAGGTTGAGTTAGTGTGTGCAGCAAGCTCGTGGAGGCGCTGTGGCAAGTAGGTTTTGGCCTCGCGGCGCAAGATGGTTGCAACTTCTCGTCGGATAGCGCACTGAACGGCTGGCTCGTCTATGGTGTGCTCTGGCGGGAGAGAGACGAGCAGCTTTTGCCTTGCGATGCGCACAGTGGGCCGATTGACCATTTGTGTGCGGATGATAGCGATCGAGTGATGTTTACCAATTGTCTCTCCATCTTGATAAATATGTACCGCGTGCTGGTGCAGGAGCTGGCGGAGTGCTTGGCGGTTGGTGACAATGCTGTGGCGAACGAGAAAGAGTGGTGCGTGCCGTGGGGCGCTGGCATAGAGCTGGCCATTTGGCGCGAGTCGTATTGTGATGGAACGCGCCTTGGCGCTGCGCTTAATAGCGATATCGCCAAACTCATCGTCGTGGAGCGTAGAAGACATAGATAAAAGCCTCCCTCCTTTTAACCAAGATGTTATTTTATTGCACAATGTAGCGTGCCGAGCGAATTTGTCCTCGCCGTGGGGTGCTCGACATAGCGCGCATTGGGTGACTGGCTGGTGTTGGTGGTGGCACTTGAGTGCGTTGCTTTGTTACTGGTGGAGCTGTGGCTGGTGTTTTGCTCGGCAGAGCTTCGTCCTCAGTTTGTTGATCGATCTGCTTCAAGAAGGTAAGGGCAGCATGGGACTGTGATGAATACGGGTGCTTGCCGCTGATGACAAAATAGAGCTCGCCAGCGGTAGGTTCACTAAAGCGCCGTACGTAGTAATCGAATGCCTCACGTGAGAGCCGCTGATTCTTGACACTTCGGCTTCGGGCTGTCGTTACATCTGTTTGAACCCAAATAATCACTGGCCGATATCCTTCACTCCGTGCCCAGCGGACAAATTCACTTCGGCGAGCCCGGGTGTTGCTATCGCCCTCGTATATGAAAGGCTGCTTGGTTTTAGCGATCTCTTGTAAAAATGTCTTCCCTACTACTGCTGCGGCTGCATCGTCTTGGCAGTAGCCCGAGAGCTCGTTAATATCAATAAAGGGTGAGCCAAAGGCCTTGGCAAACTGAGCGGCAAAAAATGTCTTGCCGCTACCGGGCAAGCCAACCATGAGTATTGCAAAGGGCCGAACTGGAGGCGTTGGTTGCATGTATTTTATTATAGCAGACTCCGCGTGGCGTGAGGGATTTTTTAGCATAAACGAATCAATAGTTACTTTGCAATAGAAAATTCTTCCGGTTTGGCTATAGATTTGATATACTGTAGATAGTAACAGAGGGGCATAGTACAACGGCTAGTATAACGGTCTCCAAAACCGTAGATTGAGGTTCGATTCCTCATGCCCCTGCCACAATAGTATTCAACCTCCCCGACGGAGGTATTTTTTGCCTAAAGGAGTGATATACTATAGGTTATGTCAGCCCATGATGCCATTACCCACCGCGTTACACGCGCCGTGCGGCAGGTTTCGCCAGCAGCTTTTGCGGAGCGTTCGGCTGCGCGCAAGATAGTGCAGCAGTTTGCCGAGCAAGCTGGCTTGATTTATTTCGGAACGATCAACCCGCGAGATGACGACTACCACCCAATCCGCGGCTACACTATGTCGACGACCCATCGCGATAGGCACTATAGCGTGGGTAATATCCGCGGCTATAATGTCACACTTGTGTCGCGGCGAGATATGGTGCGCATTGCCAATAGTCCCAAGCCTTCGCCTCAACAGTGGCTGATAGCCGCGGTAGATATGTACACACGCCGTGATGTACCGTATATGTTTATTGGTCGGCAGGGTAAGATTGCCAGCTACCCGAGCTACAAATTGCAACCACTCCGGCTCGGGATGTTTGGGCCGCAACCAGAAGAATTTATGCAGAAATATACGGTGTATGGTGAGCTCGGGCGAGCAGTTGAGATAGAACGCTACCTTACGCCTGATGTAGCATCGGTGATAGTATCGCATTTTGATGATCTCAGTATTGAGATCTCGAGCGGTGTCCTCTATACCTATGCTGCTATGGCAACGCCGACGATGGAGCTGCTTGACCGGATGGTTTCTGATGGTCTCTGGCTAGCAGCGACATTCGACGTGTTTGCCGAGCAGCTTGCCGCTGCGCAAGCTGAGCGCCATACCACCATCCACCAGGGCTACCGCCATAGATAGTCTTGAGCACTGAAACCTGAGCGATAGTTCCCGTACCACCCCTCCCCCTCTTCTGCTTTTTGAGAACGCAGTAAGCGACAATACTACTCCAAGTCTGTCGCTTACGCTGATGATTAAGAATTTACTAGGTTTAGTGGCAATCCTTTAGAAACGTCACTCAAATAAAATAGTGAGTAAAAACTGACGCAGAAAAGCAGAGACTCAGATAGTAACATGTACACAATCGATCAAAGAACCGCACCGGTCGCTACACTAACTCTCGCAATTGATTGCTGGCACAAAAAACAGCATTCGTGACTGAATGCTGTTTTGATTATTATTGCGATAAGACTAGCCTTTGCGTGGCTTAACCTCGTTACGGCCGAGCGATTTCTTCGTCTCAGTGTAGGTAGCGTGCCGGCGAGCGATTGGGTCATACTTGCGCAGAACAAGCTTATCTGGAGTATTCATCGTGTTCTTACGTGTTACGTAGGTGCGGTGTTTGGTGAGGTTGCTCACAAGAGCAATAATCTTTCGCTTGGTATTGTTCTTCTTTGCCATTTCTTTACTCGTTAGATTTTATAAAACATCTTGGTTGATTATAGCATAGCCCACGGTGTAATGCTAGTGGCGATGAGAATTTGCTATTCGGTAGCAGCGTAGGCTGCCCAGTTAGCCTGCTCGTCAGCACTGAGCGCTTGGGCCTCGGTGACGACCGTAGCAAGCTGTGAACTACTCACCGTAAAGGTCTCGCCGCTGTCAATGTCATCACGCTGCCCCATCAAGGCTACCAAGCGATTCTCGGCATATGCAGCCTGCGCAGGATTAAGCTGCTGAGCTTGATGATGACTCTTGATGAAGCGCCGCGCCAAAAGCGACTGTGAGTCGCCATCTTGGGCAGTCAGTATGATTGGCTTTTGCTCTGATGTGGTAGCTTGGTTCTTCTTCTTAGAATGAGCTGGAGTGTGCTGCGCTTGCGATTGACTAGAGGTAATCGCTGGGCGGTTAGCTTGCTTCTTGCCTGTACTGCCGCGATTATCACGTTGCTGCTGCGGCTGTGGAGCGGTTTGCGCAGGGCGGTGCGGAGCTTCTTGTGGTTGCTGAGCTGGGATCATTGCCACGACATATGCGAGTGGCACTGTAATGAGCAGCAGGACAATTGCCGCGAGACCAGTTGCATATTGACGAAGTGCGCTCGATGGAGCAGGTGCGTGATGGCGAGTGAGTGTAACGAGCGCCCATAGTTTGCTCGTGAGCGCGAGGCTACCAGCGATAGGAAGATAGAGTGGTAGGAGCCATAGGTCGCGTGGGTGATGCTTAAGGTGTGGAATATTGCGCACCGCCTGCCATATAAGCCAGCCAAGCACAAGCCCAAGGATCGTTACACTACTCCATAGTGTTGCAGCAGTCGCTGCCCCAGTCAGAGTACTGTATACGTTATTGACGAGCGTGCTACTAAGCACGATTAGCGCCCCAAGATAGAGCAAGCTCGCAAAGCAAAAGCCAATGTGCGTAAGCCAGACAAGTAGACCTGCTTGCCAGATACGTGCGTGCTGATGCCAGAGTTGCCAATAGGCGGCGCGACTCAGCTGGGTATAGCTGCTTGCAATCCGGTAGAGCTCTGCCGGGTGGTTGATCTGCGTGAGAGCACTGTGCTGGTAGGCTGCATGGTGTTGTGAAGGCAGAGACAGTGCGATACTTGATGGATGATGCACGGCACATGGCTGCGCTGCTGCACTGCTCTGGGTAACGTGCTTGAGCAGCTCAAGTCGAATGGCAAAGGTGTCGCTCGTTATAGCATAAGCCTGGCCGTGGTGGCTCTGCATGGGTAAAATAACACGCTGCTGCATATCGAGGAGCCAACTGCCGATTCGCTGAGAGAGCGTCGTCCCACCAGTGTATTGTTGACGGCCACTGACGAGCCCAATAGTTGACTCGGCAAAGGGTAAAAGGAGGTTAATTGTCGATGTTGTCCAGCGCGCACGCGGGGTTGTGACAATCACAAGGCTCACACGCCGCACTTTTTCGATTAGCGAGGCAAGCTGCGCATCATAGCTCATCATCTCAGGCTGCTCGACTACCGTTGTTGCATATTCTTTGGCGATTGCTCGAAGAGATTGGTGGGCGTGCGAAGCGTCGTTAATCGAGACGAGTAGCTGCGTTGGCTTGCTATGCTCTTTGATGCTAGCGAGGCAGCTCTCGAAGACTTCTGGGTCTTCATCCTCAGCAACGACTAAGACTGCGTATTTTTTGCGAAGGGTTGCAGTGTAGGTTTTATTCTTGCGAGCACTCGCCACGCGGAGCCACCAACTCAGGACGATCATGAGAAATATCACCCCTCCAATCCACCAACGATACCTGTCGATTACTTCCATACACTGTATAAAACCAGCCATTGCCATAGACTCCTCTTTATTTAATGGTTATCCTTATTCTAACACGAAACTTTATCGTACAAACACTCTATCGACAAGAGATCGCTCGAACGATAGACAATATGTATTGTAGCCACGAATACCCCCATTTGTCAATAGATTCTAGGAGAATTATGTATACATGTACTATAACCTCCCCGATTACGACATTGAGTATAGCGCAAAAAAGCCTAGTTATAGATGTTATATGAGGTAGGCTGACCACTGGTAAAACCTTGCACGCTCTATTAGACGAAGCAGTGAAGAGTAGGGGTAAGTGTGCTAGCGAAACGAGCGTATCAAGAACCAAATCAGTAAGGCTTGCTGGTACGTACCTCGTATGGTAGAATACCAAGTAATGCCGCGATAGCTCAGTTGGTAGAGCGCATCCATGGTAAGGATGAGGTCTCGGGTTCAAGCCCCGATCGTGGCTCCATGGCTGAATTTGTTGATCACCCCATTGCTGGGGTGATCTTTGTTGTTGACTGGTAGTGAGGATAGTGAGGACGTTTTTTCGCTCGCTGAAATATATGGCGAGAAGCCCCCTTCCTTGCCGAGTACCATCAGAAACGAGTTTAGACCGGCCGGCGGTGACGTGGTAGCCGATAGACACGACCCGTTGGGGTTGGTGCTTGGTGACGGCCTCGCTGTGGAGGTGTAACTTCGGCTAAGCCATAAGCTGCCGCTGTAGTTATTGGATAGTCGTCTCTATAAGACTCAATTGATGATCGTGGAGTGCAGTATAGGCCAAGTGGATAGTCACACCGTGTGATTGACCGAGGCCTACCACCGAGAGAATTCGATCTATTATAGGAGCGAGTAGTAAATATGCTAATAAAGTCGATTTGCTCTTCCCTTATGGTGGACGACATTAGTGAGTTATCTGGCTTATACTGAGCGTATAGCAGTGAGCTGGGCGCATTGTGGAGTATTTCCAACTCCATAGCTAGACAACCAAGTGCATTGCGGATAGCGAGGATTTTATCACGGCCATGAGTGATTTCTTTGGCATGGAGAGGGCTTTTTGCAGACCCGCTCATCCCTATCTCGCGACCCCATTGCACGGTAAATGGTGTGAGGTCGCGGGCAAGCTGCTCGACGCGGTTGGCTATTTTGTCGCGCCGTTTAGTGTCTACCTCGCTATCCTTTCGCACAACAAGAGATGGAAAAAGTGGTATAAGAGGATGCCTGTGGAGCTCTTCCTCTGATATTGGCCACTCGGTTGGCCGGTAATCTTCTCGTACGTGACGAGCCTGTGGCGGCCTATCGAGCGTAGCGGCAATGAGAATATGATCGAAATACTTTTTTGTCATAGAGTGCAGTATATCGCAAAAGTCCTTTTATTAACAGAGGTACGCTGCATAATTGTAAGAGATTGTATGATTTGTGTTTTTCGCACTTTGACATTGGCAAAAAATTTGCTATACTAATTCACAGTTAGTTCATTTTATTTGCCGGAGTCGTCTAGTGGCAATGACAGGAGACTGTAAATCTCCCGCTTTTTAGCTTCGTAGGTTCGAGTCCTACCTCCGGTACCATTTCTGCCGCTTTAGCTCAGCTGGTCAGAGCAACTGTTTTGTAAACAGTAGGTCTACGGTTCGAATCCGTAAAGCGGCTCCATACGTATATAGCGAAGACTTTCTTAAGGAGGAGGTCTTTTTTGTTTTTTGCAATTACGTAGTAGCTGTAATTGGTGAGGACATATTCCCTACTCTCTGCATGGACGCACAAAGAATAATGTTGGAAGTGTGGTAATTCTGTGTATGTGTAGTGAGGATAGTGATATATCAGGCTTACGCAGCGAGAACCCCCGCCCTGAGAATGTAAATAAGGCAGCATACATACTGCTGCCTTATTATTGTACTTAGCCTTTATCTACCTTATACCGCTGGCGCTACATCGTAATGCGGCGTGGCGCGCTGCGCTGGATGCGATTGGCGGGCATTGGGGCTCGTGCTGGTGGATGAACAGCAACGGACTGTCGACTATATGCGGCATTTGGCTGTGGCTGCGGAGGTGCTTGAGTATACGCTGGCGCTGCTGGAGCAGGCAATGCAGCCGGTGGATGGTAATACGCCGTTGAAGGTTGGTGTTCTACCTGCTGAGACGGCACAGTAATGCGTTGCTGGGGTTGCTGGCGAGGCTCTGGTTGTGCTCGGTGCTGCTGCTGCGGTGATTGCGCAGAGGTAGGCTGGGGCTGCATCTTGGTCCGAATGCGCTGAGCTTTTTTGTGGTCGCCAGCTCGTTCGTAACCTTCGGCCAGGAGCTGATATGTTTGGGTACCAGGCTCTAGCTTGGCAGCTCGCTCAAGTGACTCTAACATTTTCTTACTATGACCGAGCTTTTCCTGCACCTTAGCATAGGCAATATGTCTGGCAGCGAGCTTGTCCTCCATTGCCAGTGCTTGTTCAAAGGCGAGAGCAGCTTTGTCGTAGCGCTTGGTTTCGTAATAGATGAGGCCAACGTTATGCAAGCTCGAAGCGCTTGGCTCGAGGCTTTGAGCGATCTCAAAACACTCAATCGCGTCATCAAATGCCTTCTGCTTAGCGTATAAAATACCGAGGCGGTTATACGCGGTTGCATTACGCTCATCTACCCGCAGAATCGTGAGCAGTGCCTTCTCGGCACGGAGATAGCGTCGATCGCGGAGTGACTCCTGAGCCACCTCCCACAGGCGATCAAGCTTGCCCGAGAGGCGCATTGGTAATTGTGAGGTGGTCTCGGCAACTGATTGCTGCTGCCACAAGGCAAAGGCGCCAGCGCAGGCTACCAATAATAATCCATACATAGTTATAGTATACCACATGCCAGTAGCTGAATCCGCACGCTGGCATTGGCAGTAATGCGCTCGTGTGCGCGTGCGATATGTTCTGCCTGGGTAAGCAGCTGCTGCGATGGTTGCGTCCGAAGTGTATGCCATATAATGTGCAACACGCACTCAAGTAAGAGCAATGCCCGAGCTCGATCGTGGCTATAGCGCTGCCCAATCACGATGCGTTGACGGGTAGCACCAGTGATATACTGACGCGCGTCGGTCATTGCCAGAGCAATGGTGCGAAACTCCTCATCATTAGCAGCCAAGCGTGCGATCGTTGCAGGTTGCTGCTGCGCAATAAACTGTAGCTGAGCGCGGCGCGTCGGATCACTAATGCCAAGTTGATCAAGCTGATTGGCTGTTTGAGCTCGCTGAGGTGGAATAATGTGGACGGTTTGGACGCGTGAGCGAATTGTTGCCAGCAAGCGTTGGGGTCGATGGCTGGTGAGGACGAGATGAAGCGCGTGGGGCGGCTCTTCGAGGAGCTTAAGGAAGGCATTTTGGGCGGCAGGTGTCATCCGGTCGGCATCATCGATAATGACAAATTGCCGAGCCGTTGCCTTGCCCTGGGTGAGTGTGTGCAGCGAGCGGATGTCATCAACGCGAATCGTCCCGCGTTGCTGGTCATCATGGCCCTGGCTGGTATGAGGCCGGAGGATAAGTGCGGTGCGGCTCGCAACCTGCCGTGCCGCGGTCATAAGCCCAAGCCCAGGTGCACCAACAAGAAGCAATGACTGTGGTGGCTGCTGCGCAAGCTGGGTAAGACGCTGCTCGGTGCGGGGGTTATAAACGAGCGATGACATCGGCTCCCTCGGGAAAGAGTGCTATAAAGGCGGCTGGCGGCGGTGCAATAAAGGTCTGGCGCACACCAGCACGAGTTGTGATTTTGAGCTGATAGGCGTGCAGGAGGAGGCGCTCCCCTGCTGATCCATAAACGCGATCACCAACAATCGGCGTGCCAATATAGGCCAAATGGACGCGCAGCTGGTGTGTCCGGCCAGTGCGGGGGCGCAGCGCGAGCAGGCTCATACTGGGCTGCGCGGCGAGTACTTTGTAGATTGTTTGGGCAGATTTGCCACGTGGATCGGCTCGGAAGGTGCTTGGTGCGGCTGGGTTGCGCCCCAGCGGGACATCGATCTTAGCTTGCTGCTGACGGGGTTGCCCTGCTACAACTGCTAGATATGTCTTCTTGGCGTGGCGCTCAGCGAATTGTTTCTTAAGCCGCTGAAAGGCCTCGGGCGTACGTGCGCCAATCATTACCCCGCTGGTGTCGCGGTCGAGCCGATGGACAATCCCCGGCCGATTTGTCTCCAGTCCAACCGATGTATAACGCCGAAAAAAGTCCGCTACCGTAAACTCATCATTGAGTGCACCCTTACTATGCGTCAGGATACCAGCTGGCTTATTGATAACAATCACGTCATCATCGATGTAGAGGATCGGGAGGGTTTTGTCGCTATGGTCGGCCATATCAGGTAGGTTGATGGCGATACTATCGGTCTCTGCGACCAATTGGCGTGGCTGACAGACGACTCTATCGTTGACAGCGACGTGGCCAGCCTTGATGTGTTTTTGCCAAGTGGAGCGACTGGTCTCGGGGTGGCGCGTTGCAAGCAGGCTATCAAGGCGCTGGGTGGTGCGCTGCTGCTGAAAAAGGTAGACGTCTTTACCCTTGAACGGCAGGCCGTAGGTCGCGATGTCACTGAGTGGGTTGGGGAGAATCTCCCCTGTTGCGTCACTTTTTGCGGTGTAGATCTGCCGCATGATGTAGGGTGTATGATCCTCCGCTGTGTCGTCGATGAGCAAAAAGTACTGCCGGCGGTCGAAGCGAAAACGCACCAGCTGGTTGATAGGCTGTGGGTGGCTACTGGCGATTTGGTCGATGTGACGCGGGACATTATCGTCAGTTGCTTGACGAAACTGCCGTAAGATAGCAAGGAGGTCGCTTGATGTGATTTTCATACAATGACTCCATCTCGCACTATACTCATGATGTACTCCGCAAGCCAACCGCCTTTTGTACGCGGAGGAGCGTGATGCTAGCGACCTCATTCATTGCTCGCTCAGAGCGCTCGAGAGTAGCAAGCAGTGTCTCGTCGGAGATGCCTGCGAGCCGCGCTTGAAAATCAGTGAGGAAGGTAGCCACTGCTTCAGCTACTGCACGCTTGAGTGGACCATATTGGGTCTGCCCTACCCACTCGGCATTCACCTCGGCTTGCGGGCGATTGGTCAAGATTGCAAGCAGTTGAAGCAGATTCGTAATGCCTGGCTGACGCTGCCAGTCGAAGTTGATAACACCAAGCGAGTCTGTTGTGGCAGCCATGATCTTTTTGCGCGCTTGGGCGGGGGTATCAGCAAGGTTAATCTTGGACTTTTGGTCGGTTGAACTCTTACTCATCTTCTTTTCTGGGTTCGTCAGGCTGCGAATGCGTAGACCGGTGTCGCGCTGGATGAAGGCGGTTTGCTTGGCAGTTGGCTCTGGAATAGTGAAAAGCTCGCCGAACTTATGATTCATGCGCAGTGCAATATCACGGGTAATCTCCAGGTGCTGGAACTGATCCTCACCGACTGGCACCCATCGAGCGTTGTAAAGAAGAATATCAGCTGCCATTAGGACAGGGTAATTGAAGAGCCCAACAGTGACATTATTGTTGGTATCAGCTGATTTTTCTTTAAACTGCGTCATGCGGCTCATCTCGCCAAAGCCAGTAAAGCAATCTAAAATCCATGTGAGTTCACTATGTGCTGGGATGAAGCTCTGCCGGTAGAGAAACGTATGTTCGTCGGTGATGTCAAGCCCTGCCGCAATGAAGTACTTGAGGTTTGTTAGCGTATTCTCGTAAAGTGTCGTGTGGTCGATCGGTGTGGTAAAGCTGTGGAGGTCGGGCACAAACATGTTGAGCTGGTAGCGCCCAGCATAGTGCTGCTGCAACTGTACCATTGGCACAAAAGCACCAAGATAATTGCCAAGCGTTGGCTCTTCATTGCTACGAATTCCGGTGAGGATAACTTCTTTGGACATATACGTAGTATAGCATTTTCGGTGGCGAGTTTGAATAAGCGGTCAGAACATGCAGTATATGAGGTACTATACGAAACGATATCATTGACATAGCGTAGCGTTTCTGGTTAGCTAGATAGTAAGGATTCGTTTCGAACAATCGAGACGAGAGGAGTTAAGAAAGACGACGGGAGAACGCCACGAACGACACTCATAATGTACTGTGTATTGATTTGCTAATGTCAAGAAAAATCTAAGGAGCACCATGCTAAAAACCATCAAAACGAAAAAAAATACGACAAAATACACTCTTGTTGCGCTGGTGGCAGGCTTTGCGCTGCTGAGCGTGGGGTCGAGTTATATTCACGCACGATCTGCTCAGAAACTCAGCAATAGCAATCTATCTAACATTACTGCCAACACCAATACTGATGGATTCCAGCAATCAAACCACTACAATACGCCAAAAGGCTTCATGAATGACATCCAGACGATCTTCAAAGGAACGGATGACTACTATCACCTTTACTACTTGCTCAACAAAAACTACAAGTCGAGCAATGATGGCACTGAGTGGTACCATATTCGCACGAAGGATTGGGAGCACTTTGAAGATCTTGGTGTGGCGATTCCTAAGTTTGTCAACGGCTGGTCGGCAGTTGCCTCGGGCTCGGTGTATCAGAACAGCAATGGATTTTTCCGTGACTTACCCAAAACGGCAATAATTGCCTACTTTACGAGCTATACTGAGACTGGTCAACACCAATATGTCGCATATTCGCTCGATGATGGCCGCACCTACCACCCGTATAATCACAGCCAGCCAGTCATGAAGGCGAAGTCCAAAGAGCAGAATTTCCGCGACCCACACGTCTGGTACAATGAATCTACCAAGAAGCTGATGATGTATCTGGCTGAGGGTGATAAGGTTGGTATCTACTCAAGTACTGACGGAAAAAAGTGGGAATACCAGGGCGCAACCATGCTCAACGGTAGCACGCTTGACGGCAAAGATCTTGGCCTTATCGAGTGCCCTAACCTCAAGAGCTTCTATGATCCACAAACAAAGATTACCAAGCACGCTCTGCTTTTTGGAGCTAATGGCTATCAATATGGTTCGACAACAGGTAGCTACTACATGATTGGCCACCTCGAAGCCAATGGTAACTTTGTCGCCGAGCAGCAACCAGAGCGGCTTGACTACGGAACGGATTATTACGGTGCTAATTACTACCAAGAAAGCCCAACACGCGTTAAGAGTATTGGCTGGATGGGCAACTGGGAGTACTCACAAGGACAGATTCTGAAGGATGACGGTCAAGAGGCGAAGCATATCGGCTCGATGAGCTCAACCCATTCCCTCTCGATGACCCAAAAGGATGGAAAGTATGTCGTGCGGTCGCGCTTGATCAATAACAATGCGCGCACCAGCGGCCTCCGCACAAAGCAATCGGCCCGAACGTCTAAGATTGCACCTGATGGCTACCACAAAGAATTGCTCAAAGTCAATCGCAAAGCTTCGCAAGAGATTAGTCTTCACTTTGCAAACAATACGGCCAATACGAAAGGCCACGTTCGGGTCTTTATCAATCAAAAAGACAGCCGCGTGAGTGTTGACCTTAACACCGAGACTGGCACCTACGAGGTGAAACGGAATAGCTCGAAGATCACTGGTGAAGCGAAAAATAAGTACGAGAAGGCGTATGCTGTATATAATAATTGGCAAAATCGCCAGCGCTACTTTGTCTATCTCGTTGCCGACAAAGGGAGCCTTGAGATTGCTATGCCAGATGGGCAGATCTATTCGTTGATGAAGCTATCAAGTGATTCAAACATGCAAGTTGTGGTGGAGTCAAGTACTGATAATAGCGTATCAGCGACGCTATGTGACTTCCAAAACAAAACACGGTAACATAGTACAAGAAGAATTTCTTTTCTAACGGATAATAGAGCTCCCTTCTACAATAAGGGGGCTCTATTGTTCGAGGTGTTTGGCAATAAGTTTGGCATAGCGTTTGCGGATCTCGTGGCCAGTGATGGCTGTCTCAATCACGACATTACGACGCTGGCGCTGGATTGCCTTGAAGTGCTTTGGTATCATCACTGCATCGAGTGTGCCGTAGAGAATCGTTATCGGTAGTGGTGGTAGATTACAGGCATCACTGAGCGAGGTTTGGAGTAAAATACTATTGCGCGCCGTCTTGGCATACGGAGAAAACCCTTCGCGGCTAACATGAAAATTCTTCTGTGTCCGTTTGTATTGATTGACTGCGCCGATGAGCTTTGGTGATGCGTTGATCGCCTTAAGAAATCCTTTGCCGATTGTCTTGAGCAATGCCTCGCGTAGTGGACGCTTAGCAATATCACTTGGTAGATAGATTGGTGGTGAGCACAGCACAAGCTTTTGGACGCGGCGAGGAAACAGCTTGGTGTATTCAATTGCGACTAGTGTACCAAGTGAATGCCCGCACAAGATTACCTGGCGCAGTGGTGCAGCGTGGCGAATTGTTTTGCGCAGGGCACGCGCATGATCGGTCAGGGTATAATCGGGCCAGGCAGGCTTGCGCGATTGACCAAAGCCCAGCAAATCAACTGCCAAGACTGGTTGGTCACCAAGCTGGTTTAACACGTCTTGCCAAATATTATGATTTACCCCAATACCGTGAATAAGTACAATAACTGGTCGAGATATGTCGTGCCAATCGCCACATACTTGGGCATGCAGCGGATACGCCAGGCCAAATAGTTCGTGGAGTTTGTCGTACATACTTAGTATATTATTGTACCATCTTTTAATTGAACTGCGATGACGATATACGCTATACTAAAAACACCAGTAATCAAGGAGAGAAACAATGTGCATGCCACCTAAAAAAGATTACGTATCATACTGGAATACAAGTATAGACCAGCGAATCATCAGTCCTGTGCACGAGGTGGATCCCTGCTCAAGTGAGAACACCCCAGGGATTGTTCAGGTTGGGTCGAGCGGTCGGTATGGAGTTGATCTTGTGGGTGTGGGTATCGAGGCTGCTATTATCGCGATGCTCGTTGGTCTCGTGCTCCTCTTGAGGTTTCGCTATAAGCCGCAGACAACGGAAGGCCAGCGATGGCACCGAGCTGGTTGCTGGACGTTGTCTATTTTTGCAATCCTATTCGTGACCGGTATTGGACTTGTCACAATGCGACGACTTGGTGTGTTTGGCATGATATAACATATGAGAGGTAGTCGATACTGTGATACTACCTTTTTGAGCGTTTTTAGATGTGTAGAATTGCGGGTGGCGAAATTAACATATAGTCTCGATAAACCGTCGTGAATTAAAGATGTGGATGACATGTTTGGTAGCAATTTTTTGAGTATGTTCGCGGTGCTAACTGCTGGATGCGTTTTGCGTCATCATCGATAGCATCAACCTGACCGCTGAGGCTACCACCCTTCACTAGGACGGTAACATGGTTGATTCGCCACTACGCGCCAAAGGGCTGTGACATTTATATGTATTACTCTGTTGGCGTTAAGCGCGTAGGATATTTATCCCGCGAATAAGGCAATCCAAGCTGCTGCAGCGCAGTTCGCTCAGCGGCGCGTTGCTGAGCAACACTTGGATGGTCGTGTGTACCTAATTGAGAGACGAGCGCGGTTTGTACACCTGCGTGATGGCCAGCTACCGGGTCTTTGAAGAGTTGGTCACCCACCATCAAGAACTGGTTTGGATGAAAGTCCTCTGGGAGCTGAGCCAGGGCATGTAAAATCATATCAGGTTTGGGTTTACTGTGGTTGTCTGGTGTATCTTGTGGGTCACGAGGGTCGACGCAAGCCTTAGGTGTGATGATATGATCGGCCGGCATATAGTCACCGAATATCTGGGTCAGCTCCCCTGCCCGCTCATTGTATGCATTGCTGATGATAAATAACTCTAAACCAGCGTGGCCTAGTTTAGTCAGTGCATGTTGCTCGGCTTCAGCCATAGACTCAAGATAGTCGGTGAGTGTGCCATCAACATCAAAGCCAATCGCACGGATACCATAGCGCTGACAATCCTCCGGGCTTAAAGAAGTGACGCCATCAATAATATAGTTGGGTTTTGTAATGGTCTCCATAATATTAATTATACAATACGGGGTGATAGTAATATTGCTGTCATAGCAAATACCCTGCCATGTTGACAGGGTATGTTATGAAGCAGGCAAAATGCTTAACGCTTCGAGTATTGCTCGCGTTTGCGGGCGCTGCGCAAGCCGTATTTCTTGCGTTCTTTTTCGCGTGGGTCGCGGCGCAAGAATTCGGCCTTCTTGAGTGTACCACGCAGGTCTGGTGCGCCAACAGTAATCGCTTTAGCGATCGCCATCTTGATAGCATCAACCTGACCGCTGAGGCCACCACCCTTCACTAGGACGGTAACATCAAACTCTTTTTGCTTGCCAACCAAGGCCAGTGGGTCAGTCACTTCAGCTAGCAATGTCTTGTTGCCTGACAGGTAGTCAAGCGCTGACTTGCCATTGATCGTCACATTTCCCTTACCTTTGACCAGTCGAGCGCGGGCAGTAGCGCTTTTGCGCCGGCCAAGACCATAATCGTATGTTGCTTGTGCCATTTATTGTACCTCTACTTTCTCTGGTTGCTGTGCGGTGTGGGCGTGCTCTTCGCCAGCAAAGACGCGGAGACGAGCTAGGCGGTCTGCTGCAAGCTTGTTTTTGGGTAGCATACCCTTCACAGCAGCAGTAATGATGCGCTCTGGTGCGTTTTCGCGCACTTCCTTGAGCTGAGCGTCTTTGATACCGCCAGGGAAACCACTGTGATGGTAGTAGATCTTGTCCGTCTCTTTCTTGCCAGTCACAACAGCCTTAGCCGCGTTGATGACGACAACGTAATCGCCTCCATCGACATGCGGCGTGTAAGTTGGCTTGTATTTGCCGACCAAGTACTGCGCAATGGTTGTTGCAGTGCGGCCAAGTGGTGCTTGGCTCGCGTCGATCAAAATCCAGCGCCGACTAACATCGGCTGGCTTCTGCGAGAATGTTTTGTGAGCCATAACTACTTCGCCTCCTTTGCGGTTGCCTCGGGCTTAGGCATTGGCTTGAGTTCGTCAACAAACTCAATCACTGCCATCTGCGCACCATCACCACGGCGCAGGCGTGTCCGATACACACGCACGTGGCCACTTGGCCGATGGCTGAGTTGCGGGGCAATCTGGTCAACCAATTTGATTGCTGCAGCTTGTGTGCTGAGCCCAGCAATGACAGCGCGGCGATGCGCGAGGTCACCCTTCTTAGCTTTGGTAATGAGCTTTTCGATGTAGCGCACCAACTCCTTGGCCTTTGGCAGCGTTGTTTCGATTCGCTCCTCAACAACCAAACTGGTTGCTAGGCCTTTGAGCAGGGCTCGACGTTGATCGCGTTCGCGGCCGAGCTTGCGCCCTTTGTATCCGTGTCGATGCATTTAGAGCTCCAATTCTGCTAGTTTATCTTTTACTTCGTCGAGGGCTTTGCTGCCAAAGCCTTTAAGCTCGCGCAGGTCCTGCTCTGTCAAAGTGACGAGGTCATGAACGGTGCGAATCTCATTGTTGATGAGCGCGTTTGCAGTGCGGGCACTGAGGCCGAGGTCTTCGATCGAGGTATTCAACTCGTTATCTTCCTCGGCAGTTTGAGTGCCAAGCGCTGGTGCCGATACAACAGTTGTACTACCAGCAAGAGCGGTATACTGATTGACCAAAATCGCCGCAGCTTGCTCGAAGGCATCGCGTGGCGTCAAGCTACCGTCAGTTTCGACGGTCATCTCAAGCCGCTCTAGGTTGGTTTCTTGACCAACACGAGTTGGATCGACCTTGAAGCGCACACGCGTCACAGGGCTAAACTGCGCGTCCATGGCGATCATGTCACTGTGCAGTCGGTTAGCACTCGACTCCTCTATCGGGTAGTATCCCCGACCAGCCTCGGCCACCAGATCAATAACGACATTAGCCTGTGGGTCGTCAATTGTGCAGATAACGTGCTCAGGGTTAACAACCTCAACCTCAGCATTAGCTGCAATATCTCCAGCGGTTACTGCACCAGCGCCTTGCTTCTCAAGCCGCAGCTCGACTGGCTCATCGCTGTGCACAACCAAGTCGACACCCTTGAGGTTAAGCATGATGTCAACAACATCCTCTTTGACGCCAGGCACGGTGGTAAATTCATGTGTCGCACCCTGCATTCGGAAAGCCGTAAAGGCTCCGCCGCGAATACTGCTCAGCAGCACCCGGCGCAAGCTGTTGCCCAGCGTGTTGCCGTAGCTGGCGTGCAGTGGCTCAATGACAAACGTGCTGCTGTGCGGCCCATTGTCATCGATGCGCGCCAACGCTGGATCGTGAATTAATTTAGACATGTACAAAATTCTCCTTACCCTTGTTAGCGTGAGTAGTACTCAACAATCAGTTGCTCGTTGATACCAGCCTCAGCTTCTTCGCGCTTTGGCTCGCCCGATACTTCGATCTTGAGTTTTTTAATATCGCTCTTGAGCCAACTCAGAGGTGGTTGGGAGGTGTTGCCGTAGATGTCGTCAATTGCAGTAAAGTAGCCAGACTTTGCACTCTTTGGTCGAACGGTAATGACATCCCCTGCCTTGAGGCGGATTGATGGAATATCAACGCGGCGACCATTAAGCTCAAAGTGACCGTGACTCACCAGCTGGCGCGCCTGGCGACGGCTCGTCGCAAAGCCAGCACGGTACACAGCGTTGTCGAGCCGGAGCTCGAGGAAGCGGAGCAGGTTCTCACCGCTTAGGCCTGGTTTGCGAGTTGCTTCGTTCATAAGCTTAGCAAACTGCTTCTCTAGTAGGCCATACATGCGGCGTACCTTCTGCTTTTCGCGCAGCTGGGTTGCGTACATGCTTGGCTTGCTCTGACGGCCATGAGCATGCTCGCCCGGAATACCGCTTTTGCGTGCCAAAATCTTGTGTGCCTTAGGGTGAAGTGCCACGCCTTCGCGGCGGCTCTGCTTCACGATTGGGCTTCTATCTCGTGCCATTTACGCCCTCCTTGCCTTTCGTGGGCGAACGCCACCATGTGGCACACCCGTTACATCTTTGATGCTATTGACGGCAATGTCGAAGCCGGCCATTGCGCGGATTGCCGCATCACGGCCGAGCCCAACACCCTTGACAAATACGTCAACAGTGCGGATGCCGTAGCTACTCTTGGCAGCTTCTGCGGCTTTTTCTGCAGCAATCTGTGCTGCATAGGCTGTGCCTTTCTTACTTCCACGAAAACCACATGCACCAGCGCTGGCAGCGGTCAAGACGTTGCCCTTGCTATCTGCAAATGTGACGATAGTGTTGTTAAAGGTTGCCTGTACATGCAGCTGACCAGATGGGACTGATCGGCGCTGCTTTTTCTTGGTGGATTTTGCTTGTGCCATATCTCGTCCTTTCTCCTACGTCTTACTTGCTGCCTTTGGCTGTGCTCCGCCGACGGCGATCGCCTTACCCTTGCGAGTTCGTGCGTTCGTTCGAGTGCGCTGACCGCGTGTTGGCAAACCATTTTTGTGCCTCAAGCCGCGGTATGCACCAATGTCTTTAAGGCGTTTAATATTGTTGGTCACCAGGCGTTGCAGATCGCCTTCAGTGACATAATCTTTGTCGATAATGTCGCGAAGTTTCTGCTCCTCAGCCTCGGTGAGATCTTTCACCCGAGTGGTCGGCTCAATTTTTGCCGCCGCAAGGATGTCTCGAGCAAGCGTGCGCCCAATACCATGGATGTAGGTAAGAGCAATGTGCACTTGCTTGTCTGATGGGATAACTACCCCAGCAATTCGAGCCATGCTTAACCCTGCCTTTGCTTATTCTTAGGTTTTTTCTTGTTGATGACACGGAGTCGGCCTTTGCGCCGGACCAGCTGATCATCGGGGCTGATCTTTTTGACACTCGCACGAACTTTCATGAGCGTACAAATCTCCCTACAGGAAAAACCTGCTGTTACTGAGAACAGCGGTGATATCAGGCCGCTGCTCTACGTTATTAAACGCGTGCGCGGAAGACGATTCTGCCCTTCGTGAGATCGTAAGGGGTTAACTCGACTTCCACGGTATCGCCTGGGACCAAACGGATGTGATGCTTGCGCATCTTGCCGCTGATGTGAGCGATAATGCTTAGGCCGTTCTCTAATTCTACCTTAAATTGCGTATTAGGCAGTGCTTCCACTACCTTGCCGCGCAATTTGATAACTTCTTTCGAACTTGCCATAGATATACAGCTTCGTATTATACGCTATTTCTCTGTAGGAGTAAAGAGGAGTAGCCAGCTTTTTGCATTATTTATTGTGAGATTATGGATGGCCCTATTCTTATATCAGAATGGAGTCGTAAGAGAGATAGCTCTACTTCTAAAAGTAGCACTCTCTAGGCTTTCATGGATATATAGGCTTAAAAGCTCACCATTATTCAACAGCCTCTATCCCGCTACGGTTCTGCATCCTCCCCTTCTATATGAATTGCAATAATGAGGCGCTATGCCACTCATAGCGCACGTTCTAAAGACTCATGAACGAATTATTATGGAATACGGAACCGTATCAAAAATACCGCCACAGATGAAGGTGGCGGTATTTTTGCGAAATATATTAGTGATAGCTTATGCCTTTGCGGTAGTACGCCGCCGGCCGAGTAAGCCACGCTTCTTTGGCTTAGTATCAAGGTCATCGACCGAGAAGTCGTCATATGTTACCATCAGCGCTCGTGAGTTAATCTGACGGAGTGTCTCAAGGCCAACAGTCACAACGATAAGCAAGCTCGTACCGCCAATTGCCATGTTATTAGCATTAATGCCAAGCTGCGCAAAGACGTAGTCGATCGCAAACGGAATGATGGCGATGAGCCCCAGAGCAAGCGACCCAAACAGGTTGAGCCGATTGACGGTGCGTGACAGATACTTCTCAGTGGTAGGGCCAGGGCGAATCCCTTCAATGAAGCCACCTTGGTTTTCAAGACTCTCCGTAATTTCGCTCGCATTAAAGACGATACCGGTGTAGAAGTAGGTAAAAGCAATGACGAGTAAGAAGTAGATCGATGGGTAGATAAGCACTGTCAGGCCACCGGTGGCGTATGTTTGAGCGGTCGGTGCCTGGAACCATTGGATAAGGTTATTTGCTAATTGCTGGTTTGCACCAGGTGTTGCATGTAATAATTGCCCTACGAAAGCTGGTAAGCTGAGGAATGCCACTGCAAAGATAACTGGTACCACACCCGCAGCGATGAGCTTGATAGGCAAGATACTCTTAATGCCACCATACGAGCTATTGCCGCCAACCCGCTTGGCATAATTGATCGTGACAATGCGCTGTGCTTCGTTAATCTTAACGAGGAGATAAAGTAGGATGAGGCCGATCGTCCCAAGGACAACTACTGTCCAGAAGGTTGTCGGGTTAACGGGTAGTGAGAACCAGCCAAAGACGCTGAGCGAACCATTCTGAGTATTAAAGAGCGATGAGTAGATTGACCCAAAGGTGGTTGGTAGCTGACTGATGACACTAGCGAAGATGAGTAGGCTAATACCATTACCAACGCCCTGCTCTGTCATCAGCTCACCGAGCCACATCAAGAGTAGCGAGCCAGCAGTGAGCGCCGTTACCGCGACAATCCACTCATGGAGGGAGCCAGCCACTGTACCAGTTGTGCTCCCAGCCAGGACCGATTGGCGCAGGAAATAGATGATACCGATCGATTGAGCAATCGCCAGCGGCACACTAGCAATACGCGTCCACTGGTTGATCTTGCGTCGGCCCGACTCACCATCTTTGTGCATCTCCTCAAGGCTTGGGATAGCTTTGGTGAGGAGCTGGGTAATAATGCTGGCGTTAATAAACGGCCCAAGACCGATCAAAACGATAGATAACTGGGCCAATGCTCCACCAGTCAGGATGTTTAAGAAGCCACCAAAGTCACTCGCCGATACGACGTTCTGGATAATATCCTTGAGTCGGCTTGGTTCGGCCAACGGCACTGGCACGTGCGCCAAGAAACGATAGGCAACGATGAGCCCTAGCACGATACCAAGGCGTTTTTGCATGTCTTTATTTTTGAGCGATCGAAGAATAATCTTCCAGTTCATATATTGTCCCTTTTGCCACTAACTACTAAACGCTATATCTAGTACAGTATACACGAATTGCCTCAGAAGCGAAAGGGTCAGTTGTCAATCCGGCTTTAAGCTCAAAAATATGCGAGAGATTCGTGCTTTTGTAGCTGATGTTCGGATACAGACTATTCTCATGATATAATGCTAGATGTATTATTAATTTACTCTGATAATTTAGCTTGTTTCGATCTTGCTAAAGTTACAGAGTTGCACATAAAAGGAGGAGCAATGGCTCAAAACAACCAAGGGCTCAAGATTCGGATTCGCCTCAAGGCATACGACCACAAGGTGATCGACCAATCAGCCAAGCAAATTATCGACACCGCCCTGCGCACTGGCGCAAACGTCGCAGGTCCTGTGCCACTACCAACGCGGCGCAGCAGCTACACAGTAGTAAAAAGTCCGCACGTATACAAGACTGGCGGTGAGACATTCGAGATGCGTGTCCACAAGCGCTTGATTGACATCACCAATGCTACACCCAAGACAATCGACAACCTCCACAACCTTAGCTTGCCAGCTGGCGTGGATGTCGAGATCCGGATGTAGCACCGCTATACGCTGATTAATCAAAAAAGAGTGATAGCAACTATCACTCTTTTTAATCTTATATTGCTTACATATTTTTATCAGGTGTATTGTGATGTCTCATTTCCTTTGCTGCCCCTTCCTGTATGAGATCGTTATAGTCGAGTAGTACTGGTTGCATGGTGTTATAGATCGTTTTTGCAATTGCTTGATGATGACCCTCAATTGTCATGTGGGTATTAAAAATAGCATTCTTGAGGAGCGAAACCTTCGCTACATTCATAACCATTTGTGGATCTATTTGGCGGCATGCTTTGATAAGATCCTCACTACTCACTATCGGTTTTTTATCATCAAATCGTTTAATGATCTGCCGCGTTATCCACTGATGAAACTGCTCTGCTGTCTTTGTCTCATTATTAATCCGCCACAGCACTGCCTGCCGAGCAATCTTAAATACCTCAGGGGGTACTCCTTCATTTGCAAGCTTTTGTAATCCCTGCCACAGTTTTTTCTCAAACAGTGGCATATTGTCATCCTCGACAATATAATGAATCATAAATCGATATGATTGCCCAGTTTCACGAATAAACATATTAAACAATCGGCAATATTTTGCTACACATTGCGCTTGGTATAGTGGATGGTCTTTGAATGAATCGTCAAACCACTTCGACACCGTAAATAACACCAATATGCATTCTGTAAGCATCCGAATGCTTATCTCCATGAGTGGATTCTGTACGGAGTTGAGGCGAAATCCGTGAATACCAATTGTGTATGATGAGTCCCCGCCCTGGAGGAACTTTGCTGAATCCCGGGGCACAATAATTGACCCGTAGCGACCTTGCTGCGTTATGGTCTTGAGACGGCTCAGCTGATAGAGCGGAAATTGCTGCCCAACCGCGGCACCATCACAAGCTTGCTCAATCGCCTGCAGAATTACCGTCTCATCCCAATCAGGCGCGTGCATATTAGCAGTGATAACAATGTCACTGTTAGCTAGTGTATAAAGCATCCCATAAAATCGCTGCACATCTCTTAGTGATATATCAGTTGCTGATTGAGTACGCTGTGCGAGCTTTGGCCGTCCAAACATCTGGTACTGATTGTCGCTCATCAGTGCAGCATCAATATCATGCTTTTCCTTAGCAAGCTCGGCAAGCGTGCGCTTTTTAGCAGTCTGGAAGGCACTGCGTGTGATACGTGTTTGATAGAGGCTGTGTATCATGTGACCCAGCTTTGTAGCAAACTGCGGTGCGCTCTCTGCCTGAAGTGAATAAGCCACAAAATGCTGCAGCCGATCTTGGTAGATACACGCTGACGCGCCAATGTGGTTATCATTCATGGTTTGGGTCAGGACGTGCTGGACGATACGTGGTGCTTCGTAGATGCGAGCGTCACCAGCGTACTCATACCCTGCCCGCACGGCAATGGTAGTTTGAATCGTTGCTGCATCAGGAGTGTCGACCAGCCAGACAGGCAAACCCTGCGTGGTGGTATGCTTCGTGATAGTATAGTTCATAGCGGTATCATACCATCTTTTGTGTAAAAAACAAAAATACCTCCCCTGTGGGAGGTATTTTGTGAGTTTGCGAGTACTGTGCAAACTACTTGACGATGTTGGTCACAACACCGGCACCGACTGTACGGCCACCTTCGCGGATAGCGAAGTCTTGACCCTTGTCCATAGCGATTGGGGCGTTCAAGGTCACCTTAAAGGTTACTTGGTCGCCTGGCATCACCATTTCCTTGTCGGCAGGGAGCTCAATCTCACCAGTCACGTCCGTTGTGCGGAAGTAGAACTGTGGCTTGTAGCCCTTGCTAAATGGTGTGTGACGGCCGCCCTCTTCCTTCTTGAGGATGTAGACTTCCGCCTCAAACTCGGTGTGTGGGGTGAGTGTGCCTGGAGCGACAATCACCTGACCGCGCTCGATCTGGGTGCGCTCGATGCCGCGCAGCAACAGACCAGCGTTGTCACCTGCCTGACCTTGGTCGAGGCTCTTCTTGAAGGCTTCAACACCAGTCACGACAGAGGTCTGAGTTGGCTTAAGACCAACAATCTCTACTGGGTCGTTGATCTTGATGACGCCCTGCTCGATACGGCCAGTTGCAACTGTACCACGACCCTTGATCGAGAAGACATCCTCGATTGGCATCAAGAATGGCTTGTCGAGGTCGCGCTGAGGCAACTCGAAGTAGTCGTCCATAGCAGCCACCAGCTCCATCACGGCGTCTTCTGCCTCGGTGTCGCCCTCGAGCGCCTTGGTAGCAGAACCCTTGATGATTGGTGCGTTGTCGCCATCGTAGCCGTTCTTGGTGAGCAGCTCGCGGACGTCCATCTCAACCAGCTCAACCAACTCTGGGTCAGCCAAGTCCATCTTGTTGAGGAAGACGACGATCTTTGGCACACCAACCTGGTGAGCAAGCAGCACGTGCTCGCGTGTCTGTGGCAATGGACCGTCGTTGGCGGCAACCACTAGCACAGCACCGTCAATCTGAGCGGCACCAGTAATCATGTTCTTGACATAGTCGGCGTGACCTGGCATGTCAACGTGCGCGTAGTGGCGCTTTTCCGACTCGTATTCCTGGTGGGAGCTGGCGATGGTAATACCGCGTTGCTTCTCCTCAGGAGCGTTGTCGATGTCTTCGTAGTTGCGAGGCTTGTTTACATCGCTTGGAAGACGCTTTGCCAACACGTGAGTGATGGCAGCCGTTAACGTTGTTTTACCGTGGTCGACGTGACCCATAGTACCAACGTTAATGTGTGGCTTACTTCGATCGAAATCTGCCATGTAGGTAAGTACTCCTTACTTATGTTAATATTTGGTACGACGCGAGCTACTTGCCGGAGTAGAGACACTACGACAAAACGCGTCGCGCGTTAGGATTTATTATAGGGTGCGGTGGCAAAAAAGTAAAGTAGCTAGTCCCACCAAACATACCACTGTCGACTGCTATATACCTGGTTTGCCAAAGCTTCAAAGGTCTCCGACCCTTGATAGACTGCGTCGCCATATGAAAAATAGAAGAGCTCAACAGCAACCGCCTTAGTATCAGCATCGGTCTGCGGTGGACGCTCGACATAATACTCAACAGTATCATGGCTGATAGCGGCAGGAACAGCACCGTACTTCTCATACCAATAGCGCGACACCGCCACCTGGATAGCTGGCTCGGGACAATCATTCCAACCACCCATACAGAGATAGGCGAGTGCCTCATAAGGTGCTGTGGTTGGTAGTTTGATAATAATAACCGGATTGTCGCTATCTGCCTGGAGCGGGCTGATGAAGTCAATTGTAATAGGGTCATCGTCATGAGGCGACGCCGAGAAGCCTGGCGCGAAATAATCATCCACAATAGAAGCGCGCTGAGCCTTTTTCGCCGTTTCGGCTGGCAGCTCCTGTGCAACATGAGCAAAGAAGGCTGGTACATCAATTGCCTGCGATGCTTCCATGGTGCGCCGCACAAGCTCGGGGACTGTCTGGACGCCAGCGTTCTCTAGGCCTTCCGCTATCTCATCTAGGATAAGGTCATCGAGCGTCACAATCACCGGCGTGAAGCCTTCGTGCTTGCCCTGCTCGCGTAACTGTAGATAGCGCTGCGTCGCATTAACGACTTCGCATTCTACGTAATCGACGCCGCTTCCGGCAAAGAGTGTTTTGAATCGCTGCATTGTATCTGACATACTATTCCTCCTTGGGCGCATTATAGCATAGAGGAATGTGTCAATTATTACTGAGTGCAGCGAAGAAGGTGCGAACCTTTGGCTGGGTGGAGTGATTAATAACCTGGGCTGGCGTGCCATCTTCAATAATCTTACCCCCGTCAAGGAAGACAATCCGCGATGCGACATCGCGCGCAAACGACATCTCGTGTGTGACAACGATCATTGTAATCCCTGTTTCGGCAAGGTGCTTAATAACCGCTAGCACCTCATCAACCATCTCAGGATCGAGCGCACTCGTTGGCTCATCAAAGAGCAAAATTTTTGGCTGCATTGCCAAGGCACGGGCAATCGCTACCCGCTGCTTTTGCCCACCCGAGAGATGACTCGGGTATTCTTGGGCTTTGGCGCGAAGGCCAACCAGATCGAGCATTTGAAGTGCCTGACGCTTAGCTTTGGCTCTTGATAGTTTGCGCACCTTAAGTGGTGCAAGCATGATATTTTCGATTACGGTCATATGCGGAAAGAGGTTAAACTGCTGGAAGACCATGCCAAGCTCAGTCCGGGCTTTGTTGAGGTCGGTCGCTGGATTGGTCATATCAATACCATCAACCCATACTTCCCCGCTTGTCGGCGTCTCAATCATATTAATACAGCGAAGCAGCGTGCTTTTGCCACCACCACTCGAGCCCAAGAGGACCACAACCTCTCCCCGCTTGATTGTCAGGTCAATGCCGCGCAAGACATAATTATTGCCATAGTGCTTGCGGAGCTGTTTGATATTAATCATGCGCTTTAAGCCTCCTCTCTACTCGATTCATCACCCACGTAAATAGCGTGGTGAGGGCAAGGTAAATCATTGCAGCAGCAAAGAGCGATTCAAAGGCGGTGGCCGTTTGGAAGCGGATATTATCAGCACCACGCATTAGATCATTCATACCAATCCAGCCAACGACCGATGTCTCCTTAAGGAGCGAAATCCCTTCGCTGATCAGTGACGGCAATGAATGCTTGAGTGCTTGAGGCAAGATGATATAACGCATGGTTTGCCAGCGACTCAAGCCAAGCGAGCGCGCCGCTTCGACTTGTCCGTTGTCGATACTTTCGATCCCGCCGCGAATAATCTCAGCAATGTACGCACCACTGTTGATACCAAAGGCAAGGCTTGCAATCCACAGTTTTGGCACCCCACGGTACGAGCCAAATACCACGTAATACATAATAAGCAGTTGCACTAAAGCAGGTGTACCGCGAATGACCGTGGTATAGGTATGAGCCAAGCTCACCCATGGCCGCCAGCGCTGGAGGCGATGTAGCTTGCATGTGCGAAATGGCTGCCAAGCAGACTGCTGCATCAGAGCGACAACCAGGCCAATCACAAGCCCAATGATTGTCGAGAAGACGGTGAGCAGGATGGTCACTTCTAGGCCGCGCCACAAGAAAAGATAGCGCTCGTCGCCAAAGAGGATATCCCACACATTCATGGTCGCGCTACTCCAAAGTGTTTTTTGACGAGTTTCTCATAGCGGCCATCACGCTTCATTGCGGCAATGCTGGCGTTTACCTCAGCGAGTAGTTTGCTATTACCCTTTTTGATAGCAATGGCGTAATCCTCGCGTGAGAGGTTGCGCGGCAAGGCAACGAGCTGCGGGTTCGTGGCGAGGTATTGCTGAGCTGGCCCATCATCCATAATAGCAGCGTCGATCCGTCGACTACTGAGCTCTTGCACGACACTAGCTGTCGATTGGAGTTGTACCACCTGCGCCCCACGAATCTTGTGTGCCAGTGTATCGGCTGTAGTGCCAAGCTGTACGCCAATTCGCCTGCCAATGAGGTCATCACTAGTGGCAATTGTTGAGCCAGTCTTTGGTACAATTATCTTTTGCGCTGCAGTATAGTACGTGTGTGAGAACTCAGCATTCTTACGCCGATCTGGCGTGACAGTCATACCAGCTGCAATGAGGTCGATTCGCCCAGCCTGTAGTGCTGGCAAGAGGCCATCAAAGGCGATCTCCTCAATTTGTAACGAACGGTTTGTGTCCTTAGCAATCTCCCGCACAAGGTCAATATCAAAGCCAACGATCTCCTGCCCCTGCTTATATTCAAACGGCTTAAAGCCAGGATCGGTGCCCAGCACGAGTGTTTTTTCCAGACCACTGCCAGCAGTCTTGGTGGTAGAGGCTGCTGGGCTCAGCTCGACATCCCAATACATATACCCTAACAAAATTACTACCATAGCAGCGAAACTCAGCCATGTAAGCCGTGTCAGTCTGCGTTGCCGACGAGTCGATTGTGCCATGAACATAAGTATAAGCGCTTTGTTAGACGGATGCAAGTACTTGTATTGTTCTATTTACCGCGCTATGATAAGAATACATAAGCAACACATAAGGAGGCACCCTATGAGTAGTCTTACAAAATACAATCCATTTGAGGAATTGCGCGCATTACAGCGGCAGCTGTTTGACAATCCCTTTACTACGACACTCAGCCAAGCTGTCGCAACTGACGTCTACACAGTGGATAATACACTGGTTGTTGAAGCACACGTGCCGAACTTTGCTGAGGAAGACCTCGATGTAAGCCTTGACAATGGTGCGCTCGTCATCCGCGGCGAACGGCACGAAAAAACCGAGGACAAACAGCGCAACTACGTTGTTCGTGAGAGCAGCACAAGCTTCTGTCGTCGTGTACAGGTACCAGATGGTAGCGATGCCAAGCAGATTAAGGCCCATCTAGAGGACGGCATCTTGAGGGTAACGGTACCACTCAAGCCACTACCTGCGCCGCAAAAAATTGCCGTCAAGAAAATAGCCAAGCACGACAAGAAGACGAAAAAGTAGTACGAGCCATAGCCTTACATTAACAAAAGTCGGCATATATGCCGACTTTTGTGTGTTATTAAGATAATAAAACACCCCTGCAATAGAGGTGTTTTATAGGGATAATATAAGGAGGCTTACTTACTGCGCTTCTCGATAATCTCCTGCGCGACGTTTGGTGGAACTTCCTCATAGTGAGCAAGTTCCATCGTGCTAGCAGCTCGGCCCTGCGACATCGAGCGGATGTCGCTGGTGTAGCCAAACATGTTTGCCAGTGGCACAATAGCCTTGACGAGCTTCGCGCCGCCCATCAAGTCTTCCATTGCCTCAATGCGACCCCGGCGGCTATTGAGGTCGCCAATGATATCACCCATGAATTCCTCAGGTGTTGTCACCTCAACCTTCATCACTGGCTCAAGCAAGACTGGGTTAGCCTTCTTGATACCTTCGCGGGCAGCCAGGTGAGCAGCCAGATTGAAGGCGAGCTCGCTTGAGTCGACATCGTGGTAACTTCCGTCGTACAAGGTTGCCTTGACGTCAACAACTGGATAACCAGCAATCACACCACCATCGAGTGTCTCCTTAATACCCTTCTGCACAGCTGGGCGGTACTCTTGTGGCACCACACCACCCTTGATTTCATCGAAGAATTCGTAGCCCTTGCCTGGCTCGTTCGGCTCAAAGCGCACCCAGACATCACCGTACTGGCCGCGACCACCAGACTGCTTGGCATGCTTACCCTGCGCCTCAGCCGTGCCCTTGATGGTCTCGCGGTAGGCGACTTGTGGCTCACCAACATTGGCCTCAACGTTAAACTCGCGCTTCATGCGGTCAATCAAAATCTCTAGGTGAAGCTCACCCATACCACTCATGATAGTCTGGCCGGTCTCTTCATCGGTGTAGACACGGAAGGTTGGGTCTTCTTCAGCCAGGCGTTGCAGAGCAATACCCATCTTTTCCTGGTCGGCCTTAGTCTTGGGCTCCACCGCGATTGATACTGGTGGCTCGGGGAAGCTAATTGCCTCAAGAGCAATTGGATGTGCTTGATCGCACAAGGTATGACCCGTGAAGGTACCCTTCAGGCCCACCACAGCAGCAATGTCACCAGCGCCCACACTGTCGATCTCTTCGCGCTTATCAGCATGCATCCGGACGATGCGCCCCACACGCTCCTTCTCGCCTGTCGTTGTGTTGAGGACATAGCTACCGGCAGTCAAGCGACCACTGTAGACACGGATGAAGATCAGCTTACCAACAAATGGGTCGGCAGCTAGCTTGAAGGCTAGTGCAGTCATTGGTTGCTTGTCATCGGGCTGGCGGCTTACTTCGTCGCCAGTCTTGGGGTTTTTACCCCAGATCTCGCCAACATCGAGCGGGCTTGGCAGGTAATCTACCATCAGGTCAAGCACCTTCTCGACGATCACACCGCGGCCATCGCCACCTGTCACCAGGAAGAAATCACCAGCCAAGACACGCTGGCGCAGCGCTGCCTTGAGCTCGTCAATAGTAATGGCATCCTCACCCTCATCGAGGAACTTCATCATCAGGTCGTCATCGGCCTCAACGGCGTTCTCGACGAGCAGGCTGCGAGCCCGCTTTGCCTTGTCGAGCATATCAGCTGGGATCTCGCCCACCTTAAGCTCGTGGTCGGTGTAGTCATCATAGGTGTAGGCTTTCATGTCGATAAGATCAACTACACCACAGACATCCTTCTCAAAGCCAATTGGCAGGTGGATCGGGAAGGCCTGCTTGCTGAGGCGATTATGGATTGACTCGATCGACTTGTAGAAGTCACCACCAGTCTGGTTGATCTTGTTCACGAAGCAGATACGTGGCACACCGTATTTGTTGGCCTGACGCCATACGGTCTCACTCTGGGCTTCTACTCCCATCTTGCCATCAAAGACGGTCACTGCGCCGTCGAGCACCCGCAGACTGCGCTCCACCTCAGCGGTAAAGTCGATGTGCCCAGGGGTGTCAATGATGTTAATCTTGTGACCCTTCCAGAAGCAGGTCACCGCTGCAGAAGTAATAGTGATACCGCGCTCTTTTTCTTGGGTCATCCAGTCAGTGGTAGCACCACCATCATCGCCTTTCACTTCGCCAATCTTGTGGTTGATACCAGTGCGGTACAAAATACCTTCTGTCGTCGTCGTCTTACCGGCGTCGATATGGGCAATAATACCAATGTTACGAAAGTCCTTCAGAGGGACATTCTTGGGGGTTGCCATAGGGGGACTCCTTCTCTCCTTACGTGTTTTTTAGCATGAGTAATACAACTCTCAACGATTGATTATAGCATGGATTGAATGTGGGCGGTAGAGTAATTACCACCCCTGATGAGTCCACCCGCTCCTGCTAGCCAGGGAGCCGTTCGCCGTTTTTTGACCACACCCCGTAGCGGTCTGGCGCGGTGGTGCGCATTGCTTGAGGCACGGCATCATACTCACCTGGTGGTAAGCCGCTTGTATTGACATAGAGTAGCTTGTATTCGGTTTGCTGAGCATTGGTGACATATAGGTAGGTATTGCTGGTTGCATCAGTGGTACTACCCTGAGTGACGCTGGGAAGCGCGGTAATATAGGTCGGTACTAATTGACGCAAGAATGTGGCGCTATCGCGGCGCTGGTAGGTGGGAGTGGTACTACCAGCAGTCTGAGCAATCGGGTATGCACCATTTTTGGTATAGTAGCGATCGAGCGCTTGGCGCATTGCCGTGAGGTCGGCCACGCGAGTCCGCCCCTGTGCACCGGCTTGGATACGTTGGTACGAGACGAGTGTCAATGTAGCAAGGATGGCAATAATAACGATCACAACCAGCAACTCTACCACAGTATAACCAGCGTGTTTTTTCTGCATTAACCGATTTTTCATAGCGCTCATGCTTTGCATTATACGAAGTACCTTGCGTTTAGGCAAGAGCCATTGCTGCCAACCTAACTAGCAGTGTATAATGACACTATGCTGTTCAGCAGATCATCATCCTCCTCACCTCAATATCGACGCTCACGCCTAACACCGCGTGGGTTGGCCATTCGCTTTGCTTTGGCTGGTTTGGCAGTTGTTGCTATTGCGGCAGGGATTATTTATATCGCAACTCGGCCGCACAAAGCCAAGGATACCGAACAACACACCGAGACAAAGACTGGCCCACGCGAGCAGCTCACTGCCACCAAGACACTGGAGCGTGCTAAGAAATACTTCAAAGGGACAGAAGCTGTTAAGTCATCACTATCAACACCAGTTAAGGCAGAGGGCTTCCGCTTTTATTCTATCGCCACCGACCCAAGCAAAACCAAGAGTGCTGCCGCTACCCTACCTAAGGCTGAAGCTAAGCGCAACGTTACCGCTCTAGAGCACATGCTCGACTATGATCAATTCACGCGCTATGTCGTGCAAGATGGCGACAAAGACGGCCCGTACCTCGCAGACTTTACGCGTAGCAATGGCGACGTAACCTGCCAGATTAGCAACACCCCACTCGACCCAAACGACCCGAAGAACAAAGAAACCCGCTTTGTTGAGTTCAAATGCCTCGATGCCGCCGACTACAAAGACCTCGCCAAGCAGCAAGCTCCTCTCTACAATGCCTACTCGCCTGCTGCAAGTTCGAGTTATAACGTCGGCATTGTCGGCACGATGACGGTGCGCGAGAGTAAACTTGCAGGCTATCGCTTAGCAGAGATACCGCTGGGTGGTGTACAACCCGAGTCGCATCTCTTTAATTCGCAAGGGACAGCGTTGTTTTATCAATCAAGCGATGGGCGCTGGGTATTCTTCCAGATCCGCCAAAACGATATGCTCACATGTGATGTCTACAAAGTCCAGCTCCGCAACGCCAAGAAAGTCGACCTACGGCAAGTTTACGAAGGCGACAAATGTCGCGACCTTAGCAAAGGCGAAGTAGTGACGGTAGAGATGCCGAAGTATCAGTAGAGTCGCGAATCAGTGTACATACTATAGGCTAGCCAGTACTCGCTAGGGGTGGTTTGTGATGATATAGTTGTTAGGAAGTAGCATAACTCATATTACATAACCAGTGATTTATTGTATAATCAAAGTTAGTAAACCAACTAAGCCAATTTTACAGAGGAAGTATGGAAACACAACTAGAAGGCCCTATTACCAATTATATAAACCTAGTTGGGATAAATGTAGATCAAGCGCAGGAAACAGTCGCCAGTATCACCAATGGCTTAGCTGTAGATCCAGTAATACATACTACAGATCCAAGCTTTCTGGCTGCCGACTCATCAGAGTCATATTGGTTATACTACAACGCAGGCCTCGAACTACATTGGCGTGACGATGTACTTACTGATCTTTCTCTTCATATTCAAGATGATAACTTTCATAAAGCACCATACGTCCCACTTTCTTATCAACTGCTGACTTCCCTTCCGAATACAACCACAATACAGGAAGTCGTCAGCACATTCGGAACCCCAGAATTCGAAGGAGGGCTCTGGGGGAGAAAAAACTTACGCTACAGAGCAGACGAGGAAAAGTACGTTGCATTTTGCTTTGATGATAAAGGAAGGTTATGGTCGGTTAAGCTTGGACTATATCGCGCTTTAAGAGGATAGCTCTGTCCGCAGGCCAATTTTAGATCAATATCAAAAAACCAACAGAAAACTCGTCGTTATCCTGACGAGTTTTCTGTTCTTCTTCGCATTTACATTTATAATTACAATATCTGCCACCAGTGCTGTTTTGTCCTAGGTTTCGGACGACGCTGATCCACAACATGAAGACTCACTAGCCCTTCAATAACTCGCCAATTGACATAACTTTTCGGTCGTGGAGCAAACTCTCTGCCAAGAATTGTTTTTGTCGATTCTATAAGTTCATCTTCGGGCATGACGAGAGCTTCTTCTTTACTTATGTCTGGGTAGTTTCGATCGTAACCGTACGTGAGATGCTCGTCAATTCGTGTCGCTATCTTCGATAGGCGATCTCGTATCTGTCGCATCCGCCCAGTAGGGGCGGCTTCGCCTGCACTCTCTACCGTAGCAGCTACTTCTTTATCTTGTTGGCTCACTTTCTCGTCAGCTGAACCGGACTGAACTGATTGTTGAGAGAAACGTTCATACATACTACATCTGTTATATCACATATTTACAATAATTGTCGAATAGTATTAAGACCGTCTATGAAACAAGAGCCCCACTAGAGAGTGGGGCTCTTCTGCTCTAGACTAGCTATTCCCTATAGCTCGTCAGTAGCAATTGTCACTTCCGGCTCAACTTCTTCAGCCTGGGCTTCGGCGACAAACTCATCCTCCGGAGAGTCATTCTCCTCGAGCGGCAGGGGGTGTGCACCTGTACCAACCGGTACTTTGTTACCGATGATGACGTTCTCCTTAAGACCCTTGAGGTGGTCGGCGCGGCCACTGGTGGCAGCGTTGATCAGCACGCGAGTCGTGTCTTGGAACGACGCAGCAGATAGCCAGCTATCACTCCAGATACTCACCTTGGTGATACCAAGCAGTAGCTGTGCATACTGGGCTGGTGTTTTGCCCTGGGCAACGAGCTCCTTGTTGGCATCAACCACTGATGCCTTGGAGATGATGTCGCCCATGACGAAGGTGCTGTCGCCTGGATCATCAATCTGCACCCGGCTGAACATCTGCCGGACGATGATCTCAAGGTGCTTACCAGCCACATCCTGGCCCTGCGCAGCATAGATACGAAGCACTTCGTTAATGATGTAGCGCTGGGTTGCCTCTGTGCCCTTGAGACGCATGAGGTCGTGCAGGTTGAGCGAACCAAGCGTCAGGCGATCGCCTGGCTCGACCATATCGCCTGGCTTGACGACGAGGTACATCGTGCCAGGAATCTCGTAGCGGACTGGTGCCGTCGCGTTGCCTGTGAGGACAAGCGAATCACCAGTGGACTCAACCACTCCATCAAACGGTGCAGTAAGTGGCTGCGTGCCATCGTCGAATGATGCGATGACGTCGCCAACCTTGACCTTACTGCCCGATTGTACCATCACCATGCGGCCATCAAGCGGCATACGCTCTACCTTGCCTGCTTGCGGCGTGACCTGTACAACGTACTTCTTGCCATCCTCCCAGATATCGACCAAACCAGCGACTTCTGTGACGTAGGCCTGACCCTTCGGGTTGCGCGCCTCAAAGAGCTCTTCGACACGCGGCAGACCCTGGGTGATGTCTGACCCACCAACACCAGAGCTGTGGAAGGTGTTGAGCGTCAGCTGCGTGCCTGGCTCACCGACCGACTGCGCAGCGATAACACCAACTGGCTGCGAACCATCGACGAGCTGGCCAGTTGCCATGTCGATTCCATAACTCTTACGTGGAATACCGTGCAAGTTCTTAGTAGAGAGGACAGACTGGATGCGTACTTGGTCGATCGACTGATCTGCCTCGATAGCGTTGGCAATCTCACGTGTAATGAGCTGGTCGCGGTCGAGGTGGCCCGGCACTGCCTCGGCGGTGTAGCGGCCAAACAAGCGGTTGCCAAACTCGATCATCGTCTCCTCAGACTCATTACGGTAGATAGTGAAGCCATCGTCATCACCCTCTTCGTCCTCAACGGTAAAGACATCCTGCGAGACATCGACCAAGCGACGCGTGAGATAACCAGAGTCAGCCGTCTTGAGGGCGGTATCGATAAGCCCCTTGCGAGCACCACGCGTTGCCACGAAGGCCTCCAGGCTCGACAACCCTCGCTTGAAGTTGCTACGCACTGGCAGCTCAATCTCGCGGTTAGCAGCATCCACCTGGATACCGATCATCGCACTGGCCAGCTTAATATTGTTAACGCTACCACGAGCACCAGAGTTCACCATCGTTGCGACAGAGGTATCCATGTGGGCCAACTGGCTGCGCAAGAAGTCCTCTACCTTGCGGTCGACGGTGCGCCAGTTGTTGACGGTCAATGTATAACGCTCGTCCTCAGTGATAAGCCCTTGGTCGAGCTGCTCCGAGATCGCAGCAGAACGTGCGTCACCCTCAGCCACGAAGTCAGCAATTTCGTCGAAGCTGAGATAGTCTTCCATACCAGTCGACACCGCAGCAGTGGTGGCAAAGCGGAAGGCCAAGCCCTTCATGCGGTCAGCAGTGATAGCAGTCTCAGCCGCGCCATAACGCTCGAAGATCTGACCAAGCACCCGCTTGAGCTCTTTCTTGGTCTGGACGTTGTTGTTGTACGGGAAGTCCTCTGGCAGGATCTCGTTAAAGAAGACACGCCCCAGGGTAGTCGTCCGGATTTCACCCTTAGCCCGGATGCGAATCGGGCTCTGCAGGTGGAGCTTGCCCATGTCGTAGGCTAGCTCAGCAGCCCGGCTGTCGGCAAAGACGGCGACAGTGTCAGTCTGAGCCGAAGGCTTCTCATACGTGAGGTAGTAGTTGCCGAGCACCACGTCCTGGTCGATACTGAGGACTGGGCTGCCATCGGCAGGCTTCAGTAGGTTATTGACGGCACTCATCAGCTCGCGTGCTTCAGCTTGGGCCTCGGCGCTGAGTGGCAAGTGAACAGCCATCTGGTCGCCATCGTAGTCAGCATTAAAGCCGTTAGCGACGAGTGGGTGAAGCTGGATCGCCTTACCCTCAACCAGCTTTGGCTGGAAGGCTTGGATACTCAAACGGTGCAGTGATGGTGCGCGGTTAAGTAGAACGTACTTGCCCTTGATTACCTCATCCAATGCATCCCACACAACCGCTTCACCTGCCTCAATTAGGCGCGTTGCACTCCGGATGTTGTGGGCGTAATCACCTTTGATAAGCCAGCTGATGACAAATGGTTTGAAGAGCTCAATTGCCATCTGCTTTGGCAAGCCACACTGGTGGATCTTGAGCTTCGGACCCACCACGATGACCGAACGGCCCGAGTAGTCGACGCGCTTACCCAGCAAGTTCTGGCGGAAGCGCCCTTGCTTACCCTTAAGCATATCGCTAATACTCTTGAGGCGGCGGCGTCCACCAGTTGCATTGACGGCGCGGCCACCACGAGCAGCCGAGTTGTCGATCAGACTATCGACCGCTTCCTGCAGCATACGCTTCTCGTTGCGCTGAATTACCTCTGGTGCGTTGAGCTCGATGAGCTTCTTGAGACGGTTATTACGGTTGATGACGCGGCGGTAGAGGTCGTTGAGGTCACTCGTCGCAAAGCGTCCACCGCTCAGGGCTACCATTGGCCGCAGGTCTGGTGGAATAACTGGCAAGACCGTCATACACAGGCTTGATGGCTTAATGCCTGCCGCTTGCATACCCTCCAGCACCTTAAGGCGCTTCAGTAGCTTCTTCTCGCGTTGACCACGCGCGCCTTCGGCTTCTTCTTGCAAATCAGCGATGAGTGCGTCGAGATCGATATCATCAAGCAGCGCCTTGAGTGCATCACCACCCATACCAACCTTTACGAGCTCCTCATACTCTTCGGGGAGGTTACGGTAGTCGGTATCGCTTAGGAGGGCGCGCTTTTGTAGGCTCTCAAGCTGAGCTTTCTTTTGGCTGTAGGTTGCCTCAAGCTCTTCATATTCGCGTGTTTGCTGCTCGGCAAGAGCCTTCACGTCTGCCCCATCAGCTTCAGCTTCGCGCTGGAAGCGAATCTTGATGGCAGCCCGTGCCGCCTCAGTCTCAGCCTCAAGGTCAGCCAAATAAGCGTCGCGTGTTTCGGCGTCAACGTCGAGGATGACATAGGTAGCAAAGTACGCGATCTTCTCGAGGTTGCGCACCGTAATGCCCAGCAAGAGACTCATTGCACTAGGTGTGCCACGCATAAACCAAATGTGCGCAACAGGGGTCGCTAGACTAATGTGCCCCATCCGCTCGCGACGCACGATCGACTTGGTGACAAGTTCACCATTTTTATCTACTGCAGCTTCGCGGCTGCGCACACCCTTGAGCTTGCTATCGTGTGGGTTGATGTCTTTGACTGGGCCAAAAATTCGCTCACAAAACAGGCCATCGCGCTCAGGCTTCTGGGTTCGATAGTTAATCGTCTCCGGCTTGGTGACTTCGCCGTAGCTCCACTTGAGGATATCCTCGGGGCTGGCGACGGCCAAGCGTACCGCATCAAAATTGGCGATATCGTGATCTGTTACCACGTGGGACATCTTAGGCTTCCTCCTCGCTTAGGTTTTCTACTGTGTCAATATCTTGGACAGACATGCCGCTGTCATCAGCGATCGTGCCAATGCCGTCGGATTCATCAAGATAGGTTGCTTCGTCATCGCTCTCGTCAGATGGGACGGTTTTGTCAGCAGGGCCTGCAGCAGCAATGACATGCTCGGCATCAACCGACTCGTCAGACTCATCCAGCAGGTCAACACGCAGACCCAAACCTTGCAGCTCCTTGACAAGCACGTTAAAGCTCTCAGGTAGCTTTGGCCCGGCAATTGGCTCGTCCTTGATGATTGCCTCGTAGGCTTTGGCTCGGCCATACACGTCGTCTGATTTAATTGTCAGCATCTCCTGTAGAGTGGTCGCAGCACCGTAAGCTTCGAGTGCCCAAACCTCCATCTCTCCGAGGCGCTGACCACCGTTTTGAGCCTTACCACCGAGTGGCTGCTGAGTCACCATAGTGTACGGGCCAGTGCTGCGGGCGTGGATCTTGTCGCTCACCATGTGGTGGAGTTTGATCATATGCATCACGCCGACTGTTGTACGCTCCTCGAATGGCTCACCGCTCAGGCCATCGTAGAGTTGGCTCTTGCCGTCGCGCGCAATGCCAGCCTTTTCAAGCTCATCCTTGATGGTATCGGCTGGCACACCGTTGAACGGCGGCGTGGCAACCTTGTAGCCGAGTGCTCGTGCAGCCATGCCGAGGTGCGTCTCAAAGAGCTGGCCAAGGTTCATACGGCTTGGCACACCAAGCGGGTTAAGGATGACATCAACAGGAGTACCATCAGCTAGGTATGGCATATCCTCTACCGCCATAACGCGGGCACACACACCCTTGTTACCGTGGCGGCCAGCCATCTTGTCACCAACACCAATCTTGCGCAACTGAGCAACAAAAATCTGAATTTGCATCAATACACCCGTCTTGAGCTCGTGGCCATTCTCGCGGCTAAATACCTTGACGCCAACAACTTTACCGCCACCGGCATTGTTCATGCGTTGGCTGGTGTCGCGCACATCCTTGGCCTTTTCACCAAAGATTGCACGCAGCAAGCGCTCCTCACTACTGAGCTCTTGCTCACCCTTTGGCGTAATCTTTCCAACCAAGACATCGCCCGCCTTGACCTCAGAGCCAATCTGCACAATACCGCTCTCATCCAGGTGACGAAGGCTATCCTCGCTCACATTTGGAATATCGCGTGTCACGATCTCTGGACCAAGCTTTGTCTCGCGTACTTCAACAGTGTAGTCCTTGATGTTGATGCTGGTAAGGGTATCATCTTCTACCAAGCGACGACTCAAAATCACCGCGTCGTCCATGTTGTAGCCACCCCATGGCATAAAGGCTACCAGCAAGTCCTTACCAAGGGCAAGCTCGCCATCAGCAATGGACGCGCCCTCGATGAGAGTGTCACCCTTCGCAACAGTTTGGCCGCGGCTAACCCGAACTTTTTGGTTGATACAACGATCGTCATTGCTCTTAGCAAAGTGGATCAGGTCATAGCGCTTGACGCCATCAGCATAGCGCACCTCGACTGCTTCGCCATCAGCTCGAATCACCTCCCCATCAGCCTCGGCCGTCACAAGCTGGCTCGAGTTGCGCGCCACCTCGTGCTCAATACCAGTACCAACCGTTGGCGACTCTGGCTGCAAAAGCGGCACTGCCTGGCGCTGCATGTTAGAGCCAGTCAAGCTGCGGTCAATACGGTTCTTCTCGATAAATGGCACGAGACTCGCGGTCGACCCAAGGATCTGCTTGTGTGCAGCGTCCATGTAGGTGACTTCGCTGGTATCTACCTGCCCTGGCTGGAGGAACTTGCGCGCACTAACGCGATCGCGCACGAAGGTACCATCCTCATTGAGACGAGCACCGGCGTCGGCAATCACCTCAGTTACTTCTTGCGAAGCATCGAGGTAGACGATTTCATCAGTCACGCGGCCATCAACCACCTTGAGGTATGGTGTTTCAATAAAGCCGTATTCGTTGATACGTGCGTAGGTGGCGAGGTTAAGCACCAGACCAATGTTAGCACCCTCTGGTGTCTCCACCGAGCAGATCCGACCATAGTGAGTGGGGTGAGCATCGCGCACCTCAAAGCCGGCTCGCTCGCGGCTGAGGCCACCAGGCCCCATCGAGCTCAAGCGACGCTTGTGGCTCAGCTCCGACAGTGGGTTCACCTCATCAAGCAGCTGGCTCAACTGACTACTGGCGAAGAACTCGCGCACTGCTGCCACTACCGGGCGAGCATTAATCAGCTGGCTTGGCGTAACTGTCTCAAGGTCACTCATGCTCATACGGTCCATTGCATTGCGCTGCATCCGGAGCATACCAACGCGGAACTGGCGTGCCACTAACTCGCCAACCAGTTTCACACGGCGATTGCTCAGCGAGTCGATATCATCAGCTGGCTCTTGTGTGTTGTTGAGGCGAATAATTTCACGCAAGACACCAATCAAATCACTCATCTGCAATGTGCGATATTCAGCCGTATTGGGCACATCAACACCTAAGCGCTGGTTGATCTTGTAGCGGCCAACGCGGCTGTAGTCGAAACGCTTAAAGTCGAAGAACATGCGCTCAATCATCTGACGAGCGTTCTCTACCGTAGCGAGGTCGCCCGGGCGCAGGCGGCGATAGACCTCAATCAGCGCTTCGTTAATGCCGTGCGCTGGATCCTTCTCGAGCGTGGCTTCGATGTATTTCATCTCGCCGGTGTCGATATCGGCAAAGGCCTCGCGAATGGCCGACACTTTGCTCATACCAAGAGCACGCAGCAAGGTAGTGGCTGCAATCTTGCGGCGGCGATCGATCTTCACGTAGATTGCGCCTGATGGACTGGTCTCAAACTCAAGCCATGCCCCACGGCCTGGGATCATCTTGGCACCATAGAGGTTGCGCCCTGCCACGCGGTCAGCACTAAACAGCACGCCAGCACTCCGAATCAGCTGGCTTACCACCACACGCTCTGTTCCATTAATGATAAACGTTGCGCGTTCCGTCATCCAAGGGTAATCGCCCATGTAGATGCTCTGTTCCTTGACTTCGCCAGTCGTCTTGTTGATAAGCTCGACGGTGGCTTGCAGTGGTGCGTCGAAAGTCAGGTTGTTTTCTTTCGCAAACTGCTCTGTATGCTTGGGCTCGCCAAAGGCATAATCCTTAAAGCGCAGCTCGAGCTTCTGGCCAGTGTAGTCTTCGATTGGGTTGAGCTCAGCAAAAATTTCGCTCAAGCCCGTCTCGACGAAGTCCTTCCAGGACTCTTCTTGGTGAGCCAGCAAGTCGGGTACTGCCAGCGCGGTGTCATTGCTGGTAAAAAACACACGCGATGGAGCAGTTGTTGCCGTGGTAGGTGTAGGCATGTAAACTCCTCTTGAATTATTGTTATCTATCCGCACGTGCAAGGACTCCAAACCCTACTCGTGCATTTGTTGTGGCACCGAAGCTTTACTCAATATAAGTTTTCGCACACTAAAACGCCACGCCACCGGCGTAGTCCGCACCTAACCCATATTACACAACCTTCATTAACATCTCATTATAGCGAATGAGCTGCGAGTGCGTCAAGCATTTTTCTGTTTGAAATTTCAAAAATCTATACTAGGAGCTACGTATAATTATTCTCACTCATACAAGCCTCGAGCGTGCCCGCTGACATTGTATACATATCGCCCTGTTTTGGGAGATATACACAACTTTTGGACTGGTCCGTGATTCCAAAGAGCACACTTTGTGCTTGGATCTTGCAGCACCTCACGAACATACTGTAGAAACACACCCTCTTCTGTTGACGGTGATAGCGAGAACCCTTCGTCAATTGTCTGATCTCGGCGTTTAGCGTCAGCCACCGACAACCAACCATCGCACTGGCCTGGACAATTGATGAATGGATTCTTTGCCAGTAGTTGCTCACGCTCAGCCTGCGTGGCAATAACACCAGACACGCTACCCATTGCAAAGTTGTCCCACGATATCGCCTGCCCTGATGAATAGTCAGCCGCACGCGCTAATATATCTCCCATAACAGTTTGAGTGCGCATGAGCTCCTTAGTGTCTCGCTTGGCCTGATAGAAAAAGGCAAGCGCCACCATACAGGCAATAATTAACACGATCGTTACCAACATAACAACAGTCATACGCCGTGGACGGAAGCGTCGTGGCTTTTTTGCTTGAGATGGAGTATTTGTAGACTGGGTTGTCGATTGGTCGCTATGTTGTGTCATAGCCTTACTATAGCACAAAGCAGCTACTCGTGCTATTTTGCGTTTGCGCGCTGGCCAATCACTTCATCGGCTAGGCCATACGCTACGGCATCTGCGGCGCTCAACCAGTAGTCGCGCTCCATATCAGCCTTGATTTTATCGAGTTTCTGGCCAGTGTTGTCCGCCATAATGGTGGCCAGCCGCTCCTTGAGAGCGATACTCTCGCGTAAGCTAATTTCTTGGTCTGTTACTTTGCCGCGCGTACCGCTGCTAGGCTGGTGGATCATCACGCGGGCATTAGGCAAGACAAAGCGTTTACCCTTTGCACCACTGCTTAGCAAAAATGCACCCATGCTTGCCTGCAGACCAATGCCAATCGTCTGCACATCTGGCGCGATGTATTGCATAGTATCGTAGATTGCGAGGCCGTCATACACACTGCCACCAGGGCTGTTGATATAGAGCTGGATGTCTTTGTCTGGATTTTCATTGGCAAGATGGAGAAGCTGCGCGACAACGACATTGGCTGTCATCTCAGTCACTTCTTCGCCGAGGAAGATAATGCGATCCTCGAGCAAACGCGAGTATATATCGTAGCCACGCTCACCATCACGTGTGCGGACAATGACGTTGGGTACTAGGTAATCATTCGGTTTCATCATAGTACTATTGTAACGAGAAAATTAGCACTCGTCAATATAGAGTGCTAATTTCTGCTATGCGAGCTGTACTAGTCTGCTACTTCTTAGTATTCTGCGCTACCAGCCAGTCGATCGTCTTCTCTGTCAAAAGGCGGTTGGCAATCTCGTGCTGCACCTCTGGCTCATCAAAGCGTGCCACCATAGTTGCATCATTGGCGTACTGTTGCTTGAAAGCACTGATGCGCTCTTGTAACTCCTCTGCTGTGGCTTCGATCTTCTCGGTCTTGCTCAGCTCAGCCAGGACAAGTCCAGCCTTAATGCGCTCATCGGCCGCTGGCTTAGCCTCCTTCTCGATCCACTCGTCTTTGTCCTTATATTCCTTCTCGGCAAGGTACTGCTCAAGGGTGCGACCGCGGTGAGCGAGGTTCTGCACTAAGTCTTGTTCGATCGAGCGAAGCTGGTCGGCTCGCAATACCTCTGGAATGGCTACCGTGCTGGCATCGGCCAATTGCTTGACGGCTACGTCGCGCAGCTCGTCATCTGCCTCGCGCTGCTTTTGCGCAGTAATCTCTTTCTCGATATCTTTCTTGAGGTCATCAATAGAAGTAAATGGCCCAACCTTTGCAGCAAACTCATCAGTCAGCTCAGGCAGTGTCACTTTCTTGACCTTCTTGACGGTCGTGTCAAAAACGACTGCTTGCCCGGCTAGTTCGCTCGCATGGTAGTCCTTCGGAAAGGTGAGTTCAACCGCCTTCGTTTCACCAGCCTTGAGGCCAATCAATGCCTCTTCGAAGCCTGGAATGAATGACTTGCTGCCGAGCACAAGCGGATAATCTTTCCCGGTGCCACCAGCAAAAGGCGTACCATCGCGCTTACCAACAAAGTCAATTGTCACTTCATCGCCGTCCTGGGCTGCTTCATCAGTGTCCGTACGCTCGGCCATGCTGTGGCGAATCCGGTCAAGGATCTCCGTTACTTCTTCTGGCGTAACGGTTATCTTCGCTGGCTTGAGCTTGAGTTTCTTATAGTCACCGAGAGTAATCGTGGGCATAACCTCTGCCTCAGCAGTAAATTCCAGCTCGCTACCAGGTACAAACTTCTTAATCTCCACCTCTGGGCGTTCAAGCACCTGCACGTCACTCTCGAGGAAGGCTGCAGCAACTGCTTTGCTCAGGGCGTTATTAAGTGTCTCCTCGGCGAGGTGTTCTGGATTGGTATTCTTTGCAACCAACTCGAGCGGGGCATGACCCTTGCGGAAACCATCAACTTTAGTCGTCTTGGCGAGTTTACGCAAAGCAACCTGGCGAGCTGCCTCCAGTTCGTCTGCACCGACGGTAATCGTGGCGCGTACTTTGGTGTCTGATAGGTGGTCTAGTGTCGTCTTCATAGTTGGTTATTGTATCATATGTCGCTGGCAGTGTGAAATAGGCATGCGACAGACCCAAGTATGCATGCGTATATAATGCTCCGCAAGACGAGCAAAACAAGAAGCTAACAGAGATGAGCTATAGCTATCATAGAGATACACATAGTGATACTACGATAAATCAAAGTCATCATCTTCACTGCGCGATGGCTGACGACGATAATCCTTAACGGCACTGACGACGCGCTCCAGACTGAGCTTTTGCTCCTCGCTCGTCGCAATATTCTTGAGGGTGTAAATCTCGTTCTCCAGCTCATCCTCACCAACAAAGAGGAAATATGGGATCTGTTTCTTGATTGCTGCCTTGAGCTGCTTGTCTAGTTTGCGGCCAGTGAAATCGACTTCCACATTGACGTCCTCATCGCGCAGGTCGTCCGCTAGCTCTAGTGCACCGCGCATTGCCCCGCCAAGGACGATCATATAAATATCGGTTGTGGAGCTAAACTCTGGTAGTAGCTGATGCGCCTCGAGAAAGAGCTGCATCATTGATAGGCCCGGTGCAAAGCCGACCGCACTGATAGGCTCAGCGCCAAACATCCCTACTAAGCCATCATAGCGCCCACCACCAAAGAGCGAACGGTTATTATCTGGATGAGTGTCGAAGAACTCAAACACTGTACCCGTGTAATAGTCTAACCCACGCATGAGCGTGATATCGAAGATGGCATTTGTTACGCCACTACGCTCAAGTAGTGTAAAGAGCCGCTGCACATCGCGCACCGCCTCACTATCGCGAATTGATTCGGGGAGATCGGCCATAGTACGTGCCGTCAAGAGCTGAGCAATCCGCTGCAAGCCGACCGGTGCCGCCGCCTCACCAAAGATCTCAATCGCCTGATCGCGAAAGGCCTGTGGTGGAATCTTATTCTTGCGGTCAAACAGCCGGATCATCAGCTGAGCCTGCACGGCATCGAGCTCGAGAAACTGCGCCATCATAAGGTTGATCAACTGGCGATTGTTGATGCGAATAGTGTACATGTCGTCCGTCGCGCCAAAGGCCTTCATGATACGGCTACCAAGTGCGATAATCTCGGCCTCGGCCTGCATGTTATCAACACCAAATATATCGACATTCATCTGCCAAAATTCACGCTCTCGCCCCCGTTGTGGTCGCTCATAGCGCATAAACTGGGCAATACTAAACCAACGCGCTGGATAGGCGATCTCTTGGCGGTGCTTGGCAATCATCCGGCTTACGCTCGGTGTCATCTCAGGACGGATCGCTACCTGTCGATCGCCACGGTCAATAAACTGATACGTCTGGTCATTCACTAACTCGTCACCACTCTTGGCGGCATACACTTCAACCGGCTCAAGCAGTGGTGCATCGTATTCTTCGTAGCCGTAGCTCTTGGCGACATGACGCCAGGTCTGAAAGATGTATTTGCGCACGCGAAGATCTTCCGGATACCAATCCCGCGCCCCCCGATATGATTCCGATGAAAGTTTTGTCATAGTTACTGCTATTTTTGCATAAACGGCATGGAAAAACAAGCCCTTGGCCGGATTCACTGCTCTATAGCACTATCACGCAGCGCTATATATCCCTTCGCTACCTTATGTTTGAAAAGGAGTAAAGAGAGTAGAATCTCTACTCCCGATCTAGGTACAACCGATGCTGCTGCACCCAGGCATACATCGCAATACCCGCTGCTACGCCGACATTGAGGCTACGCGTACTGCCAAACTGCTCAATTGCAACAATACCCGTAGCCCGCTCAAGCAGCTCGGGACGGATACCAGGCCCCTCTGCCCCAAACAAAAGCACGGCACTACGTGGCAGCGCGACCGAGTGAAGTGGCCGTGAACCAGCAACGTTATCAACCGCAATCAGTGGCCGGCCAGCGATAGCCTGCAAGAAATCATCAACCGTTTGGTGATAATGCACGTGCAGATACGTGTCCGTCATCATTGCGCCGCGCTTATTCCACTGCCGCCGGCCAATAATATGGACATGCCGCACCCCAAAGGCATTGGCACTGCGGACGATCGTCCCCATATTAAAGTCGCGCACCACATTATCAATCGCAATATGAAGTGCCGAGCCATGTTCATCAAGATCGGCAACGATCGCTTGGTGTGGCAACCCTTTGTAGTGGTCTACTACATTGCGGTGGTCGGTTGCCGCAGAGGTAGGCTGTTGGGTGCGCTTCATGGTGCTTATTGGTGATATTATGCTGCTATTCCCATAGTGTCAGCATGATTTTTTTCAGCAGGTTGCTGCGCCATCCCGCTGATCTTGTGAATGATGCGGATACCCTCTTCAGTAAGCTCACCATGCGCTGGTTGCCCTGTGCGTGGCGATACAGCCAGGCCATACAGCATGCGGCTTGCGGTGTCTAGCGTAAGATCCTCGCCCGATCGTGTAGCAATTAAACCTAGCGCACCAACCATCCGTCGGCGCACCTCAGCATACTGCTCATCTCCAGCTTTACTCGAGTTGGCGGTGCCGCATTTCTCTCGGATTTTTTTGATCTTTTGCTGTATCCACTCTAGTTTGTCGAATTTTTGGGACGATGAATGGGTAGAGGTCATAGCATTGCTCCTTACATAATCTAAAATAGTGGCAGACCCGCCACAGTTTATTTACCTGATTGTACCACAAAACTCTTTACGCAGCGCCGAAATTCGTATACAATACACGGTAAGAGCCTGTAGTGTGTATATCTGCGGATGTGGCGGAATTGGTAGACGCGCTAGCTTCAGGTGCTAGTGCCCTGCGGGGCGTGGAGGTTCAAGTCCTCTCATCCGTACCAACAAGCTCTTACCCAAACCCACCCCAGTCGAAACAGGCTGGGATGCGGTTCCAGATGTTGAGCAACGCTCACCCACCAGGGTGGGCGTTGTTCGTGTTGTAGAGCTCATGAGTGTGTCGTCAGCGGCAGGCAGTGTGGCTGAGGGGTCAGGCTGAGCCAGGTACTGCAGGTGGTGCGTGTGAGCGGCGGCGTGCAGGCTGGGGCTGGCCAGCTGATCGAAGGGTGGAACGAGCAGGGCGCTGAGGCGAGTGCCGGAACCGGTATCGGCGAGGTGGATGGGGCGCGGCGTCAGGATTGGCGCGTCAGCATCAGCAGCCCCTCCCCCGCTGGCATCGCCGGTTCCTTCTTCTTCTCCGTCGCTGTGCGGCTCATCGTGTGCGCCCGCGTCCTTGCCTGGCTGCTTGCCGCTGTCGGTCATGCCGTCGCCTTCGCCAGGCAGGACGACCCGGCCGTCTTCATCCACTAGTGGGTTCACCAGCACCCGCTGGAAGAAGACTTGGTTGAGCAGCTTCTTCAGGTGGTTTGGGGCAGCTTGGTAGAGGCGGTAGCAGTCTTCGAGGAGGTCAAGGGCTTGGGTGAGGTGCTGGCGGACTTCAGCAGCGTCGGCTTGGTAGGCGGCCAGTTGGCGCTCGATCTGGTCTAGCTCGGTGGAGAGCTTGGCTTGTTCCTCTTTGAGGAGGTCAAGGGGGACAGCTCCTTCGTAGTGGGCGTGGAGGAGACGACGTCGTCTGTCCTCGATGTTGGTGCGCCGGGTGGTGAGGGAGCGCACTGCTTTGGCCTTGTCTCCTTCTATCTGGCTTAGCTCGTCGTGGAGGTAGTGCTCAATCTGCGTTCTGTCTGCTGCACTGAGCTGGATGGTCCGGTAGAGGTCGCTCATCCGGTCTTCGACGACGTCGATGAGGACGGCGGTGAAGGCGCAGTCGTGGAGGCGGCAGCGGCGGGCGCAGACGAAGTAGGGGTAGATAGTACCCTTGCTGTTCCTAGCGTTCTGGACAGACAGGCGCGCCCCGCACTGGCCACAGACGACGGTGCTCTTGAGGAAGTGGTTGTGGATGCGCTGGCGCTCCCCATAGCGCCGCGAAGCCAGGATGGTCTGCACGGTCTGCCAGGTCTGGCTGTCTACCAGCGGCTCATGCTTGCCGGGGTACTCCACGCCCTGGAACGTGACAATGCCCTTATAGTAGGGATGGCGCAGGATCTCGTGCAGGCGCGTTGCCGTAATGGGCTTGGCGCAGCGCCGTGGCGTGGGCGGGATGTTCAGGCCGAGGGTATTGAGATGGTCGGCCAGCTGCCGCACCGTCCAGTTACCCGTCGCATACTCCGTGAAGGCGAGGCGGATGAGTGGTGCCCGCTCCTCATCGAGGGCGATGGTGCGGATTTCTCGGCCGTTCTCGTCTCTGGCGCGGACGTTGAGGTAGCCGAGCGGTGCCTTGCCCAGCGTCCCACCGTTCCTGGCTTTCTCGCCCATTCCCTTGATGACCTCATTAGCCAAATTACGGGAGTAGAACTCAGCGATACTGCTCATGATGCCGTGCAGCAGCATCCCACCAGGCGTCTGGTCGATGTTCTCGCTGGTAGACACCAGCCGCACACCCGCCTCCTCAAACGCCCGGTTGATCTCCACATCGTCGGCTCGGTTCCGGGCCAGGCGGTCGAGCTTGTGGACGATGACGTAGTCGATCCCGCCGTCTTCCTTGAGGTAGGCCAGCATCTTCTGTAGCTCAGGGCGGTTGGCACTACGAGCCGACTCACCGCGGTCGGCGAACTCCTTAACCACCAGCGCACCCATCGACTGGGCCTTGCGCTTGTTGGCCTCCCGCTGGGCGGGGAGGGAGAAGCCTTCCTCGGACCCGCCACGCTGAGCCTGCTCCCGGGTAGAGACACGGATGTATGAGACAGCCCGCTTAGGGGTGAGCTGGGCGGCCATGGCGGTGAAGGGATCGGGAGCGAGTGCGTCAGGCATGGTGCACCTCCTTGCTGGGTTCGATGGGCTGGCTGGCGTTGCCGGTTCGACTGGCCTGGTTGACCTGGCTGTCCGCACCGGATTCGCCAGGATGGCTGTGTTCACTGGTCTGCTCGCGCTGTCTGCGCTCTTCCTCTCTGAGTGCATCAAGCTGGCGCATCCACGCACCCTCCTCGTCGTTCCACCAGGCTGGTGGGGTGCCGTCGCCGGGGCGCCAGGTGTTGAGGCAGACCAGGTGGGTGCCGGCTTGGGCGAGCCGCTCGATGACCGCGTCTGCTTCGGCTGTGGTGAGGTTGGGGGTGGGCCAGCCCGCCGTGATGACGTACTGCACCCCACCGCGCCGGCAGGCATCGAGCAGCATCTTCAGCCCGTACTGGCGCGTCTGTCGGTCGTGGAACTCGGTGACCAGGTTGAGGCCCACCGCTTCGGCGTAGTCCTCGACCAGCTCCCGTTGCCGGGCCAGCTCGAAGGGGTAGTGGGCCGCGCCGTAGAAGATGGCGATCGCCCCGGTACCCGCCTGGCCGTCCAGCGCGGTGGCCGGTACCGCCTCCAGCACCGCCGCCAGCTCATGTAGCTCATCTGGCGTATTCGTTCTGGTTTGTGTTGTCATCTGCATCCTCCTCTCGTATTCCTTACTCTCTATCCGTTGTTGTGTGTTTCTCCTCTTTCTATTGACGCTCAGATGGACGGAAAAGTCCAGTCCGGTTTATATTCCCCCGAGAAACGATTCCACCACCCCTACACGAGCGGCTGTTCCGCGCTATTGCGCCATTTTCTGCCGACACTGCATCATTTTTCTGCGGCGATGTTCCCTTTGCGGGGAAAGCAGCGCGCTGAGAACGCCAGGGCGGGTGGAGTGTTTTCGCTGTGTCATGGGCCGCGCTGGATCAGGGCGGCGAGCTGTTCGGGGGCGGCGGTGATCTTGAACAGCCCCGGGGTCAGCGTCTGGTCGGCGGCGATCTGCTCGGCCAGGCGGCCGGCCCGTGTTTGGTTGGTCAGCAGCCAGACCACTTGCGGGTAGTAGCCGTGCTGGGCCTGGAAGGTGCCGCTGGCCAGGTGGGCCTGGTAGTCGTGGCACTTGGCCAGCAGCCGTGCCGGATGCTCGGTGTCCAGGTCGACCTCGAGCAGCCAGTGGTCTTCTGCGCCCGTGTCTGTTGCCGTGATTGCTTCCAGATCCGGCTTGAGCCATCCCAGCGCCCCACCGAGCCGCAGCCAGGAGCGCCAGCAGGCCGGCTCGGTACGCAGCCGGGCCAGGTGCCCACCGACGGCGTGGATGGCCTGCTCGATGACGACCCGCGCCTGCGTGATCGCCAACGTATGAGCAAGGAACAGTGGCGACGGCTCCTGAAAACGCCGCCGCGCCCCACGCCCTTCGCCTGTCAGGCGCTGCCCCGCTGCCGTCAGGTACCAGACGTACCCCGCGGAGCCGGCTCGCGTGCCACCAATCCGCCGTGCCAGATGATCGACCAGTCCCAGCCCGTGCTGACGCCGCAGCCGCCGACTGGTCTGGCGCAGCGCCGAACGGGCCGAACCGTACTGCCCCGACAGCTCAGTGATCTGCGCCAACTGGCGGGTTGTGGCATAGCGATGGGCCGCCAGCAGGGCCAGCAGCGTTCGATCGGTGGGATCGAGCTGCTCGGCGATCGCTTGCAGCTGGGCACGGCCAATCCGCGTGGGTGCTTGGCGCTGAGACTTTGCTGCCTCTGTCGTCGCTGCTCCCTTCATCGTCGTTGGTGTCGTCGCGGACGTCGGCACTGTCAGACCGGTGTCTGTCCCGACGCTCGCGTATTCCGATGTCGATATCGATGTGTTCATCGCTGTTTCCTCCTTCGTGATCGTCATGTGGTTGATCGCGTGGCTGCTGCGAGCCAGGGGCTGTGCTGTGAGGCCGGGGCCGTTGTCAGTGGTGGATGGGATGGCCACAAGGGGCCATCAGTCGCCTCCCGTAACCGAGCCGGTGCCGCACCACAGCGCCGATAGCCCTGCCTGCTGAGTGCAGCGATGCGTCGAGCGATTCGTCCCCCGACGCGTCTCGGCGCGCCAGTGGTGGAGCTAAGCGCAGGGGCCAGCTAGGGGCGATACGTCGCAGCCCGCAAGAGTTCCAGAGGGAGAGGGCCGGCGCTGTTCTTGACGGCAGCGCTGACGGGGCGTCCCTCAATCCGCAGGAGTGTGAAAACCGATCGCAATGAGCGGTTTTCAGCCCAGCGCAAGCGGTCGATACTCGGGGAGTGTCGACCCTTACAGCGTTCCGGAGGAGAGAGGGCGGCCAGACAGCGCGTGCAACCAGGCTCATGACTGAGGCGATGGCCTCCCCGCGGACAGCCGGTGGCTCCTGGGATAGCACGTCTGCGCGAGGGGCAGCCCACCAGCCCTACCGAAGCCATGACGGCAATTCCTCGGTCACCTCGTCTCATCCCGTTCCTCCGCTCCGCCTATCTGGTCGGCGGCCGAACACCACACCAGCCGTCGAGCCAGGTACGCCGTTCGCTGGCCCACTGTCTCCGCCCGTCACTTCTCTCCCGCGCTCACCCGTCGCGTCGTCTGTTGCTATCTGAGCCGCGTCATCACCGGTCGTCTCGCCGTTCTGTCCGAGCCGCGCGAGCAGGGCGGCCTCGATCTGCGCGGTGTCCTGGCCGTAGCGCGCCTGGCTGGCGGCGCGCAGTGCCAGGGCGTCCTGCACCGGTGGGGTTGGTGGCAGGGTGGTGGCGTGGCACCAGGGGTTCTCCCGCCCGTGGTGCATGGTGCGGGCGTAGACGCCAAAGCGCGGTAGCAGTTGGAAGTCGGCTGCCTCGAGGCCAATTGCCTGACGGGCTAGCTCGGCCGCGTCCGCCGCGCTCAGGGAGAAGATGATCTTGTTGCGCGCATTGGCATCGATCCCCGCCTTGAGCGCCGTGGGTAGCTGCCCGCGGTACTGATGCGCCAGATGAAACGCCGCCCCCAGCGACCGGGCCTGGGCCAGGGCGTCGGCCAGACTGCCCGGTAGCGACAGGTAGTCCTGCACCTCGTCAATGAAGACACTGACCACATGCCGCCGCGACGGCTCCACCGCAGCCCGGGCCAAGATGAGTGGCCAGAGCTGGCCCACCAACAGCGACCCGAGCAGCCGCGCTGACTCCGCCCCCAGCACACCCTTGTTGAGACTAACCAGCACAATCCGCCGCCGCGTGAACACCTCCCCCAGGTCGAACGACGGCGCGGCCTGCCCCAGCGTGGCCCGCAGGTGCGGGCGGATGAGAAAAGGCTGCAGCCGCGTCAGCACCGGCCCAACCCACTGCTGACGCTGCGCCTCACTGAGCGCCTCATAGGCCGCCCAGAACTGCCCCGTCCCCAGCGGATCCGCCCCCGAGGCCGCAATGAGCCGCTGACGGTACGCCGGGTTGGTCAGCACGAGGGGTAGATCGACCAAGGTCGCTCCCGGCGTGCGCGCGAGCGTCACCAGCGCCGCAGCGAGCACCTGCTCCACCCGCACACCCCAGGATTCAGCAAACACCCCCTTCAAGGTCGCCAGCACCGTATCTGCCACCAGCTCCGGCGACGCACCACCACCTGCCACGCCGCCGCCTGACGACGACG
>CAURWY010000003.1:0-146723 GCA_963529005.1 uncultured Candidatus Saccharibacteria bacterium
GTAGTAAACTACTCGCGCTGCCGCTCGACTTGCATGTGTTAGGCACGCCGCCAGCGTTCATCCTGAGCCAGGATCAAACTCTCCATAAAAAGAAAAGATGTACTTTTCATAAAAGATGCTTCCCTGTTGGGAAGCGTCTATAACTCAAAAATAGACTGACGATGATTATTGCACAACTAAATTGTTAAGATACAAAACGTCTCGTTGTTGGCTCTTGTTTTCGTTCCCTCAACCAGACTGAAACCATCATAGCGTATTTTTTGCGGATGGTCAACACTTTTTTGCTATTATTTTGTCGCAAAAAATACAACTAGGCCCACAAGCACGCCAAGCAGCGATCCAACGAAGATCTCGAGTGGTGTGTGCCCCTGTGCAGCCCGCGGCAACGTGACGTCGACCCCAGTCTTCTTGATAACTTGCTGGATAGCAATACCCTGCTCGCCTGATGAGCGCCGCACCTTGACAGCATCGTAGCAAATAATCAACACGAGGAGTGTCGTGACACCAACAAGCGGCGACTGCAGCCCCTGCTGCAGCACTAGCACTGTCCAGACAGACAATGATGTGGCGGCATGCGAGCTCGGCATGCCGCCAGAGATGAAGAGCTGGTGGGTGAAGTCAAGCACCTTGCCTTTGGCGTGGGCAATTGCAAACTTAATGACGTGAGCAATTGCCCAGCTGATGGCGATAGCCACAATATATGGCGAGAGATACCACGGCATGGTTATGCTTCCTTATCCTCGTCTTTTTCGCCCACAATGCCGATCGATGAGACAGTGTCATCCTTAGCAAGGCGCATCACTCGCACACCCTGAGTAGTGCGGCCAAGCGTTGGGATGTCTTGGAGCGCCACACGGATGGTTTGGCCGTTTTGGCTGATGAGAAGTGCCTCAGTAGCATCAGGCTCGAGAGTCTGCACAGCGATAATCGGCCCAGTCTTGGCAGTGACAACCGCTGCTTTGATGCCAACCCCACCTCGCTTGTGGCAAGGGAAGTTAGCCGCTTTGGTAATCTTGCCGTAACCGTTTTGGCTAATGACAAGCAATTGCTGATCGCTACTGGTGACGATATCCATCCCCACCACCGTATCATCGGGGCGGAGGCGTACACCACGCACGCCACGAGCAACTCGACCCATTGGTCGGCACTCTGTCTCGCTAAAGCGCACTGCCTGACCAGCTGATGTTGAGATTATTACATCATTGTCACCATTGGTCTGCTTAATCCAGCGCAGCTCATCACCATCGTCGAGTTTGATAGTAATGAGACCATTCGTACGGATGTTGGCGTAGTCTCGTAATGTTGTTTTTTTCACAGTACCCTTGGTTGTCGCCATAAAGAGGTAGCCATCATCACTTGCATCTTTCGCGTGATTGATAATTGATGTAATTTTCTCTTCAGGCTGGAGCTGAAGCAAGTTGACAGCCGCAACGCCCTTGGCTGCGAGACTGGCAGCAGGCACTTCGTACGCCTTAAGGCGGAAGACTCGGCCCTTGTTGGTAAAGAAGAGCAGCCAGTCATGGGTGTTGGCCGGAATGAGTTGGTCGATGCCGTCTTCTTCCTTGGTAGACATGCCACGCTTGCCCTTGCCACCTCTGTTTTGGCGGCGGTATTCACTCACCAAAGTACGCTTGATGTAATTCTCTGCTGTGAGAATAACAACAGTATCTTCCTCAGGGATGAGCTCTTCGTCGCTGAATTTACCTAGCTCATGGTCGATGATCTTGGTGCGGCGCTCGTCACCGTACTTTTCTTTCATCTCAAGCAGTTCCTCTTTGATAAGACGCAGGATCTCATTCTCGTCAGCCAGGATAGCCTCAAGCTGCTTGATGAGCTCGTGCAGATAGCGCAGCTCGTCTTCAATCTCTTGACGGTCAAGGCCAGTCAGCTTGCGCAGCTGCATGGCAAGGATTGCCTTACCTTGGATCTCACTGAGCGCAAAACGCTCCATCAGCCCCTGCAAAGCATCGTTGTAGTTCTTACTTGCTCGGATTAGTTTAACGACCTCATCGATGTTATCAAGCGCAATCTTGAGCCCTTCAAGAATATGAGCTCGTGCCTTCGCCTTCTTGAGCTCATATTCAGTGCGGCGACGCACCACAATGCGCCGATGCGTGATAAATTCACCGAGAATATCATGCAAGCCAAGCACCCGTGGCTGGAGACGCATCGCGTTCTCGCTACTCGGCACAAGAGCAAGCATGTTGTAGTGGAAGTTAGTCTGCAGCGCGGTGAGCTTGTAGAGCTGGTTGAGCACCTTCTTGGGATAGGCATCCTTTTTGAGGTCGATAACAACACGCACATTACCCCGAGCCGACTCATCGCGCAAGTCGCTGATAGAGGTGAGCTTCTTCTCGTGGACGAGGTCGGCAATCTTCTCAATCAGTGTTGCTTTATTAACACCATAAGGCATTTCTGTAATAACGATGCGGTAGCGCCCACGCTTCTTCGTTTCCTCAATGGCTGCCACGGCGCGCATCGTCACGCTACCGCGACCAGTAGCGTAGGCCTGGCGCATTGGCGCACCACCATAGACCACGGCGCCAGTTGGAAAGTCTGGCCCTTTAATGTGCTGCATGAGGTCATCCAGCGTGGCATCAGGGTTGTTGATAAGCTCGACTGTTGCATCAACCACCTCACCAAGATTGTGGGTAGGGATATTTGTCGCCATACCAACGGCAATACCAACCTGGCCGTTAAGTAGTAGATTAGGCAGCTTGGCCGGCAAGACGGTAGGCTCTTGGCGAGTAGCATCGTAGGTGTCGCGGAATGGGACGGTTTCTTTATCGATATCAGCTAGGAGCGCCTCTGACACACGTGTCATTTTTGCCTCGGTGTAGCGCATTGCGGCAGGCGGATCACCGTCCATCGAGCCAAAGTTCCCCTGCCCCTGTACCAGCGGGTAGCGCTCAACCCAGTCTTGGGCCATACGCACCATGGCATCGTAGATAGAGCTATCGCCGTGTGGGTGGTATTTACCCATCACCTCACCAACGATCTGAGCACTCTTGATCGTCTTAGATGTCGGGCCGATGCCCATTTTGTCCATCACATAGACGATGCGGCGGTGGACGGGCTTCATGCCATCACGTACATCAGGCAGAGCGCGGTCAACAATGACCGACATCGAATAGCGCAGGAAGTTATCCTCCATCACGTCCTCGACGGTGCGTACCTCCACACGGCGCGAGTGGCTCTGGTCAGGCATGGTAGCTGGGGTGGTTGGTTGGTTATCTTCTGGCTGCATTGTATGTTCCTCGTTCATAGATTAGATATCAAGCTCCTCTAGGCTGACCTTTGCAGCGTTGGCCTGGATGAAGTTCTTGCGTACACTTACTTCGTTGCCCATTAGCTTGGTGAAGATTGCGTCGGCACGCTCGGCATCCTCCAACTGGACTTGCACGAGCACGCGGTGCTCGGGGTTCATCGTCGTCTCCCACAGCTGGTCGGCATCCATCTCACCGAGACCCTTGTAACGCTGCAGGGCGGACTCACTCAGGCCAGCTTGTTTGATGCGGGGCTCGCTTGGGTCTATCTCTACCCCACGAGCCTTGCGTGCTGCAATCTGCTCGTCGTAGTAGGCCTCGAGAGCTTCTTCGTTGTAAATATATTCTTGCTTGTTGCCCGAGAGACGGAGCTTAAATAGAGGTGGCTTGGCCAAATAAATATGCCCTGCTTCCACAACTGGCTGCATGTAACGGAAGAAGAAAGTCATGAGCAGTGTGGCAATGTGGCTACCGTCCACGTCGGCATCAGTCATGATGATAATACGGTTATAGCGCAGCCCCTTGATGTCAAAGGTGTCACCAATCCCCACGCCCATGCCCTTGATGAGGCTGAGGATCTCACGGTTGGCGTACATTTTGTCGAGGCGGGCACGCTCGGTGTTAAGCACCTTACCACGCAGCGGCAAGATAGCCTGAGTACGGCTATCGCGCCCAGTCTTGGCCGAGCCACCAGCTGAGTCACCCTCCACAATGTAGAGCTCACACTCTTCAGGGTTTTTGCTGGAGCAGTCGGCCAGCTTGCCTGGCAGGCTTGCGCCATCAAGCGCCCCTTTGCGGATCACGGTATCGCGCGCCGCTCGGGCAGCCTTGCGAGCTCGGGCAGCTAACGTCGCCTTGCCAACAATCTTCTTAGCCACCGCCGGATTTTCTTCTAGATAGTACGAGAAATACTCGCTCATTACTTGGTCAACGTAGCGCCGCACCTCGGGGTTACCAAGCTTATTCTTGGTTTGACCCTCAAACTGCGGGTCGGGCAGCTTAACGAGGATAACAGCAGTAAGCCCCTCGCGGATGTCATCGCCCGAGAGGTTGTCATCCTTCTCCTTGAGGAGACCATTCTTGCGCGCATAGTCATTAATAACACGGGTCATCGCTGCGCGAAAGCCCACAAGGTGTGTCCCACCATCAGGGGTGAGCACGTTGTTAGCGAAAGGTCGGACGGTTTCGACGTAGGTATCGTTGTATTGCACCGCCACCTCGATCATCGAGTCCTCGACTTGCTTTTCCACATAAAAGACATCGTCGCTCAGCACATCTTTACCAACGTTAAGGTTCTTGACATAACTGCGAATCCCTCCCTCGAAATAAAAGGCCTGGCGCTGCGTGGTGCGCTCATCATACACAGTGGTGTAGACGCCTTTCGTGAGGTAGGCTTGGTGGCGAAGGTAGTGTACCACCCACTTATAGTCGAAGTCGACTGTCTCTTTAAAGATGGTCGGATCGGGATAGAAGATAATCGTTGTACCGTCAGGCCGGTCGGTTTTGCCCTTATTCTTGAGCGGTACAGTAGTATGGCCACGCTCAAATTCAATCCGATAGAGGCGCCCCTTGCGCACTACCTCGGCAATCAGGCGACTCGATAGCGCATTCACTACGCTCGAGCCCACACCGTGCAAGCCAGACGACACCTTGTAGCCACCGCCACCAAACTTACCACCGGCGTGCAGCACCGTCAGTACTGTCTCGAGTGTACTCAGGCCAGTCTTGGGGTGCTTGTCCACCGGGATACCGCGCCCGTTGTCCGTCACCATCAAGCCACCATCGGCCAAGATACGCACATCGACGCGCGAGGCATAGCCCGCAATCGCTTCATCGATGGAGTTATCAGCAATCTCCTTAATCAAGTGGTGCACGCCATCGTAGCCCGTGCTACCGATATACATCCCCGGGCGCTTACGGACTGGCTCGAGACCCTCGAGCACCTGAATTTGCGAACCGTCATACGATCCATTATCTACTTGCTTGTTCATTCATTTCCCTCACTATTAGGTCATTCGGGTTACATTACACGCACCTTATTGTATCATAATCGCCGAATCAGCGAAAATAACAGGGGTGGAGAGAGTGATTTAAATCATAAGAACTCACCTTCTTTGTATCAGCTCCACCCCCCATCACTTCATCCGATGGAGCGTGAGATAAAGCAAGAGCCCTGAGATTCAGGCTACTCATACTTACTTGTCGCAACAAGGATGAAGCCAGCGACAGCCATCACTGGTGATGTGACAAACCACGTGATGCCACCATATATCACCATCCCCATCACCAGTAGCGTCGGTTCATTGACAAGAGTACTCAAAACATGCCGATGTGTATCAAGGAAGTTAGTCACACCAAAAAGCACCGATACAAGCATACCATACAGCGCTATCATCGGTACAGCTGCTGCAAGCATCAGCCAGAGGCCAGTCTTGCGCTTCATCATTTGATTGAGCGTCGTATCATCTACATCATTACGTTTTGCTGGTATCACTGGCTGCATACCCAGCAATACATACCAGAGGTAGAGCGAACCAACGAAGCTCGGTATGTTGCTCATGAGAACTGCTGTATTATTAGCTACTGATCCTACAGGGGTATGCAGTACACCACCACTGAGCCAACCCACAATAAACAGCGCCCCATTCACTAGCAACAAGCCAAGCGCTCCAATCCTCTGCCAGTATCGATCGGTGCGGTGCGACTGCCGCAGTGTGATGACGCTCTGCGCTAGTATACTCGCACTCCAAGCGGCGAGTAGCCAGCCAAGCACCTGCTCCACCCCTGTCAGGCTCGCTAGCACCCCGCCCTGCAGACATACGATGGCCGCACTGGCAATCATCCCCACCCCACCAGCAATCACCCACGCCTCAAGCAATGGGCGGCGCGGCGGTGCAGACACATCAGATGTGCCTGTGTGGCTATGCTGTTTTGCGCTAGTTGTGGCGATGGATTGCGTTGGCATGGGGTGGTTCTCCTCTGTTAGACAGTAGTTTTGGTGCTTAAGTTATTCGCGCTGGCTGTTTGCCACAAGCACCATACCAATGATGAGCATGACGATACATGGCACAATCAAGATCATGCCAGCGATCATAAAGATAAGGTGAATCATGCCCAAAAACGATAGTATTGACGTAAAGATCGTAGTACCTCGGCTTGTGCCGCTCATCAGCATCAACGTCCCCGAAAACTGCGCAAGAGCCGGAAGCACAAATGCCGTCACAATCAGCCAGAGACCGATACGTCGACGCCGCATCAAACGAGCATACGTTGTAGCGGGCACATCAGGTGCAGTACGTGGCGCGGTGGTTCGCTTCCTACAGAGTAATAAGTACCAGAGATAGATGGAGCCGAACACAGCAATGACAGTACTCACCAGCATCACTGTGCTGTTTATCCACACAACCCCCTTTTGCCCGGGGCTCACAAAGAACAAATTGTATAGCCATTCGCTCATGATGAGTGCAGCTGGGTTACCCGCCACTAGGAGCAAGGCAAGAAACCGCTGTATATAATGATCTGTCCGGTGGAGCTGCATCAGCGTGCTGATCCCTTGCACTACCAAGCTCACGCTCCACATGAGGATGAGCCAACCAGCTACCCGCTCTGGCGGTGTGCGATTCACCTGCCCCACCATCAGTGCACCATAGAAGCTCACCATCGCAGCATACATCAGCATTCCTGCTGCTCCCGTCGCAATAAACGCCTCCAACACTGGCCGGCGGCGGGCTGTTGCATACGTGACAGAGGTGGATGATGGGGATTGTCCGTTCGTTTGGCTGGGTGATGTATTATCTACGACAGCTTGTGATGAGCTGTTTGGTTGCGCGCTAGGTGATGGAGCAGAGGTCGTATCTGCCTTTGTTGTTTTCTTCGCAATAGATTGTGACTGTTGTGATTTTTGTTTGGAGCGCTGCGCCCTGCGCTTCTTTGGGGATGATGTTGCTTTTGTCTCAGACGCGGCAGGCGCTGCTGGGGTTGATTTTTTTCGTGGCATAGAACCGTCCTCCTCTGCCTAGTATACGCGCCTCTTCACCGTTTTGCCACATAAAAACATGCAATTGCCTCAAATGCAAAGACTAGTGCCAGCTCGTACCAACCACCACGCCCCACCGAGCGCGCTCCAATCAGCAGCACTGGTGCCAGCGCCAGTACCGAGCCAAAATAATAACAGCGCCGAAAGCTGAGTGTCACCGCTCGCCGCTGCGCCTCGGGAAGCCAACGCCGCAGCGCCGCTGCAATACCCAGCAGCAGGTACGTTAGCAACCCCAGCATTACCACATAGCACAGTACAAAGACCAGTACGATCCCCAGGGGATGAATCGTCGCTGGTGTGGTGGTCTGCAGCACAATCGCTAGCAGCACCGCTGCAGCTATGCTCATACTCGCAAGCAGGATTCTTCGAGACATATCTATCACTATACCAAGCAATCCGCCTGGTGAGAAGCCCGAGCAGCCGCACAAAGCAACGCGCTTGCAGCGTCCTCATAGATAAAAAATTAGGACGCCCGGCAGCCGCTACGGGCTAGAGGTGCTCCACAGTGTGGAGCATGAGTGGTGAGCCCTCGGCATGCGCCATGTATGAGAAGGCCACCACGCGTCGACGCCAACGATAACAAAAGTACTTCTACTTGGGGGGTACTCTATATAGTATTGGCGGAGCGCAGGCAGTGCCAAAGCTCAGCGCTATGCCGTGCTCTGCCGCTGCCTGGTGTACGCCAATGGCAATGCTGTGTTGGGTTAATGGTAGGGTAAGCTTTTCCGTTTTATTTTTCTTGGGTATTTGTGTTTGTCAAAGCTTACTTCTAAGTTAACACAAGCGGTATGGTAAGTCAATCAGTTTGGGCTCTATGCTGCAAAACTTTGGCAGCGCTTGCATCATCTCACGACAGCGCTATACATCGCATCAATATACAAGCATGGGCGTTATCGTCATCGTGCGAACTATCGCAAAACATTGCCTCGCCACCCTCTTTCTCACCCACGCGAACATTGGCGGCTTGCTCATCTCTTGCACCTCTGTACTTTCGAGAGTTGTGCACAGGCATTTTTGTTGTATATATTGCAATAATTTTTTGTTCGTTTTTGGCTCTGTACTGTATGTGACCTCTGTTGGACTCCATTACTCGTGTTGTGTTTATAACACAAATTTTGGGCGATGTGCGGTTGGTCTGCGTATATGTTCGATGTGGTATTTTTTACGCAAAAATATTGCCAAAAATCGTTGACACAAGCAGTTTTCTCCCATATCATAAGGGTAGCTTCTGAATAAAAAAATTATGCAGAGGCCAAAAATAAACAATATACGAAAACTCCACATCCAAAAACAACCACTACTCGCAGGTGGTTGTTTTTTTGGTGAAAAGGGTTTGGCTAGTAAGTGGCTTTTGGTGATACTTCGCAGCAGTGTTTGTGGTTTGTACGATTTATATACTCACCCGCAACACAACACTGCGAGATTCCAGTTTGGTCGACTCTCACTGCCACTCATCTGGCAGTGGTGGCAGTGGACTGTCATTTTGCGGCTTGCTATAGAGCGTCACAAGGCGCGGCCCAATTTGGCTGGTCTCACCATCACGCACATGTGCACCATGTATCATAGCGAACCGTGCTACTGGGTGTTGCTCAGCCCAAGCCGCACTAGCGTCACCACCTTGTGAGTTCCGTGGAATATACGCCTCATCTTCGTACGGCGCGACATCTGAGCGCCACTCAACAACACTTAGATCCCCTTCGGGCGCTTCGTCCGACTCATATAACCCTACACTCTCAAATCCGTTCGCCCTCAGTAAATGATCAGACTCTTGAGCGAGAAGGGCTATTTTATTCTCAACTTCGTGACCAGTTTCATACCCAAGCGCTACTCGTGCGAGCCTTTTTACGCGCTCTATGCTACGCTTCCATAATTCGTTAACGTTTGATGGATATTCCTTGTGTGTCATAATACATACTATAATGCAACACACCTGTCGTAATGTCAATAAAAATCGCCCACCCTCGGTGAGCAATCATCTTCTACGTGGTGGAGCTGCCGGGTACTGCCCCCGGGTCCGCTTGGTACCCTCGTATTCGTCTACGAACATAGGTTTGTTTATGTGTTTGACAACGCGAGGCCGATCAGAAACAAACCAAAAATACAGCCTATCGTTGCGCGGTATATGTCCTCTCCTCGTGCCGCTGCCACCAGGAGAGCAAGCAACATAGCTATGACACTACAAGGTGCCCTGTTGCCATGCACCTCATAGCGATCGCCAGACTAAGCGGCGAGTGCAACCGCGGTCTTGGAAGATGCGAAGATCTCCTCAACACTGCGGAATGCTGCTGCAACTTTATTTTTTGCAGTTATATCTATGCGTGTCGTGCATATCCGATTCGCAGAATACAATGACAAAGTCCAAACGTCGAACGCTATATCAGCCCCACGTCTGCACATATTATAGCACAGTTTTGCTCATGTATAACCTCCCGTAGCTTGGATCTTGCGACTATGAGCAACTTGAGGTTGGCTTTCCTGGAGAGGCTCTCAGACTCGTCTCTCGTAGCACCAAAGCATTTTTATCTCCATTGCAGCGCTCTTTTCATCTATTCAGTATATGAGTGAATATCTCTAGAATATTCACCTTGTGTGTTGGGCTGAGAGCCAGTCATTACAACCAGTCCTTACGCTCCATCGGATGAGGTAGTGGAAGAGCGAGCTAGCACTAAAAACGGATGAACGCCAGAAAGCTCACCAAAACAATTTGCACAGACCCCACCAATATGCTTAACTATAAACAGCATGAACAAAGTCGCAAAAATCAGGTCGGTTGCGCCCGTAGGGTTCGCTGGCCATATGATTGACGTTGAGAGCGACATGACGAAGGGCCTGCCCGCCCTGCAGATCGTTGGCCTGGGCAACAAAGCCATCGACGAAGCACGCGAACGAGTGCGCAGTGCCATCACCAACTCCCTGCTGGAATATCCGGCTCAGCGCATCACCATCAATCTCGCGCCGGCCGAGCTACCCAAAGACGGCACACACTACGACCTGCCGATTGCCCTCGCCCTCCTCACCAGCAGCGGCCAGCTCCGGCCCGAGCAAGTGGCTGGTGCAGTCTTCGCTGGTGAACTGGCACTTGACGGCACACTCCGCCCGATCAAAGGCGCAATTACCATTGCCGAAGCAGCTCGTGATAATAATTACAACACTGTCTATTTGCCCACAGAGAATCTCGCCCAAGCCTCGCTCGTATCAGGGGTCACGCTCTATGGTGTGCCAGATCTTACAACACTTTTCCTTCATCTCAAGGGCGAAAAACCACTACCAATCTACCAGCTATCACCCGCTGATGATAAACCGACAACACCCGCGTCATCACCTCTGCTCGACGATATCTACGGCCAGGCCCAAGCCAAGCGCGCCCTCACCATCGCTGCAGCGGGCCACCACAACATCCTCTTCACTGGGCCACCTGGCACCGGCAAGTCGATGCTGGCCAAGACGCTGCCCAGCCTCTTGCCGCCTCTGACTCTAGATGAACAGCTAGCGGTGACGAAGCTGCACAGCCTGGCTGGTCTCTCACTCGACCAAAGCGTCCAAGCGCGGCCATTTCGTGCGCCACACCACACGGCGAGCCGCGCATCACTGATTGGTGGTGGGTCGGTGCCACAGCCTGGCGAGGTGAGCTTAGCCCACCTGGGCGTGCTCTTCCTTGATGAACTACCCGAATATCCGCGCACAACACTTGAGGTATTGCGCCAGCCACTGGAGGATACTACTGTAACGGTCACCCGAGCGCGCGGACGTGCCACCTATCCGGCCGATTTTATGCTGGTGGCCACCATGAACCCCTGCCCCTGCGGTTACTACGGCGACCCAACGCATGCGTGCACCTGCAGTAGTACGCAGATCATCGCCTATCAGAAGCGACTGTCTGGGCCGCTGATGGATCGGATCGATATGATCATCCCCGTCAATCGCATCCCCAACGAGCAACTGCTCTCACACCGCGCCACCACCGATCACGAGCAGCGCCATGCGATAGCCGCCATCTCCACTGCCATCCACGCTCAAGCCGCCCGCTATGGTGGCAGCGCTATGCGCAATAGCCGCCTCAGCTCGGCCCAGGTGCGACGCTCTATCCCACTCTCATCAGAGGTCAAGCAGTTCCTCGATGCTGCCAGCACCAAGCTTGGCCTCAGCCCGCGCGGTTACTTCAAAGTCATCAAGGTAGCCCAGACCATTGCCGATCTTGACGAAGCGCCGCGCATCACCATTGCTCACATCTCCGAGGCGTTGCAATATCGACAACCAGCGCCAGTCAAGGCGTTGTAAAAATATCGTCGTGTATTCTACATCGTGCTCTACCTCTGTATTTTTCATACATTGGCGAGAACTTGGCAATTAAGTATGATTCACAACATTTGACAAACCCCTCACCAGCCAGCCATACTAGAGCCATGCAAGCAAACTACTCCGACCAACCCCTCCACTACCCTACTGCTGGCCAGTCAGCGATCTTCCTCGCTGGCCCCACACCACGCTTCGATGTAGCATCGCAGCAGCTCATCTCTGCGTCGTGGCGGCCCGAGGCGGTGCGAATCTTTGCAGCGCTAGGCTATGACGGGATCGTCTACGCACCAGAGAATCACGATGCCTCGCCCCAGCGCGAGCTCGACCTCCTCAAGCAAGCACGCTGGGAGTGGGAAGCGCTCGACGCAGCAACAGTGGTGCTCTTTTGGGTGCCACGGGTGATCGACCGGTCGCTACCCACACTGGGTATGCCCGCCTTTACCACCAATGTAGAATTTGGCTTCCATATCGGCAAGAACCCCGCCAAGGTCGTCTATGGCCATCCAGAGGGTGCGCCCAAGACGCGCTACCTCGACGCGCTCTACACCGAGCACACTGGGCGGCAGCCAGGCAAAACACTCGAAGAGACAATCACGCAGGCAATTGCCTGTGCTCGGGCCCTGCAAGCGCAGGGCAATTAGCCACTCAGCTCTTCACCACGTATCATTTCTCACATTCACCCTCTCTACAGCCCCTCCGGTGGAGCATGGAGCTCCTTATTAGTAATCTCGCGAAGATAAGGAGTTCTCACACTCATAGCACCCCACCTATAGCGTCTACCAACGAGCAATCACCGCAAAAAATCACCAAACTGCAGCATATTTTATTTGCCTTTTGCGGCGACATCTGGTAAACTTTTGGGGAGTCAATTCGTTTTAAGCTCAAGCAAAGGAGAGCACAATCAAATCAACCACCCGCATCAACGAAGCCATCCGTGCACGAGAGGTGCGCGTCATTGGCGAAAGCGGCGAACAACTTGGCATCATGAGCCGGCAGGCAGCCCTAGATAAGGCGCGGCAAGCTGGCGTAGACTTGGTGGAGTTTTCGCCCAATGCTAACCCACCCGTTGTGAAGATCATCGATTGGGGCAAATATCAGTACCAAAAGATGAAGGAGCAGCAGCGCAACCGGCGAAGCAACAAAGCCAATGAGCTCAAGCAGATGCGTTTTGGCCTAAAGATTGGCGCTAATGATCTTGAAATCAAGCTACGCAAGATTCGCAAATTCCTGGCTGAGGGGCACAAGGTCAAGGTTTTGATCTTCTTCCGCGGCCGCGAGATGGCGCATCGTGAGCTTGGCTACAACCTGATTAGCCAGGTTGTCTCCGCCCTTGAGGACGAAGCGATTGTCGAGCAAAAACCACTGATGGCTGGGCGCAACCTCAGCATCGTAATAAGGAGTAAGTAATGCCAAAACTCAAGACCCACAAGGGCACTGCTAAGCGCATTAAGCTAACCAGTACCGGCAAACTGACCCGTCGGCGTGCCTTCGGGAACCACATGCTCTCCAAGAAGAGCAAGTCGCGCAAGCGCAATATCAACACCCCTGCTACCATCACTGGTGGTATGGCCAAAAATGCTAAACGAGCCTTAGGAGTCTAACATATGCGCGTCAAACGAGGAACAACCGCCCACGCTCGCCACGCCAAGATGCTGCGAGCTGCCAAAGGAATGCAACACAATCGCACTCGGAGCTTCCGCCTTGCCAAGCAAGGGGTAATCCGTGCCCTGCAATATGCCTACCGCGACCGTCGCAATCGCAAGCGCGACCTGCGCCAGTTGTGGATCACTCGCATCAACGCTGCTGCTAGGCAAAATGGTACCACCTATGGCCGCCTGATCGCTGATATCAAGGCTGCTGGTGTGGCACTCGACCGCAAGGTCCTCGCCGAGCTAGCCGTCAACGAGCCACAGGCTTTTGCAGCTGTCGTGAAGCACGTCACTCGCAAGTAGTGTAGCAATTTATACGACGTTGTGAATAATACACACCTCTGTAACAGAGGTGTGTATTTCTACTTGCCCAGCCGCTAGCCTCCAGTTATTTTCTTGTTCAGCGAGGAGGTTGCAAGAAATAGCAAAGCTCCAAAGCTGGAGCTAACACATCATACCATAAAGCAGCCTATCGATAAGCCGGGTTCTGTCGTGGATGATCATCTATCTAGTTTGCAAATTGCTCTGCAAATCGAGCGGTTAGCGATAGCCACAAGCGGATCACTCATCCGTGGCTATCTCCTTGCAGCCAACAGGGTTTACCTCCGCGGCATGTCACCATGCAGCGCTGTGAGCTCTTACCTCACTCCTTTCACCCTTACCCCGCTACTAGAGCGCTACTGCGCGCAAGCATTGGTGTTGCGGAGCGGTATCGTTTCTGTGGCACTTTCCCTAGGGTTGCCCCCGGTCGCCGTTAGCGACTGTCGTATCCTGTGCTGCCCGGACTTTCCTCTTGCTAGGTCGCAAGCGATCATCTAATAGACTGCCTCCCTATTATAGCATAAGGGATTTATGACGAGTGAGCACAATACTCTCAACCATCAAAAAATCCCAGACTCACCCCAGGCGCTTGATATTCCCCTGCATGATGCAAGGTGGGTTTCCTCATCCATACCCACGGGTATGGTGAATGTTGGAATCCCTATCATATGATGTTAGGAAAATCATACACGCCCGATATTCGTCTGGGACACTCTTAGTATACCACAGAATGGTAAGCGGCGTCACGTTTGCGGTATTGTGAGATCCTCATACCCTCTTCCTTAGTGCTAAACATGTCAATATCTGCTGAATATTAACCCCTTGTATTGATGTTTAATCTGCTAGTGCTCATAACAGACTCTCACCTCTGTACGAGAGACAGCCTCATTCAATCTCCCACCAAGCTAGCCTACAATCTAAACCCTGTACCAAGCCAGGTAAAAGGAAAAGGCTCAATTCCTGCTCCTAACCAAGCGACACGCCAAACACCAGCGAGAAAAGCTGCAAGATACCCCTGATAGCCGCCATCATCACATTACCAATAGCTGAGCTACCGACCAGCACCAATACAAAGACCAGCATCACGCCGTACTGCTCCACCACCTCCATGCCGCGGCGCACAAACTCCGGTGCCAAAGCATACAGCACACGCGAACCATCGAGCGGTGGGATAGGCAGCATATTAAAGACAAAGAAGCCAAGATTCACACTCACTGCCGTAGCAAGTAACGGCTGCGCCGCTGGCCCAGCGATCGTCGCATATAGGCCGAAGCAGATGAAGGCAATGACGAAGTTCGTCAGCGGCCCAGCGAGCCCCACCAGCGCTGCGCCCCATTCGTCACCACGCACTCGCTCGGGGTTGTACGGCACTGGCTTAGCCCCACCAAACACTGGTAGGCCCAGTAGTGCCAAGCTCAGCGGCAAAAGGATGGTCAAAAATGGATCAATATGATGCAGTGGATTGAGCGTCAAACGCCCCTGCTCCTTAGCCGTATCATCGCCCAGCCAGTATGCCATAAAGCCATGCATCGCCTCGTGCAGCGTCATTGAGATAAGAATAACGACAAGGACGATAATAAGGTGAGCGATATCAATATGCATTTCTTTATTGTACCATCACCGCTCGCCGTGCCCAAGGCTTTGCCTTGCTATGTAGCGTCATATATACTGGTGCTATGTCTATAATCACCTACCATACCGACACCAAGCCGATCGACCATATCGAGATCACCGAGCCTACGCAGTGCCGCCATATACTCGAGGATATCGCACAGCGCGCGCTCAGCCTTGCCAGCACACTCCAACCAGCAGACGAGGACACGATAGAATTACCAGCATCAATGCGAAAATACAGTAAATATTACAATGATGTAGAGAGTACAACCATTGTTACCACTGTTGATTCTCATCAAACAACACTTGATGCCACACGCCACACTGGCTACAATAGCATCAGTTGGAACGTCTTTATCGACCAGCCGCTGCCACAACCAACCACCCTCGCACAGGTGTGTGCACTGGTGCAAGCAGAGCAGCCAGACTACGCAACCGCTAGCTGGCAATCTCGCAATGCAGATGGCTCAGACCGGCACATCATGGTCTTTGCCTCGCCTAGCAGTGTGCGAATCAACCTCCTGCGGCATACTGGTAGCGATACGCAGCGACTCCCCATCGATGACCCACAAACCATCATTGATGAGGTATTTGGCTCATAATATCATAGACACGGAACCCAAAAACACCCCTACGTCCCTACTACATAAACCACTCAAGAAAATATCTGGAGGCTTGCGACACGGCAAGATGCCTCAGCACTCCACCTTGACATTGCCCCCTTGGCAGCGTATACTAATATAGATTGTAATAATATAAGTTATAAGTGGAATAAGAATATGGCAGCACGATGTGAACTGACTGGCAAGGGTAAGCAATTCGGCAACAATGTGAGCTTCTCGTTGCGACGCACCAAGCGAGTCTTCAAACCAAACCTTCAGAAAAAGACCTTCGTTGTCGATGGGCAAAAGATTACTATGGTTCTCTCGACCAAGGCGATCCGTACCCTCAAGAAAAAAGGCCTGCTCACCAGCGCCAAGACAAAGGCCAAGGCTGCAGCGTAGTCGCCTAGAGCAAACGATAACTGTAAAAATATCCCCTTTCATAGGGGATATTTTAGTGGTTACTTCGCTTTATCTAACTCAGTAATTGTCGCGAGCACGCCAGCGAACTGCTGAGCAAACTCTGGCCGCAGCACCAGTACACGCTGGGTACCAACCGCTTCGCTCGTGACAATGCCTGCTTCGCGCAGGACTTTGCAGTGGTGCGAGACAGTCGAGAGTGAGAGATTATGATCGATCTGGCTGCAGCCCAGCCGCCCCTCCGCAGCCAAGCGGCGGACAATCCGCAGCCGCAGCGGGTCGGACAGGGCGGCAAAGACATGCTCTGGTGCGAGTGCATCTGTTGGGGTGTTTTGTTGGGATGTCATTTCCTTTGTATTGTCTCATACCTGCTGGTCATTGCCAAGGCAAGCACTACCACACCGGCCGCCACCAGTGGAATTGCCTGCGCTGGCTGGCTACTAATAATCGCACCGCCCAGCATACCACCAAAGCCTTGACCAATGTAAATACTGGATGAATTGAGTGAAAGATTCAGCTGAGCCCGTTCTGGGGCAAGCGCAATGATGCGATATTGCTGAGCAATCGTGGCAATCCACGCACTAGCTGTCCATAATAGCACACTGCCACCAACGAGACCAAGCGCACCTGGCATCCCAGCCGCCAAACCAAGCAAAGCGAGCGCCACTGCGAAGGCCAACATTGCCCAGCGGGCCAGCCAAATATGGGCAAAACGATCAGTCAGCCAGCCGCCCAGCACACCACCCAACAGCGAGCCCACACCAAAGATGAGCAAAATCCAGCTAAAGTATTCGTGCAGACCAGCCTGCTGCACCACTGCACTCAGATACGAAATCACGCTGGTGCCAGCGACAAATATCACTACCGTTACCAATAGTGTCAGTGCAACCTGACGATTAGCCAGGCCTGCTACCAATGCCCGAACGGTTGGTACCTGCTGCGCTGGCTGCGCTTCACGTGCCCGAATGCCCAGCACAATGCCACACAACACCAGCACCGCAGCCACCGCCATCGCCCAAAACAGCGTATGGTAGCCATAGCGCTCCCCCACAACCGAACCAAGCGGTACAGCGAGAACTGTTGCCATCGTCATACCTGTTGTAACGACGGAGATTGCCTTACCACGATGCTTGGCCGGGGCAAGGCTGGTTGCCAAAGCCATCGCCGTTGGCATCATCATGGCTGAGCCCCATGCTGCCATCACTCGGGCTACCATCATCCACACAAATGACGATGCAAGCGCTGCCACTCCATTACCAATTGCAAATATCGCCAGTGCTAGCACCAAGGTCGACCGCCGATTGCGCCGCCCCATCAGCATGCCACACAATGGTGCTGCCAGTGCATACACCCACGCAAACACCGTTACCAAGAGGCCGGTCTGCCCCAGCGACACCCCCAGCTGCTGCGCCACCTGTGGCAATACCGCTGCCAGCATGAAGCCATCCGCTCCAATGACAAAGGCTCCCAGCGCTAGCACCGCGATCTTACCCCACGGCGTGGTTGATTGTTGTTCCATAAAACCGTTCCTTTCTTCGATATAAATCGAAATAATAGTAATATTTCGAAGTGTATCGAATTTAGTGCGCTGTGTCAAATCGACCACATTATGACAATGATTTCACTATGAATCTCACAATCCTCATCACTGTCTCGCACTCATTTCTTGAGAAAACTATAGGGGCTGGCCCCATCTTGCCCATCAACCCACCAACACTCGTGCCGACTACAACTAATATTCGTAGTCCACCAGAGAAAGCAGCGAGGACAAAAAACGGAGTAAAGATATATCATAAAAAAACCAGCCTCTCTATGAGGCTGGTTGCACTTGGTGTATATAAATCCTAGCTTCGAGCCAACTCAAACACCGTCAGCACTTCGGGCAGGTTACTCGCTGTTTTGATCTTGAGCTTGGGTTTTTGCTCGACTGGTGCACCGAGCTCCTTCTCAAAGACCTCCACTGTGTCTTGCGGTACTTCGTACTGCAATGCACTATCGGCATAGTGGACGGGCACCACCACTCGTGGCTCGATCTTGCGAATAATAGCGGCAGCACTTGTCGCATCCAGCGTGTAACCATAGCCACCCACTGGAATAATGACAATGTCGATCACCCCCAGCGCCTCGAGCTGAGCGTCAGTAAGCTCTGGCGCGATATTACCAATCACCGCAATGCGAATATCGCCACACTCAATGCGATATACTGTAGAAAGCTGCTCACTCTCTGGCGTGTCGATGTGGCGCGTGGCTGCAATGCCGCGGATGGTATAGTCACCCACTTCATACTCGCCAGGCTGGTCAATGATAAGGCGTGCCTCGGGATTAGCTACCGCAAAGCGCTCTTCGGTCGCAAGCTCTACTGCGTCCTTCGTCTTAGCGTCCTTCAGGCCTAGCAGCGATAGCTTGGGGTCAACTGCGAGCGTGGTTTTCTTCGTCGCAATGATGACTGTGTTGCCGCCTTTGTATTCGATATCAAGCATGATTCTCTCCTTCGTCTTCTTTTAATATATTATCAACGTCTACCAATACGGTATGCTTGTTGGTCAGAATGGTGGTAATAAAGCGGTCGCGCACGCTCAGCCGATAATAGAACTCGTCGTAGCTCAGGATGCTATACGTCAGCTCGCGCCCCTCCTGTCGCTCGATAACTGCCACCACGCTGCGCACCTTGGCGGCCGAGAGGTTACCCACGAGCAGCAGATCGATCGTACTGGCAGACCCCTTCACCAACGCCCCCGCCGCAATCGCCACACGCAAGCGTGGCAGCTGCATAATCGCATCTTGCCAAGCAGGCCGGTAACCCGACTTGTTCTTGGCTGGAGCAATTTTTTGATCGGCAAAGATAACGCGCAGTGGTGGATAATATTCGTACTGCTGGTTTACTTCGTAGTACAATTTGTTATCCACGCTGTCGCTCGTAATGATCCCCACTTCCAGCATATTGAGCAGCTCGCGGCGCACCGAATTAATCTGCTCATTAATTAGCCGCGTAATCTCGCGCACATAAAATGCCTTTCCTGGATTGTTCAAGAAAAGGTGGAGCAATTTCACACGAGTTTTTGATCCAAACAGTGCATCTATCATTACGGTCACCAACTAGATTTATGGTATCACATCTGGTGCGCTTGCGCGAGCACCCGATTAAGGTAGGCCTCAGCATCCTCCAGGTCACACCATATAATATCGGGATTACGTCGCAGCCAGGTCATTTGCCGCTTGGCCAGGTGCCAGTCTGCCGTACAAAATGCCGCTTTGGCTTGCTCGAGCATATACTCGCCCTGTTGTAATTTATGTATAATTGGGTAGATATTCCCTGTCATTGCTTCACTGTCCCAGCCGTATTGGGCTGCTAAGCCCGTCGCTTCTTGCACAACACCATGCGCAAAAAGCTGCTCTGTCCGCTTAGCAATGCGCTCACGCAGGACATCACGTTGTGTTGCAATACCTACAACATATGTATTTTTATCAACATGCGCTGACCTCTGTAACTGTTGTCCTTCTCGCACTATTGTATTAATGACATGCCTTTTGTTGTATTTATTATTGGGTAATTTTATGTTGTGTACTCGACAATGTTCGTGCAAAGTTTCTATAGAATAGCCCTGTAGCTGCTGCATAAGCTTTTTGTTCACCGTCGGAAATTGAAATTTATACAACACTGCATCGACATACAAGCCCGTCCCACCGACGAGAAATGGGATGTGCCCACGCCGGCGAATAGCCGCAATTTGTCGATTAGCATAGCGCTGAAAATCCACTACTGTGAAGCGCTGGCCTGGCTCCACCAAGTCTAGCCCCCAGTGTGGCACAAGGGCTTGTTCGTGCGACGAGGGCTTGGCAGTGCCAATATCCATGCCCTTGTAGATGGTGCGCGAATCGGCGCAAATAATCTCACCACCGTACTGCTTAGCAAGACGAATCGCCAGGCTGGTCTTGCCGCTAGCAGTTGGCCCAACGATAGCAATAAGCGGCATAGTGGGTGATATGTTATTTTTTGTATGCATGCGAGCTACTCCTCATATCATTCTGAGGCGCGGTAAGTGGCCGCCAGCGACGCTGTGCAAAATCAACCACGCGGTACGAATCATCACACTGGATCCCATCGTGCTCGAGCAATTGCCGTTGCACCGCCTGCCCACCCGGAAAGCCGACCGCAAGGCCTCCCTTGCAATTCACAAGTCTATGCCATGGCAACTCCTCCGGCCCACCATGGGCAATCTCCCCCACTCGCCGTGCGGCATATGGGTGGCCAGCAAAAGCTGCCAAGTCGCCATAGGTCGTCACTGTATCATCCGGCAGCTGTGCCATCAGTTCGTAGATGGCATCACGTAGGCTCATCACTGGCAAGTCGCTCAATTGCCACCTCCACTTCGTACCAATTTGTGCAGCGCACCACCCCAGCTGGCAGCGTTGTGGCTCGGTTCCAGGCATAATCGCCAAAGAGCAGCGCGTTGCGGCCATACGCTGCCACCGCTTGGCAGTGCTTGAGCTGGTCGTCGATCAGCACATCGGCATTAATCTGCACCACCAACTCTGCCTTAGTAGCATGGTGCGAACTATCCGTCAGCTCATCCCAAATGCCTGAGAAGTAGACTGATGTACTGGCAAAGATACCCGGAAAATGCTCGTCGATCCAGGCCATTGTATCGCTTTTCACTCGCGAGTGACGTGATGTCGCAATCATCAAGTGATGCTGCTGTGCCAAGTGCTCCAGTACCTCCAGCGCGCCGCCAATATGGCCATAGCCCGTACCAAGGCCAGCATCCATCAGCTCGGCACTGCGCCGCTTCACTTCAGCATTATCCACCTGCCACATCTTAGCCCAATGCTCATCGTAGTCATCGACCGTCAGGTGCGTCCCCCAGCGCTGGTTGCTAAAGGCGACGATGCCAGCGGCATTCTCCGCCAGCACGTCGTCGACATCCACAGCAATGCGCAGGCGGCGCATTAGCTGAGCCCCTCTAGATACACTGCCAGCTCATCCAGCGGCACCGTTGTTTCACCCTGCTGGGTACGTACACTTACCTGGCGGTTGGCTTTGTCGCGCGGGCCAACGATAATCTGCACCGGAATTTTTACAACAGTAGCTTCGCGGATCTTTTTACCAAGCGATTCATTGCGCATATCTGTTGTATATCTTACCTCGTTGTATTTTATAGGATGCATCAGTACCACTGTTTTGAGCACCGATGTGATTTCATCAACATAGTCTTCTACGGTGTTGTTAATTGTGAGAATACGGACTTGCTCGGGCGCAATCCAGAAGGGGAACCACCCCGCTGTGTGCTCAATAAAGACGCTCAGGAAACGCTCAATCGAGCCCAGCAGCGCGCTGTGAATCATCACTGGCCGAGCCATGTCACCCGCTTCATCGGTATATTCGAGGCCAAAGCGCTCGGGCTGGACGAAGTCGAGCTGCACCGTCGCCACCTGGTGCTCGCGGCCAATCGCATCCGTCGCTATGAAGTCGATCTTCGGCCCATAAAAGGCCGCTTCGCCCTCCTGCTCGAAATAATCCAGTTGCTTGGCTATCACAGCTGCCTTGAGCTGAGCCTGGGCCGATTGCCACAATTCTGGTGCCCCAAGGTAGCCCTCACCCTCATCGCGATAACTCAGGCGGACACGCAGCTTCATCCCAACAATGTGGTACAGCTCCTCGGCGCAGGCCAGCAAATTACTCATCTCCTGCTCGATCTGATCTGGCCGGCAAAACACATGGCTATCATCCTGCGTCAGTGAGCGCACCCGGCTCAGGCCGCCCAGCTCGCCAGTTTTTTCGTCGCGGTAGTCGGTCGTCGTCTCTAGGTAGCGCACAGGCATATCGCGGTAGCTACGTGGCTGACTAGCAAAAATCTGCGTGTGGTGCGGGCAGTTCATTGGCTTGAGAGCCATCTTGTCGCTCGTCTCTTGGCTCGTCACAAGGAAGAGTTCATCACCAAACTTCGCCCAGTGCCCGCTCGTCTCGTACAGATCTTTCTTGGTAATGTGCGGCGTCCAGACTTTGGCAAAGCCGTATTTCTCGCGCAGCTGGTTGGAGAGCTGGGCTGCTTTATCGCGCAAGATCGTGCCACGCGGTGTAAAGAGTGGCAAACCCACCCCCACCAGTGGCGACATTGTGTAGAGGTCGAGTTCTTTGCCAAGCTTACGGTGGTCGCGCTTTTTGGCTTCTTCGCGCATCTGTAGGTAGCTATCAAGCTCCGCTTGTGTTGCAAAGGCCACACCATAGAGCCGCTGCATCTGCGGCCGGGTCTCGTCGCCTCGCCAGTACGCACCAGCCACACGCAGCAACTTGAAAGCCCCCACCTTACCTGTACTCTCCACGTGCCCGCCGCGGCACAGATCGGTGTAATCGCCCTGAGAGTAGAGTGATACCGTCTTTACCTTACTCTCACCTTCTGCAGCGCTACCAAGGGCCTCTCCAGACAATTCTTTGGCAATAGTTGTCCCCGAGCGCTTCAGGTCATTGAGCAATTCAACTTTATATGGCTGATCTGTCTCCTTCGCCCAAGCAATCGCCTCATCTACTGGCACATCGCGGCGTGTAAAGGGTAGATCGCGCGCAATAATGCGCCGCATCTCCTTCTCGATTTTGCCAAAATCTGCCTCAGATATCGTCACATCACCAAGGTCAATGTCATAATAGAACCCCTGCTCGATAGCGGGCCCCACGCCAAACTTCGCCTGTGGCCACAAATGCTGGACGGCTTGCGCCATGATGTGCGCCAAGCTATGGCGCATTGCTTGCTGCTCGTTGTTCATTGCTTTGTTTGCTCATCAACTTCTCCGCTGCGCGCTGGCAGCCAGAAGCCGACTCGCTCCTCCTTGTATATAAATTATTTTGATAAAAATAAAAACATGCGTCCTGGCACGGATATACTCCATCCGACCAATCTCGCATGTCTCGGGCCGCTTGCACGCAAACGGCGGTTCCACCGGACTTCTTGGCGCTCACCGCCAAGCACTCATGACGCAACGTTCTCGCACATCACGACAGCCCACGAAGCTCGGGAGGCTGGTGAGGCCCCGTCAGCACTTACCGTCTATTGTATAACGAGAGTGGGGGTGGGTGCAAATACCCCGATTGGCCTCAACGTTACCCCCTCTCTTGCCACTCCATCGGATGAAGTGATAAGGAGAGGGGGTAATGAACAGCAGTCTTGGTATCTACCTCATCTACCCTTGCTCTCCCCTGCATCTTCTGCTACAATACACGTGTCGGGCGATTAGCTCATTTGGCTAGAGCGCTTCATTGACGTTGAAGAGGTGAGAGGTTCGAATCCTCTATTGCCCACCATTTCGGTCTATTTGCCAGTGCACCATGTCGGTCTGTAAGGTGCGCTGGCACGAAAGCACTTACTACTATAGTAAGTGCTTTTTGTTATAGCAAAGCCTGGTAACATTACTTCGCTACCAGCTCACACCACAAACTTGCAAAACGCAAGCCTTGATGCTACGCTAAAGGCATGACACGAACAGCTCACAAACGCTCAGCCTGCCCCATTAGCTACAGTCTTGACCTTTTTGGCGACAAATGGACACTCCTTATCATGCGCGACGTGCTGCTCTTTGGGCGCTGCTACTTCCGCGAATTCGCACGCGATGAGCACATTGCCAGCAACATTTTGGCCGATCGCTTGGCGCGGTTAGAATCGGCTGGCCTGCTTGATAAGCAGCGCGATCCACTCCAGGGTAATCAATACATTTATAGCCCAACAGACAGCAGCTGGCAGCTTTTGCCGCTGCTCGTCGAATTACTCTTTTGGGGTGCTTGCGCCGACCCGCACGCAGCTGTGAGTGACGACTATCGCACTACCATTGCCCACGAAAAAGATTTGCTCAAACAAGAAATCATGCTTGCCGCAAAAACCGGCACCTTCGTCGATTACTACCACAACACCATGGGTATACAGGGGTAGAGCCTCTCACAAAAATTGATATATAGCAGAAATACATAATACATTTTGGTTGCAAATTGCAAGTGATATACCCTCCTTGGTGCGGCTACTTTTCTTTACGAGCTTGTCCATCTTGTTCCTGAAGATTACTACTTTATGAATCGAAACAAAAAATATTCATATAATAGTATGTCAGGCAGTCGCATATCATTTGCCCATAAGCGCCTCATCATTCTCGTATTTAATTCCCGCTACGAGCCCTTAATTCATCGCATCACTTGTATATTACAAGCAAGATAGTAAGCTACATTACAATCTATTTGTAGATTAATTATGAACACAATACGCATATATTCACGCACTACCTCACACTTACCTAGCTCATCCGCACAGCCTGAGGGGCGGCTTACATCCTGATCAAACTCACGCATCAGCCATACAATATAATGCATATGTTTATCAATACTATGCACTATACAACCATCCGCGTCTTACAACCTAGCACCGCATACGCCTCTCTCCATTTTTTCTCTCATAGAGCATGGTAACTAATTTGCCTACCAACTCTCAACTCTACAGCAGGGAGTAACCAACAGAGAGATACTTGCTCCACTATTTTCAAGAATGAAGCAAAAACCAGTGCTAATAAATGAAAAAATGGTATGTATATTCATACTACGATTACACTCACCGTCCCTGTATAACTGAAAACTCTTTCATCTCAAGCCACCACACCTTTCGAAACATACCCCAACCGAGCGATCCATTATCCTTTTAGAGTACTTGTCCTCCCCTATAGCGCAACTTCAACAGGGCATATCTGTAGTTCTTTGACCAATATTCATCCACACCAGGCTATTAGTTATCCACATTGCACATGGCCATTTTACTGCTCATCATATGCGTGTGGTGATATAATACTTGCATAGTTCTCATTTGTATTTTGATATTTTTGTAGCATAATAGTTATTTCAATAACCTGACCTCTGTAAGATTCCATCAGAACACTAGAGACTTCACCGGAAATAACGCTACATATTTACTCCACCAAAAGGAATCTTCCTCCTATAGGAAGAGATTATGGAGTCTATGACTTACCCATACACTCAGCCTCTCTATCCATCTCTTACCTGAGACAGACAAGACAAATCAGGAAGTGGACAGCACCACTCTTAGTCGCTCGCGTGGATATCGGAATATCGCCAAAGGTAATTCAGCCCAGCATGGCTCGTAGCACGCCATCCATACCTGCATTAATATCTCATCTTTCATATCACTCCCTTACATACATTGTGAGCGAGACCAAGATAAGCTCATCACACCACAAAGATGAGGTTGATAATGCCTGGCTAACATTGCTACTATGTAAGCACTACTAGTCGCTCATCCATGGTGTAGCCTCCTTGGTGCAATATTAATTGGTGGCACGCTCTCATTAATCACCCCTATGACTATGCAGTAAGGCGTAGGCATAAGAGATGTAAATACAAAAGACTTTGAATTAATATTGCCTGTAAATCACTCCCCATAGCGCCAAAATCTAGCCTTCTCCTCGACATCATCCTCTCCTTTCTCACCCTTCAATAGAGTATAAAATCTGCCGCAAAGCCCTGCCAAATTCCTCTCATATTAATAAGAATAGTCATTCTGGAGCGGTATCGAGCCTTATAGTGCTCCCACCAGAGAGGATAGAGAAAAGATAAAGTAGCTAATACTTTGCACTCCAACCCACACCAACATAATAACCGGTCATTCTCTGGCCGGTTATAAAGCTAGTTTACTTCGCAAAAGCGTACAGGCACTACTTACTCTTTTTTGCGCTGCTTTTTGGCGGCTTTTTGGGCTTGTTTAGCGGCTTTAGCGCGGTCACGTGAGCCGGTAGTGGCCTTGACAGTTACGTCAAACTTATCGAGATAGCGACCAAACGCCAGGTGTGTCTGCGCATTAAAGGCACCAATCGCACTAAAGCAAATGGACGTGACGGGCATAAGAATCCACTGCGCCACCATGGCAAAGCTGCGCCGGCGCTTGTAGCGCTCGGGGCGGGGTGGCAACATTTTGAGCATCAAGAAGACGGTGATAAAGATACCGATCATCGCGAAGCGCTGCAAATTACTAATCACCTCGGGCAGCATGTGTACTGCATAGCTGCGTGATGATTCTTGGTTAATCAACAGTGGCACCCACCCACCAAAGGTCACCAAAAAGGCCATCACTGCCAGCGTAACGTGCCCATCAAGTAAGCGCATGAAGCGGGCAAACACTTCAGCAAACGGCACATTGCGCCGCCGCGTAAAGGTACGCACTGCTACATACGGGACATCCGATGCACCATAGCTCCAACGCCGGAGCTGCTTAAACTGCGCCACCACTGTCCCCCAGAAGGTGTTGTCCATCACGGCATCTTGGTAGATAGGCACATGGATGGGCAAAACATTGTAGTCTCCCGCAAAGTAGAAGTAGCTGCGCCAGTACTGGTGGCCATCTTCCACGATGCTGCGTGTACTCCAGAAGTTCATCTCCACCAGAGCGTCCATTGGCTGTGAGTGCGAGGCAAAGTTGCGCAACGTGTGGGGGCGCATGCTGCTGATGATCGTCCAGAAGGAGTTACCCGTCGCAATCACCCGCATCGGCGCTGGGGCATCCCAGATGTTACCGAAGTATAGTGCAATCGGCTGGTACGACAAACGCTTGCGCTCGGGGTGAACGATATACTCATACGCCACATAGTCGAAGTATGATGGATACGGGCGGTTGTCGCTGTCGAGCGTGGTGATCATCACATCACTGTAGGCAATCCCCTGCTCGTCACAATAGCGCTGGAGCTGCTTACCAGCATAAGTGATGTTACCACCCTTACCAATCACCTCATCAGGCATGTCCTTAGGGTGCATGATAGTCTGGAAGGTGAAGAATACATCGCCATACTCCTGCTTGAGGCGAGCGGCTGTGCGGGCAATATCCACCCCACCACGCTCCTCGTAGGCAAGGACAAGGATGATCTGCTTATTGTTGTATGTCGTATTCTTGACTGACTCGATGGTAGGCTGCAAGACATCATACGACTCATTGTACGCCGCTACAATCACTGCTTGGTAGAGCTGCGATGGTCGCGGGAAGCTTGCTGGGTCGGCCGCCATAAGGCGGAGATTCTCGCGATGCTCTTGGGCATGAAACTCACGCTGATGCCGCTTCGGTAGTGGTTGCTGCTGAATGGCAGCATAGCTCGCTACTGGGTCTTCGAGCTGCTCCAGGCGCTGCCGCCAATCGACCATCTGTGCCTTCTCCAGCTGGTGGTGGCCTGTCAGCGTACGGTAGGCAATGCCAATTGAGCGGACAATCACACTCATCACCAAGACGAGAAGGTAGATAGACGCCCACAGTGGATTTATCAAAGACAAGATGATGAACAAAATCAGCATCCCATAGCTCAAGAATGCTGGGAGAATTTCAAATAATCGGTAGAGGAGAGTGCGCTTGCCCATGGGCAGCTCGAGATCGTTGTGGTTCATTTATCGATACGCCAGGTGCATTACTGCTAATCCATACGAGGCAGCAACCAGCAGCACCAATACTGCTGCCGCCCCCACAAAAAGCGCTGTCTGGCGGCGCTGCAGGCTATACAGCTTAACCATCAGGCCAATGTGCACCACCATTACCAGTGCACCAAACAACACAAAACTGAGTAAATAATACCAATAGCTCTTATAAAAATGCGCCTCGCCAAAGGCGGTGTAGCGCACATAAACCTGCACATCGCGCACCTGCAGCGTGAAGCCCATCACCAGCATATAGATGATACCCGCGACAAATACACCAATCAGCGCCGCAAAGGATGGCCGATCGGCTGCAATCGTGCGGAGAGGGGTACGCAGAAAATCCTTCTTCTCTTTGGTCATAAACAAATGGAGCCGCTGACCGGACTCGAACCGGTGACCTACGCTTTACGAAAGCGCCGCTCTACCAACTGAGCTACAGCGGCATCACCGCTATATTATACTAGAGGCGAGACGAAAATGGAAGGCAGCGCAGCAGGGATAGCCTGCAGAGGAGTGTAATACAAGACTACGGTTCGACGATTCCTCTACAAACCTCTTGCGATTTTTGGTAATTGCTGCTACTATTGATCTAGCCTATGCGCTCGTAGTGAAGATGGCCTATCACGTCTCCCTGTCACGGAGAAGATCGCCGGTTCGAATCCGGTCGAGCGCGCCAGTATTAAACACGATACACCCTCTTGCAACAGGTCAAGAGGCTTTTTATTTATATAATGTGGAAATGATCGTCTTTTGTCTGTAGCCCATCACTATGCAAACTAAGGCTATCTCTGATATGATGGCCAAGCGGATCAAGAATAAAGTCAATCCCCTCTCGGTGGGCTCGTTGTTGATACAACCAACTCTCCGCCAACACTGCCGCTTGCACACTACCCTCTTCTTGCCAAAAAAAAACTCCTAGCGGTGCTCGTTCCCTTATGATGGGAGCACTCGCTAGGAGTTAGTGGCTTTATCAAAGCATAGATACGCAAGAAATCAACGCTTAGCGCGTAAACTTCTCATGCAACGCATGGTACTCGTAGATTTCGTCATCTGAGAACCAGTGGTTAATCTCTTGCTCAGCTTCCTCGGGATTGCCCGAAGCATGGATGAGGTTGGGCACACCCTTGTCTTCGTCGTTGGCATAGCCAAAGCTCATGTGCGAGTAGTCGCCGCGGATCGTCCCCATCTCGGCAGCCATTGGCTCGGTTGGGCCCACCAGCTTGCGCACCAGCTTGACAGCCTCTACTCCCTCAAACACCATGGCAATAACTGGCCCCTGCATCATAAAGTCCAGCGTCACCCCAAAGGCGTGCTTGCCACGGCGCGACACCATTTTGCCGATCTCCTCGTAGTGGCGATAGTAATGATCGCGCGTTGGAGCGATCATCTTAACGGCCACAATCTTGAGGCCCACCCGCTCAAAACGGGTCAAAATCTCGCCGACAATCCCCCGCTGCACAGCATCTGGCTTGAAGACGACCAAGGTCTTTTGCACGTTATTGTTGTTGGGCACCGCTGTTGTTTCGCTCATAAAGCTCCTTATCGTTAGGTTTGCTTGTATTATAGCGTATTGTGAGTGATCGCGAAAATGGAAAGCACTAGAACTGTGTATTGCGCCGTAGCTTACTGGACAAGAAAATATCTGGAGGCCAGCAATACCGTATGCGGGTATGCTCTATCGTATAATCTGGCCGGAACATTTTCGGCCCAGTAGGCTACGGCGCTGCTAACAAAGCAATCATATAGTCAGATGCAATAACCCTGCCGACACCTGATGCTCTACCTCTCTGTCTGTATATTGTGGTATACTATGGCAAATGGCACAGCACTATTATATGCAAGATTTGATCATTGACTTCATCGAATACATGGAGGTGGAGCGCGGCCGATCGTCCAAGACAGCGGAGAACTACAAACACTACCTCGAGCGCTTTGTTGAGTTTGCTGGCGCTGAATTGACGGTCGATCAGATCACGCCCGAGTTGGTGCGGCGCTACCGCCTCTGGCTCAATCGCTACCAAAGCGTCTATGGCGAGGAGCTCGGCATGCTTACCCAGAGTTACCACCTCATCGCGCTGCGCGGCTTTCTCAACTACCTCTCTAAGCGCGACATCACCAGCCTCTCGCCGAGCAAGATCGAGCTCCCCAAGACACACAAACGGCAAGTCACCTTTCTGCATTATGACGAAGTAGAGCGGATGATTGATGCCGTGCCAAGCGATGGCAAAGAAGCCAATTTGCGCGACAAAGCCATCATCGAGCTGCTCTTCTCCAGTGGTCTGCGCGTCTCAGAGCTGGTCAATCTCAATCGCGACCACATCAACCTCAAGCGCCGTGAGTTCATGGTGCGTGGTAAGGGCCAAAAAGACCGTCCGGTCTTTGTCAGTAGCCGTGCCGCCGAGCAGATCGAGACCTACCTCAGCGCCCGGCATGATTCGCTTGACCCGCTCTTCATCAGCTATAGCCGCAACCACGGTGCCACAAACACCAGTGGCGACTTCCGCCGCCTCACGACGCGCAGTGTGCAATCGATGATTGGCAAATATGCCCGCCTCGCTGGCATCACCAAGCACGTCAGCCCCCACACTATGCGCCACAGCTTCGCGACCGACCTATTAATGAACGGTGCCGACTTACGCAGTGTCCAGAGCATGCTCGGCCACAGCAACATCAGCACTACACAGGTCTACACCCACGTCACCGACCAACACCTGCGCGACATCTTCGAGCAGTTTCATAGCGGGAGAGAACAGGGGTAGGAACCCTAGAAAGGAAACTATGAATAATATGTCATCACCAAGTAACAACATCCAGCCTTCGCGAGCAACTGAGCACAGGGGCTCGGATGGTAGTGTAATCAGAATGTTTGACCACAAAGAAGCGATGAGAGTAATCCTCGCTTGGGTGGACCATGACTGGCCGATGACCAAACAACAGGCATTCGAGCTGCGAGATTCATTGGGGTGGCGTCTTGGCCCTGAAGGCAGAGGATTTGTCAGCACAGTTCAAGTTGGTAGCGAGCGAGATGGATCCATGCTCTTCGATCACAGAATGGAGTATTTTAGCTCTATAACGATACCATTAACAACTAAGATTCCTAGCAAATTGGAGAAAGAATTTGCACATAAGCTTGATGACCTATATTCTGCGTGCGTGAAGTCTATGCAATCAAAATTTGGTAGAGGTAAGAACGATTCGGACGATACAATACTACACCATTCTTGGTACCTTCCTTCAAAGGCGTATGTCTCCATAGGCAGGTTCATTGACAAGACAGTTTATGATAATACAGACATCCATTATACCGTAAGCGTCACAATAGAGTCTCCAGCAATGAAGGATATAACCGACGCAGAAAATGCCTACTTCGAGTACTTTGGGCCAGATGCGCCATAAATAACATCCCCTTCTTACACATAAATATAGGTCGCTATTCTAAATAATAGCGACCTATCTATTTTAGATTCTCATTCCTACGGATTACATGACGTGCCCAGTGGCCCGGCTTCGTCGTTGGTGACATAGAAGTTTTTGCAGAGGCTGCCAGTGATGTCGACGCCTTGCTCTGGGAAGGTGAAGCTACCATTGGTATTGAAACCGACATTGACGCGGCTTTTGATGCGGCGAAAGATGGTGTCTGCCCGGCCGGTGGAGTCGATTTCGGGCTGGACGGTGTCGAACTTCGTCACGCTGCTTGCCCGTTTGAGCGAGATCTTGACTGCTGAGGCTTTGTACAGGCTAGTCACACGCAAGAACGCCACACGCGAGCCAGCTGGTACAGACTCACCACCAGCCATTTGGAGGACGGCTTGGCAGGCATAGCCACCACCAGTGTAGCGCGCGTTGGAGCATGGCACGGCATTGACGGTCGTCTGAGCACCACTGTCGCTATTGGCGCGCAGGCCAGGGCGTTGGATGGTGAGTGGGTTGGCATTATCGGTGATGATGCTGGGGCGCAAGAAGTTGGTCGAGACTTGGGCGCTGTCGAGCTCGCTCAGGCTCACACTTGTCTTGGTGGGCAAGACAGCCTGAGCCCGGATAAGAGCTGGCGCGTTGGGGCTCCACTGGTCTTTGCGCGGCAATGAGCGGAGGTCGCCAGAGGTTGGCGTCTCGATGGAGGCAACTTCGTTGTCGCTGTTTTTCTTGCGCATCCACTCGATCTGCACACTATCAAAGGCATCTGCGCCAACCAGCGGAATGACGGTGGACTCCCCTTCTGCTAGGTCAAGCTTGACGTCCTCAGTCTTGGCCTCGATCTTGACGCAGGTATACGCTTGGTTGAGCGTGCTGCTGCCGCTACTGGTCTTGATGGTCGTCTCACCACTGACGGACGACACCACACCAGCTGCTGCCACGGTGTTGCAACGCTGCTGCTCAATGGCGCGGCGAGCCCGCTCATTACCCTTGAGAGCCGCACGAATGACACGCTTGCCATCCTCTACTCCAGCGACCGCCGAGTCGTAGGCACTCTGCGAAAGGTCGTTGTTGCTGGCGCGCTGTTGCTCCTGTACCATTAAGCGGATAAAGCTCACTGTTACTACCGTGATCAGTACTGTTGAAAACATCACCACAAAGAGCGACACCATACCGGCCTGCCGCTGCTTGTTGCTATGCTGTTGCATCCACCTCATCATCCTACCCCTGTATCAATGTCTCAAAAATATTAATGGCACAGAAGTTGTAATTAGCACTGTCATTCGTGGGCGGTTTGCAGGTCTGGTTGGCAGTATTGATCGTATCTTGCTGGTTGGTGCCAATGACGAAGCGGAGGCGATAGATAGTGTGTGTGCCTTCGGTTGAGTCGATAACGGGATTGATCTGCAGATCGCGCAGCGCCAAATCCCCTTCGCGTGAGCCCAGCAGCTCCGTTGCTTTGCTAAGAAATACATCGGTCGAGTATGTGCCGCGAGCCGTTGGGTTGCAATACTGCGCACCGGCATCGGCCACACGGGCGAGGACAATCATATCACCACGCACATCACCCTGGCGTGTGTCGTTTTGGTAGCGGATGGCACTGCCTTGCTGTAGCTTGGCAGCCGGGCTCCACACATACGACATCGTGCCAAAGCACAGGCGCCCCAGCCCACCACCTTTGTCTGGCGACACATAGCGGATCCCATCTGCCGAGGCCAAGGCATCGCGCCGGAAGGAATCGGCTACATCGCGCCCCGCGAGGTTGATCGACTTGAGTGTCACTCCCTTTGTATACAGACCGATGATCTGCAGCGTGGAGGTCGTAATGGCAATAAGCAGCACTGAGAGGAAGCTCATCGCCAATAGCAGCTCGATGAGGGTAAAACCTGACTCTTTGCGCTGTGCGGCCTGCCGCAGCTTCTCCCCCTGTGTTCTGCCTCTGTTAGCGCGCCACATCATACAACCTCGTTACTGTGCCAATCGTCATTGGCTTATCACTCGCCACGGTGGGCCAGCAGGCAGAGACATACACATCGTAGGCGAGGTTGGCATTAGCACCCTCCGCCTTGACAATCTGGACGAAGAGCCCCTGCGCCCGCGGATCGTTGCCAAAGTCTACCTTGCTGTAGGTCGTGGGCTCGGGCTGGTAGCTCGCGTTGGTCGGCTCGAAGAGGCGGATGACCTGCTTACCCGAGGCAGCATCGGCCCGCGGTGCAACAAAGAATGCGCCGCGCCCCCGCAATGTATCCGGCGAAAGGCGGCAGTTGCTCTCAGCGAGCTCGCTCAGCGTAATAGGCGTGGTCGTACCTACCTTGCCTTTGATGGTCTCCCACAGCTGCTGGTTAACTGCCTGCTGAGCAGTCCGAATCAGTAACACCTGCGAGTCGATCTGCTGTCGCACCTGTGTTACCTCCAGCGAGCGCTGCGCCAGCGCCATGCCTTGGTTCATAATCATAAACGCCCCCACAATCACCATACTAAAGAGCACAAAGGCAAACATCACCTCAATGATCGTATCACCCCGCTCGTGGCGACGCCCTAGCATTGGCCTATTCCTCCACCGATCAACTTCACACTGCTGGCCGAGCTGCCGCCCCGGGCAATCACTGCCCCACTAATGCCAGTAAAGACCAATCCATCGGGATCGATACAGAGGTTGGTGTCGCCTTTTTGGGCGTCATTATCAGGCGAGAGGACGGTCATCGGGTTGTCTGTGTTGCCAATGTAGGTCTTGATGGCACCGCTGGAGGGCGAGCGCACGATCAAATACGAGTGGCGTGCACCCTGCCGCAGCGCCGTCTCCCACGCTAGTTCGTAGGTAGTTGTCTGGCTGGCGGTGTCCGACAAAACAAGCCCCGAGTGAGTTAGCGCCTCATAATCCGTTGCTGCAGTCGAGCCATCACGCGTGGCATAGATTGTTCGCGCGATGAGGCTTCGGCCATCACGGCCAGTGGTAATGAACCGCCCAATGATGGTGCACTCGCTCGTGCCAGGCACCTGCGGAGTAATACTCTGGCTAATGCCGCTGGTGCTACAGCCAAGGTTGCGGTCGTGATCATTCTGGACATTCACCACCCGGTCATACTCCCCCTGGAAGAAGCTCACCAGCGAATGGGTGGCATCGCGGTAGCGCTGGGCATTGACCGTCGCGCCCACACCCACTATAATCCCAGCTGCCATTGCCCCACTCACCGCCAAAAACAGCATCATCTCAATAATGGTGAACCCTGGCTTCACTGGCATACTCATAACCTCTCTAGTATAGCACAAGCAGCATTAGCAGCACAGGGCGATGAGGCGATTCCGAGGAGAGATGATGCCCTGCAAAGCTCAGGCACAGAACGCAAAAAACCAGCCACTCATGGGCTGGTCTTTGCTTGGCTCACTTCGAAGGACTTTACTGCCTACTGCGTCTCTTTGCTAGCCAGCAGCTCTTCCTCAATATCTTGCATAGCAGCAAGGACGCGCTCGTACGCCTCTGGGTTAGTTGACTTACCTAGCTCGCCAACACGAAGCACCTTTGCCTCGTCATTATACCGGCCAGCAAAGCTCACTAGCACTGTCCCTGTCTGGTGAGGACCATGGAAGCTATTCTTCCGCTCCTCTGTTAGTGGTCGGTCGGAATATACTTCGACTGGTCGGCCAGTTACAATGCTAATGATGTAGCCACGCTGGCTTGAGTTGTTATACTGATCTTCATCACGTGGTTTAGTGATACCCAAGTCGCTCCCTTTATATATCAAGTCCTCTGGAGCTTGTTGCCAACCACTATCATCATATGTACCCTTGAGGATAACCCGCGCTGCAACGGCCGTCTCATACTGAACATAGATCCCGCGCGAATATCTGTTCTCACCACCAACATAGCCAGTGACAGCAATATGCTTATCCTCAGGCCGGCTACCAAAGCCATTCTCTGCCAATACTATGCCAAGCCGCTGTATTTCCTCAACAATATCTTCGCAGTACTTCTCCTTACGCTTTTTATCGAGCTTTGCTTCGACCTTTGCTAGTGCCTCCTCTATCAGCTTCGCACGCTCGGCGTCCTCTCCTTCACTGAATTCCTTAGTCTTTGGCACTGGAAAGCCTCGCAACTCTGGCTTATACGGTTCTTGTTTTGTCTCACCACTAGGTGGCTGGTCATATCGTGGCATCATATCTCCTTGGAGTTAGGTGTTTATGATGCCTATAGTACTCTCTCTCTCTCTCTGGATTGTCAAGTATTACATCAGGTTTACAAGAAGGAGCAAATCTACCCAGCCTGGGCCTCAAAAGCCCAGCGGCAGCGCCACCAGCGCGCGCAAGATATGCCCACCAAACAAGAGCGAAATAACGCAGCCAATGATAAGCAGCGGCCCAAATGGCACCTGCGAGCGCGTATTGAGCTGGCCACGCACCAGGCCCGGTAGGACGATGATACAACCCAGCATGTTGGAGAAAAACAGTGTCATAAAGGCCAATCGCCAATCACCCAATAGCAGTGCCAAGCCCACGCAGAGCTTCACATCACCAAAGCCAATCCACGCTCCGCGCGAGATAGCATACAGCCCACCATACAACCCCGCCAGTAGCGCCACCGCCCCCGTGAGCGATACAAGATCAACATCATGCAGCGTCGTCATCCGCACCAGCACGAAGAGTGCGCCCAGTGCCATCAAGCCATAGTTAAGCGGGTCAGGCAGGAGCTGCCACTTGGCGTCATACGCCGCGAGGATCATCAGCACCAAGGCCACCACCACCCACACAGCAAAGAGTAAGCTACTGGCTGGCAATGCCCATGGCCATACCAGATACGACAATGCCAAGCCAACTCCCAACACCAGCTCCATCACCAGCTCGAACCAGCCAATGAAGCGCTGACAATAGCGGCAGCGCCCACCAGTCGACAGCCAGCTCACTACGGGGAGTAGATCATACCACGCCAGCACATGCCCACACTGCAGGCAGCGCGAGCGGTCGTCTCGCAGTGTGCCTTGCAAGAGGACGCGTAGTTGACGCCATTCGTATTTGTCGTAGGGGTGGCCGGTTTGCTTATCAGTCCGCAGTTGCCGCGCACGCACCCGCCACACTTGCGCGCCCGCAAAGCTACCCAGCACTACACCCAGAAGGAGCAGTGCGCCTGCTATCAAGATCGTCATACCTCACTAGTATAGCAAAGATATGCAAGAACGTGCTACATCATCACGTCCTACCGAAGGCCAGTGCAGATACAAGCCAAACCTTCCTCACTATGTAGTAAATTACTAAGCCATACTTGTGACGAAACTGTTCCGGCCAGATAGAACCAAGAGCTTTTCCGCCTGTTTGGTTGCTGGCCTTCTAGAATATTTTCTTACACAAGCACAACTCAGTAATTCGTGTAATTCATCATAGAAAGAGGCTGGCACCCTTTGGTACCAGCCATCTTCTTGTATATCTTTTGCTCGTCTACTATGACTCAAGACAGTATGCCACGCCGTTGCCACCCGCCTCTAGCTTGGTGACGACGACAAATTGCTTCGATGTGCCCTTCTTGAGGGTAGCACCATCAGAGTTGGTGGCGTCGCAGCGCACACCCTTAACGACGATCGCGCTCTCGGTGGTGGGTGTTACGGTACCATTGCCTGCGTTGTCTTGGACGGTGATACTCTCTTTGTCGAGGTTCGAGAGATCGCCCAGATAACCCTTGAGGCCCTTGCTGTCGGGGAATTTCCCGCGGTTGTTTGATGTATATTGCGTCACGGCAGCAGCGATGTTTTGCACATCATTCTTGCGTGCTGTGTCGCGCTGACCCCGCTGCAAGGCAGGCAGTGCCACAAAGACCATCAAGAATATCAAGGCGGCAATCGCCAGCACCAGCATCACCTCGATGATGGTAAACCCTTCTTGCTTCGCTTGGTGTTGTTTCATACTTCTCCTTTGTACCAATGTACGAATATGCTTACGTTACTGCTATCATAGCGTAGAATGGCAGCGTTGTCTAGGTTTTGTTCGCACGAGATGATGAGCCTATATGGAGAGGTGCAAAACGGTACTATATTACGGGTATTTTTGGAATAATTACTATAGAAAAATGTATCAAAATGACTTATTCTTACGTATTTCCTATTGAAAAATCATAGACACTACACATTAGTCGAATCCGCCCACTTTATCTCACACTTACACCTTATCGCTCCCTCCTTCGATATACTATAAGGGTCGACATTTCCCAAGCATCGACCTCCCAGCGCCAGGCTAAAAACCGGCCATGACGACCGGTTTTCATACTGCATTGGATAAACTATCCCCTACTTCTGTGGCACATCAATGTATTCTTGCACTTTGCCGTCGCTTTTGAGCTGGGCAACTTGCTTGGTAAGCTCAGTGAGGGGGATATAGAGGTAGGTGAAGCGGATTTTGCTATCGTTCTTCTCGCTTACTTTGACGAAGTAGTAGCCACTGTCGGTCGTGCTCTTGATGACACCAGAGGGTTTGCCAGGCTCGAGCTTGGCAATCTCACTTACCGCGAGGCCGTTGTAACTACTGGCGAGGTTGATCAGGCCAGAATCCCCCACCTGCGGTTTGCTGCGGCCACTGCCACCAAGCTGGGTCGCTATTTTGGCAAACTCACCATTGCTGCTCGCTACTAGCCCCGCAGCTTTGCGCTGCAGCTCATCGGCCGTTTTATCAATCGCAAAGGCTACTCGAGCCCGCACAATGCTGCGCCGTACCGCTTGGCGATAATCCGATGGCGACCAGTTGTACATCATGCGCGACGACGCATCATACGTCTCTTGGCTAATCTTGCCATTGGCAGTATTGCGCTGCTGCTCGATAACGGTATCAATGTCTTGCTCACTTATGGTGATATTATGCTGGCGTGCCAGCTTGGCGGCGTAGGTGTCGACCAGCGCCCGGTTGAGCGACTCACGCTTGATGTGCTTGAGCTGCTCGCGGCCATCATCACTGTCGATGCGGATCTCATCGTACTTGCCTAGATAATACTTAGATCCCCGATACTGCACGAGGTAGTCGCTATAGCGCACGAGCTCACCATCAATACTGGCTACTGGCACAGGAAAAATTTGCGTCATACGGTAGAGGAGGTTGTTGGAGCTCTGGGCAATGTAGAGCTGCTGCCACGCCACTGCCGCCAGCAGTAAGGCTGCTACCAAGGCCACAATAATTGTGTTGATAATCACCCGCCGGCGCGACGCCTGGACGGGATGTTTGAACTTGCGCCCACCAGCCAATATCTCCTCGCGGTGTGCCGCCACCGTCTCGTTGGTGATGCGCTCGAACTTCTTGGGAGTGTTGGGGTTGGCTGTGCCCGCCTCTGTTTTGGCAGATTTGCCCGCTTTCTTGCCCTTTCGCTGCGGCTTGAGCGCTGTGAGGCGATCTTTCAGACCGGTGGCTGGGGCAGTTGATGTAGACTGAGCGCCGTAGCGGCTGCGTTTGGGTTTTTTGTTTGGTAATTTCATGGCGATACTCCTGCTGCTTGTGCTGCGCGCTCCGCCTCGCTGACGGCATCTTGCAGCTGATTGTAGATCTGCTCGGGATGATCGACATTGCGGATGATGAGATCGCCCACAAATGTTTGGATCACAATCGTACCAAAATGAAACACCTCACCCGAGAATCCTGGTATATTATAGCTGATATTTTGAATTTTTGCCAAGCTCAGCTCCACCACATCGGTACCAAAAAATCCTTTTTGCGTCACCTGGCGGATGCGCTGGTCGGTCACAATGTAGTAAGTGTAGCGCCACATTAAAAAATGATAGCAAAAGCCAATAAGCCCGAGCCCCAGCCCCACCACTGGCAAGAGAAACAGCTCCAATGTGTCTTGCCAGATTAGCGGTGGGATAGCCCCCACCGCCAGCGGCACCAATAGCATATAAAAACCCTTGCGCATGGCAATAATATGCCGCCGAAAGACAAACAGCAGTTCCTCACCCTCGCGCTGCCCATTAAATGCCTTGGTATGTGCCATTATGCCCTGCCTTTTTGTGTGATGATTGTTATGCTTTTCTTGCTGTCTATTGTAGCACGAACTTGACACTACCCCACAACCCCTGCGTATAATGAAGTCATGCATACTATGCGGAGTATTTGTATATGGTGACGGCTGGGCGATTTATTCATAAGCGCCGCACCACTGCTGGTGCCGGAGCGCCGCCAGTGCCGCCGCCGCACCACCCACCAGCTGCGCCACCAGTGCCGAAGATACCAACGCCAGTGGCTGTCGACCCCACCGAGCCAATCGCAGCACCTAACTGGCAGCGTCGCCTTGGCCATGGCATCGTGCGAGCGCTCTGCATGCTTGCGGCGGGAGCGCTTGGTTGGCTATGCTACCTCTGTTGGACAAGTGGCGGCACACGAGCCATGCCAGCCGACTTTATGGCTTGGGTCGTCTCATTCGCCCTCTTCTCCTCCGCCATTATGTTCGTTGGCGCTGCCTGCAGCCGCTGGGAGGATATGTCCGACTGGGTGCGATGGGCAGCTGAGGTAGTTGGCGGGTTTGGGGGGTAATAAAAGCCCCACATTTCTTCGCTTCGTCACTCTGTGCTTACCACTACAAGATATTCAAACAAAACGAAACAAAACAAAAACTCACCGTTACCTTGGCGAGTTCTTGCTATAGCAAGTCAACACACTGAGCGGTGCACTATACCATACCGCTGCGCAGTTAGTTCATATAAATACTGGTACACCTCCGCGAGATCAACGAGAACAAACTGGAAACGTTACTTGCGTTGCGGGCTGATGTGCTGGCTCGTGCGGAGGAGCGGTTAACCGACGAGGATGCGTCGCAGGCGTCGGCGCAGGCCACGCCGCCTACAGCACACCAGCCACCATGTGACGAGGCACCAAAGGAGGATACCACCCTGGCCAATCAGACGGCAGAGCCGGTTGATACCGGAGCTAGACAGTGCCCTACCCCGTCGCCTCACTCTGTGACGGGTGACTCGCTGGAGGTGCCTGCTAGTGGAGACAGTGAACCACCAAGCAGCGATAGCCTTGTGGAGTCCGCCCCCAGCCCTATCCGCGCAAAGACGGGCGCCAACGCCGTTGCACACACCATCGTGCAGCGCCAGCGTCACCTTACTGCAGCCGAGCGAGATGAGGTGGCGCGGCTGTACCAGGATGGCCTGCCAGTCCGCACGATCTGCGAGCGCTTCGGCATCAGCAAGGATGTGGTTTATGGAATCCGTCGGCGGCGCGGGCTACCACGACGCCGGGCAGGCATGATGGACGAGCAGAAGGCGCAGGCGGTAGAGCTGCGCGCACGGGGAGTATCGGCGGCTGCCATCGGCAGGCAGTTTGGCGTCAACGTCAAGACGGTGCTGGCCTACTTGCATGCAGCAGATAGCGACCAGACTCGCCAGTAGGCGTCGTTTCGCCAGCCGCTCAGCCAACCCCACCCCCTCACCCCTCCTCAGCCACAGCTACGTACTGTTCCAACACATTCACCAGCCGCCGGGCACTCTCTAGGGTGATGTCGAGGCCGTGGGAGCGAGAGCCGTCGCCGATGTAGAGCCAGGTGTCGCTGTCGTGTGGGTATTGGTAGCGCACTAGGGTGAGTTCGGTGGCGGTGGGGTGATGGTGGATGGTGCCAGTGCCATCGGTGCGGCGCTCCAGGGCAATGCAGGGCACGAGGGCTGGAGTGGCTTCGTGGACGTGGTCGCCTATCCCATCTGGTCCATCGGCGTCGTGGCCGATGCACCAGGCTGGGCAGGTGGCGGCTAGCGGCGTGTGCTCCTCGCTGCGATCTTCTGGAGTGGCCATGGGCTTCCCCTCCTCCATCTTCGGTATGCGATGAGGCTGTCAGGGGGAGAGTGAAGCGGAGGGTGGGACCAGATGGAAGGGGGATGGCTGAGGGAGAACAACCACATTCAACCAACATAACGCAACGACTAGTTTAGGGGCGGTCAGTCCCAGTAATGTGCGAATACACTTCTGCTGGAAGTATTGCACCAAGAATCTCTATGGGGAATGAGTTGCACTCATCACTTTGATGATCGTCATACCTCTCGGGACGCCCGAACACTGGCGCTTTGGTCCGGTTATTTACCTCCTTAAGATCTTTTTTGATCTCGTCAATATCCTTCTCAATATTCTCAAGATTATCGGGGTGGGGACCGCCCTCGCCCAGTTCAACATATATGTTTCCAAGCAAAACTAGGGCCTCTGCCCACATGAGCACCTGCTTCAAGGAGGCCCGATCGACTAGAATTTTATCGGGTTTGGCATCAAAAGGGCGTCCGCTGACTGCAGTCATGATCCAACAACTCTCTTTCTGGATCGAAGTTATCGAACTGTCGCAAAATAACCTAGCACCTAACACATGTGTTGCATACAGACACTACTGGTGGCATCAATCACAGTAATGGTCGCATTTACTTCCTTTGCCTATATCTTACCGAAGATTGTTTCGATATACTGAGGCTTATTCATAGGGTGTAGGTGAATATGATTCCGAGGACTGCTGTGATGGTTGTCTTGAAGGTTTCTGGTGGTCTTCTGTAGCCGGTGTGCAGGACTCTCCAGGTCTTGATGTTGGCGATGACTCGTTCGATCTTGTAGCGGACCTGGTTGACGGTGGTGTTGTAGGTCTTGTCGTCTGGGTGGAGCGGTAGGTTCGCGGGCTTTCTCTTGGGGGTGGTCATTCCCAGCCCGATATACCCCTTGTCGCCGATGTGCTGCGGTGGTGACGCCCCTTCCGGGAGGTCGGCGGGTGGCACGTCAAGCAGTCCGCAGCGGCGCAGGGCCTGGGTGTCGTGGACCCTTCCGTCGTGGGGGTCGGACACCCACGCCAGGGTTCCTGACAGGGTGCAGGCGACCTGGACGTTCACTCCGGTGGTCTGGTGCTTGCCGGAGTACAACTCGGGGTGGTCGGCCCAGGACCAGCACTGAAGCAGGGTGCCGTCGACGATCAGCTGCACGGTGGGATCCAAGTCCTCCACAGTCGGCACACTGACCTCCAAAGCCCGGGCGATCAGGAGTGTGTAGGCGGTGACGACTCGGGAGGCGGTGGCCTGCGAGACACAGTAGGCCTCGGCGACAAGCCCCTGGGGCAGGTTGTGCCTCAGGTACGTCAGGGTCAGGCGCACGCACAGGAACAGCCCCAGCACCCTCGCCCCGAACGCCGGCAGATCGGGGTTCTCGGCGAAAATGGCGTCGCACAGGCCCACAACCTCACACCGAGGGATTCTCGTGCTACTATTCGTCATGGCGGTTTGCTTCTTGGTTGGATTGGCTTAAGCACCAAAGATTCTCTCAAGAGCAAGCCGCCACCCTGCTTAGCGACACGCTATTACCAACAAAACACCCTAAACACCCCTATGAATAAGCCTCTATGACTACCAGGCACTGAGAAGTTGTATAATCACAGTGTGAGACGCCAACAAGGATTATTGAAGCATCTTCTGTCTCAGACACAAATTTATAGCCAGCTTTTACATATTACTAGCGATAGTTATTAAATCGAGACCTCCACATCGCAGAGCCTGCGGTAACCTGCTGGACACCAACGAGCATCCCCTTCCAATGACTAGTACCCGTCAGTCTCCATCAGCACACAACACAGATCGTGAGCTAGCATGAACGCGGACAAGTATTCGACACTTAATGTGGGACATGATGTGCGTGGTAACATAAACATCTATCAAGAACATAACGAAGCACTTGCCATTGGCGAACAACTCAAAGTCGCGGTCGGAATAACAACTCTTCGTACCGACGTGCTTGTTGTTCGTCGAAAAGAACCCCATGGGCCATTAGATTGGCAATTTCCGGCAGGTATTGTCAAGCCAGGTGAATTCTCGTGGAAAGTTGCAGAGTTGGAGACGATCGCAGAAACAGGTATTAGCGTGTCGATGCATGAACAACTGGGTATGAGGGTTCATCCTGTAACTGGTGTAGAAATGCACTACTTTGCGTGTCGTTACCTATCTGGCTCACCAAAGAACCTCGATGCCAATGAAAACAGAGATTGCCGTTGGCAACCAATCACTTCCCTGGGTGACTTGATCCCTATAGACCAGATCTTTTCCCGTGTCTTAGAGTATCTTAATCGATGTGTCTGTGGTACACTGGAGCCATGACACAGAAAGAAGTGACCTGCGCCATTATCCGTCGCGACCGGCATGTTCTCATGATCCGTAGGCAGATTGCAGAAGGCAAATTTCTCTGGGCTTTCCCGTCTGGGCAGATTGAGGATGGTGAAACTGCTGAGGCGGCGGCAGTGCGTGAATGCCATGAAGAACTTGGCATTGATACAACTGCCGATATGCAGTTCGCTAGTCGTGAGCATCCTATCACCGGTCGAATCATGCACTATGTGCCAGTTATCTTGGCATCAGGTAGTGCTGAACCCGAAGTGATCGATACCGAGGAAATCGCAGAACTGCGCTGGGTATTGCCAGATGAGGCTGATGAACTGTCGGGTAATACAATATTTGAGCCCGTCCGAAAGTTTATTCGCGCGTAGTTTACTCCTGCCAACTAAATTGCCAAAAGGCCTGTTCATTCGACGCTAATTGACTTATGAGGCGATCCACGGGAATTGTGCTGTAATCATAGAGGCGATGACACTTTCTCCAATATTCTGAGCGACTTCATAAAGATTTCTAAGAAGTCTCTTGAGTCGTTGTTGATTGCAAGTCGGCTTCTCGATCTCAGCCTGTATAGTCTTTAGAAGTTGTCTGTAGTTGGGGTCTTGGTAAGATGAGGAATCCGATAAGAGTTCGACGACGACACTTCGAAGTTTCGTGATTTGTACATCCGAAATGGCATCGGGTTGTATATCTCGTTGAAAATAGTTGACATCACCGTTAAGGTCGCCTTTTATACTGATGCTATTTTTAATGTTTGTCATTGCTGTCGACCTTATTTTCTATGGTGATCCGAATGGTGCACATTGGTTTAGATATTGACGGGGTGTTGGCTGACTATGAAGATGCATTCATATCGTGCTCGAATGAGATGTACGCATCGAATTTAAAAGTGCACGACTATTCGAATGATTGGAGGTCTGTATGGCGTGTAGACAATGAAACGTGTCTAAATCGATCCAAGTACTTCCTCTCTGATGAGTTCTATTCGACTCTTAGAACCATACCAGGAGCCCACGACGGAGTCAAGAGCCTTATGCGGCTAGCAAGCATATCTATCGTTTCTTCTCGATCAGAAAGTAGTTACGATGTGACTAGGTCTTGGCTCTTACGCGTATTTGGCGAGCCGTTTTGGGAGTCCATTTCATTGTCAAGCCCCTGGGATAGACGACAAGGAGAGAATGCGAGGCGTTTCACTAAACTTGAACAGTGTGTCGACATGGAGATCGATGTGCTCATAGACGATGAGATTAGACATCTCATAGCTGTATCTGAAGTTGGCGTAAGAGGTATATTGTGTAGCTTTGGCTCTCATGTTCAGCAGCATGATACACGTAAGGGTGTCTTTGTTTGTCGAAGTTGGCCAGAAGTTGTCGATATAGTGTCCTCTTGGTAAGGTAGTTCCCGGTTCTTGCCAGATTGAGGTTTTCTCACCAGGGCAGGATCGTTCCATAGCTTGTGTTGGGATTATGGGCTGCCAAGACTGCGGTGTTATAGCGGTCATGAAACAAGATCGTCTAAGTGGAGTGGGTTGGTAGGTGGCCAAAGCGGTAATGGTGTGCGTGGTGTTTCTCAGACCGGGGGAGTTTTTCTTCCCCTTGAGCCGATAGGATAGATCCCATGCCAGCAGCGAGATACTCCGAGGAGCTGCTAGGCGGGTACGGTTGTACTGGTTGGCTGCCTGGTGGCCAGCAAGCAATGAGCGAACGTGGGGGCCCGACTGGCCAGCGAACCATCGAACTGCGGTGACGCCCCGCTCGACGCATCGCTGCACTCAACCATTCACACCTTTCGGCGCTGTCTGGCGGTTTGGTGCTGCTTTGTGGCGGCGACTGATAGCCCCTCTTGGGCTACCCTCCTCTGCTGGCAGCGCGGCCAGGTGCCGCCACTGTTACCTGATGACCTCACCTCTTTCGGGCTGGTAGCTGCCCTGGCTGGGTCATTTGAGGTGTCTGTCGGTAGTTCAGGGACAGGTATCGGTGCTGTTCATGACGCCACTTGGTACCTCCAGTACCACGGCGCTTGATGGCCTCCTACTCCTCAGTCACCCAGTGCTGCTTCGCTCTGCCTGCGCTTGTTGCTTGTTGCCTCAGGTGCCGCTCTCACCTCGTCATCTGCCCCGGTAGCGCCGCCAGTGTTTGTTTCCCATCCCCAACATGCTGCCGTCGCCAGTGCGGGGTGCGCGGTGCGTGGCAGGCCGTTCCAGCCAGCGGTGCACCACGCTCACGCTGTACTTCGCTGCACTCTCCTACTCCGTCCGTTACCCCTCATCTGTGGTCGGTGTCAGATCGCCCAACTTCGCACTGGACTTCTCGGGCATTCTGAGCGTCAATGGAAAGAGATGCTGGCTAGGCGTGGCTGGTATGTCTGGACAAATGGGTAAGCGAAAGGAGGATTGAGTGTATGGAACCAGGAACGATGCAAGCCAGTGCGGTGGGAAGCAGTACGCAAGCAGATGCGATGAGCGCAGGAGCTGACCCGTTTGCGGCCATGGCCGCCCAGCTCACCCCCAAACGGGCCGTCTCATACATCCGCGTCTCCACCCGGGAGCAGGCCCAGCGCGGCGGCAGCGAGGAGGGCTTCTCCCTCCCCGCTCAGCGTGAAGCGAATAAGCGCAAGGCCCAGTCGATGGGCGCGCTGGTCGTTAAGGAGTTCGCCGACCGCGGCGAGTCGGCCAGGTCTGCCAACCGCCCCGAGCTGCAGAAGATGCTGGCCTACCTTAAGGAAGATGGTGGGATTGACTACGTCATCGTCCACAAGTTAGATCGCCTGGCCCGCAACCGAGCGGACGATGTGGAGATCAACCGGGCGTTCGAGGAGGCCAGCGTCCGGCTGGTGTCAACGTCGGAGAACATCGACCAGACGCCTGGCGGCATGCTCTTGCACGGCATTATGAGCAGTATTGCTGAGTTCTACTCCCGTAACTTGGCCAATGAGGTCATCAAGGGGATGGGCGAGAAAGCGAGGAATGGTGGGACGCTCGGCAAGGCTCCGCTCGGCTACATCAACGTGCGCGCCAGGGATGAGCATGGGAGAGAGGTTCGGACGGTTGAGCTGGATGAAGAGCGCGCCTCACTGATCCGCCTGGCCTTCACCGAGTATGCGACGGGGCAGTGGACGGTGAGGGGGTTGGCGGAGCACTTGGCAGAGTTGGGGCTGACGACAGCGCCGTCGCCAGCGCGGCCAGCCAAGCCGATCACGGCGACCAGACTGCAGAACATCTTGCATCTGCCCTACTACAAAGGGGTCATCTCCTTCCAAGGGGTGGACTATGTCGGTGCACATGAGCCGCTGGTAGACAGCCAGACGTGGCAAACCGTGCAGCAGGTGCTTGCTTCGCGGCGCACGGGTGAGCGGCAACGCACGCACAACCACTTCCTCAAGAGCACGGCGGTGTGTGGTGTGTGCGGAGCGCGGTTACTCGTCCAGCGAGCTAAGAACAGCAAGGGTGTGGTGTATCCGTACTTCGTCTGTGCCAGGCGGCACCGGGTGCACGACTGCACCTTCAAGGCGGTGCTCATTAACGAGGTGGAGGAGTTGGTGGCAGCGTTGTACCAACGTATCCAGCTGACGACTGAGGATCGAGCCAAGGTGGAGTGCTATCTCCAGGGCGAGTTGGCGCAGATCGAAGGGGAGAAAGACAGAACGGTGCGTTCCTTGACTACCCGGCGCACCAATATCGAGGACAAGCGTCGTAGGCTGCTGCACGCCCACTATGAAGGTGCTGTGCCACTGGACTTGCTCAAGGAAGAACAGGCCCAGCTGACGGCCGAGCTGGAGCGTATTGAGCGTCAACTTGACGCCTACCGAGCAGATGTAACGGCAACCCGACACGTTATGGAGGCGGTGCTTGACCTCATGCAGGACTGCTCGCGCCTCTACAGTGCCGCTCCAGCTCATCTGAAGAAGCTGCTCAACCAGGTGTTCTTCGAACGCATCTTGGTTAATCCGCGTGTTGATGACGACGGCACGATTATCATGCCAGACACGTCTCCCTCGCAAAGCGACAACAGCAATGCAGCCGATGATGTAGGCCAGGTGAGCGACCAAGCAGAGCGGCAGCATACTGACGTCGCCAGTCCGTGTATGAGTGATGAACTGGCTGCATGGAGTGTGCTCGAGGATGGTGGCGACGGTGATATGACGACGGAGCGTGCTGCGATGGTGTGCTCGCCGCCGCCTCTTCCGCGAATGACAAGCGGCAGCAACGGGACAACCGTGACCGCTTGTCTCCGCTTCCCCTTCACCTATCTGGCCAGCCCTGCTCTCCGGAGAGCCGCCGAGCGAGATGCCACCCGGCTCAACAAGCAAAAAACTGGCGCGCAGCCGCACCAGCAAAACACATCCACCCCCACCAACAAGCACAGCCCTCGCCATAACCTGCCCCATGAGACCGTTCCGCTTGGCTGTTGTTCGTATACGAGGGTATTGGTACCCCGGATAGGAGTCGAACCTACAACCTTCTCCTTAGGACGGAGCCGCTCTATCCAGTTGAGCTACCAGGGCATGGGTATAGTATAGCATGCTATTTACTCTGAAGTGAACTGTGCTAGACAACAAAAAAGCCGAGGCATGGACACGTATCCAACCCCGACTATAGTGCACTCTTATACTACCATAAATGGCTATAGAGAATCAGACTTTCTCTTATGGAATCGTCACAAGATTCAAGAGTCTCGCATAGCCCAACAGTCAGAGTGGCATCACACCAAACCGAAAATGTTCCGGCCAGAATAGACACAGAGATAGTCCGCTTGCTTGATCGCTGGCCTTCTAGAATATTTTCTTGTTTGATGTGATGCCGCTCTGGACCTTAGTAAAGTTTCGCTATTCTGGCTGCAAGCACTACGTCAGCTGCCCTACCAAGCTATATATCGGGAAGAGAATGGCCGCCACCATACCGCCAGCCACGATGGCAAGAACAACCATAAGCACAGGCTCAATGGCAGTGGAGATGTTGCGGATCTCTTCGTCTAGCTCGTCTTCGTAGACTTGGGCGGTCTTGCCCATCATTTCATCGATCTTGCCCGATTGCTCACCAATCTTGATCATCTGCGGCACCATTGGCAAGATGTAATCTTCGCGGCTCAGCGAGACAGACAGTGCTCGCCCACCCTTGACCTTTTCGGCAGTCCGGCGGATAGAAGCCTCGATAATCGTATTATTGACCCCTGTTGCGGTAATGTCGAGCATGTCGAGCATCGGCACACCAGTGGCAAGCAACGTCTGGCCGGTGCGGGTAAAGCGCGCCATATAGAGCTTGCGAAACATGCTGCCAACGAAGGGCATGTTGAGCTTGAGTGTGTCGAAAGTGCGCGTGCCGGGGCCTGTCTTGGCGTATTGGCGGGTGAAGTAGATAGCACCCACTAGCAAGATCAGCTCCGCCCACCAGAAGCTTGCGGTAAACTTCGCCACGGCGATCAGTGCCGCAGTGAGGAATGGCAGCGTCTTGTGCATATCACTATATAGCTTCTCCACCTGCGGCACCACCACGAGCAACATAAAGAGCATCACTCCCATGATCACCGCCAAGACGATGGCTGGGTACGTCATGGCACCGCGAATCTTGCTCACCATGGCGGCATCCTTTTCTTGCTGGGAGGCAACCCGCTTGAGCGCTTGGTCGAGCGTACCAGAGGCCTCACCTGCAGTCACGAGCGAGAGGTAGATTTTGTCGAAGATCTCGGGATGTTTACCAAAGGAGTCCGATAGCTGCCGACCACCCTCAACATCGGCAATGATCTCTTGGATAATCTCTTGCAGCTTCTTGTTCTCCGTCTGCTCCAGCACCGTACGAAGGCTCTGCGACAGAGGTAGCCCCGCACCAATCAGCGTCGCGAGCTGGCGCGTAAAGACCACTTTGTCTTTGGTGGTCACACGGCGCGTCAGGCTGCCAAAGAGCCCACCGCTCTCATCGACTTCTTTGATATCGAGAGGAACGAAGCCTTGCTCAGTCAAAACGCGTGCCGCTGCCATCTCAGACTCGGCCTGGACGATAGATTTGATGATGGTGTCGGTCGCTTTGTCGCGTGCTTCGTAGTTGAACTTTCGCATTGATTATCCTCTCATTAAGCGCTCGAATTCGGTGAGGTCAACCGCAAACTCGCGGGCGCTGTCGTACGTCACGGTGCCACTCTGGACCAGGCTCACCAGTGTGCGATCCATCGTCTGCATACCTTGGTCTGCCCCAGTCTGGATGATGGCATCAAGCTGGTGACTCTTGCCCTCGCGGATGACGTTGCGCACCGCTGGGTTGGCTACCAAGACCTCAGCGGCCACCACTCGCCCACCACCGATGGCTGGCACGAGGCGCTGGCTACAGATTGCCATCAAGATATTGGCCAGCTGAGCCCGAATCTGCGGCTGCTGGTGCGGCGGGAAGACGTCGATCATGCGATCGATACTCTGTGCTGCACTATTGGTGTGCAAGGTGGCAAACACCAAGTGGCCTGTCTCGGCAATGGTAATGGCAGCACTGATCGTCTCAAGATCGCGCATCTCACCAATCAGCACGACATCTGGGTCTTGGCGTAGACTGGAGCGCAGCGCAGCGCTAAAGGAGTAAGTATCATAGTGCACTTCGCGCTGCACGACCACCGAGCGCTTACTCTTGTGAGTGAACTCAATCGGGTCTTCGATAGTGATGATGTGATGTGACTTCTCAGTGTTGATCTTATCAATCAAAGCAGCCAGGGTGGTCGACTTACCACTACCAGTTGGCCCTGTCACTAGCACCAGGCCGCGCGGGAAGTCAGCAAAAGTCATGACGACGGGCGGCATACCGAGCTCGGTCACAGATTTGATCTCATTTGGAATCAAGCGCAGTGCAGCCGCCAAGTTGCCCCGCTCATGAAAGGCATTCACCCGGAAGCGCCCAAGATTACCAAAGGCAAAGCTAAAGTCGAACTCTTTGTCCTTCATCAGCACCTGCTGTTGGTCTTGGTCGAGAATAGCAAAAACAAGCCGCTCCACCTGTGCTTCGTCCAGCGGGCCAAAGCCCGCCACAGGGGTCAGCGCACCATCAATGCGCAGCATGGGGGGTAACCCCACCTGAATGTGCAAGTCTGAGGCGCGGCGGCGCACCACATCCTCGAGCAGGACTTCTATGCGTAATTCTCTATTTTCCATGGTAGTTATTGGTTCCTTTCTTATGCTATGTCTGATGTGACACGGTTGACTTCCTCCAGGGTGGTAATCCCTTGCAGCGCCTTGAGGTAGCCATCTTGGCGCATCGTGATCATCCCTTGCTCGATGGCTTTCTTCTGGATCTCGGTACTCGACGCTCGGGCGGTAATGAGCTGCTGGATCTCCTCTGTCACTTCCATCACCTCAAAGAGCCCAGCTCGGCCGCTGTAGCCCCGTGGTGTGTTGGCGGTATCGCGCCCACGTACCAGGCGGTAGGACTTTTGGCCAGCCAGCGGTAAGTCGGTATAGCCAAGGTCGGCCGAGATTTTGGCTGCTTCTGCCTTGGTCTTGGGCAAGAGATGCCCGACAGTGCTGAGGATCATCTCTGTCTCGAGTGGATTAGACCAATAATTCTCGTGCTGGGGCCCAATCCGGCGCACCAGGCGCTGGCCAATGATGGTATTAACGGTGCTAGCAATGAGGAATGGCTCGATATGCATATCGAGCAAGCGCGGCAACACTCCCGCTGCTGAGTTGGTGTGAAGCGTACTAAAGACAAGGTGACCCGTCAGCGCTGCCTGAACGGCGAGGTTGGCCGTCTCGTTGTCGCGGATCTCCCCCACCATCACCACATCAGGGTCTTGGCGGAGAATACTGCGCAGACCATTAGCAAAGGTAAGACCAACGTCACTATTAACCTGGATCTGGTTGACTCCCTCCATTTTGTATTCCACGGGGTCTTCCAATGTGACGATGTTAATGGTATCGTCCTTGATTTCTTTAATCAGTGCATAGAGACTGGTCGACTTACCACTACCGGTCGGGCCACTGGTGAGAATCATCCCATTGGGGCGGTGAATCCCCTGGCGAATGAGCCGAAGGGCACGCCCAGCATAGCCCATCTGCTCGAGCTCGAAGGATGTGCCGGTCTTATCCAGCAAACGGATCACTACCTGCTCACCCCACACCACTGGACTAATGGCAATACGGAGGTCAACTTCCTTATCTGCCACCTTGACGGCAAACTGCCCATCCTGCGGGATGCGGTGCTCATCGATCTTCAGCTCAGACAGGATCTTGATCCGGCTCACCAGTGCTGGCTCGATGCTCTTGGGTAGTTGCATAACTTCGCGCAGCACACCATCGACGCGGCAGCGAATCTTGAGCGACTTCTCGAGCGGCTCGATGTGGATATCGCTCGCACGGCTCTTTACGGCGTATTCGAGAATAGTACTCAGGGCTCGGCTAATTGGTGAGTCTTGGACGATTGTCTTGATATCACCCCGAGCTTCAGCGGCTGCCTCGGCCTGCGATACTTGAGCGGCCACATTGACACTACTGAGGTCGGTGCGGTACTGCTCGAGCACATGACGCACCCCAGCCTCCGACGCCATAAAGACCTTGAGTGGGCGCTGGACGCGGTTAGCAAGGTAGTCGACCGCCTGGACGTTATTGGCGTCAATCATCGCCACCGCCAAGCGGTTCTGCACCTCGGCTAGTGGTACTGCCATGAAACGCTCGGCAATATCCGATGGCAAAAGCGTGAGGATGTCTTGGTCGACAATTGTATTAGTGAGATTGACATATGGCACACCAGACACATGGGCAATCGCCCGGGTAAGCAACTCGTTATCGATCGCCGACTCATCAGTTAGCACAGTCAATAGTGGTCGGCCACTTTCGCGTGCCAGCTTAGTAGCATCATCAAGGCGTTGGCGCGTGATCAGCCCTTCGTCGACGAGGAGTGTAGTGAGTTTTTCTTGCATATCACTTGTCATCAGTGCCACACGTTACCTCTGTTATTTCTGCTGCGATTGCCCAATGATCGTTTCGACCGCTGGGTTAATCGCCTCCTTATTAAACACTGCACTGTCTGGCTCATCAATCGTATTCGAGAGCTTCTCGACTGTCTCTACCTTGGTGCCACGCTGTGGCATTTGCAAGAATGGGATACTGCTCGCCACAAAAAACGCCACCACTACTGATATACTAGCGATCAAGATGATCATTGCGATGTCGGTCTTCTTCATGGTTTGATGTCCTTTTTCTTTAGCTCGATGGTTTTGGCTGGTGAGTAGTAGGCGTGGGCCGAGATCTTCATGGCGACTTTGCTGTCGGTCCGCTCAATGGTCATACGGTCAATCTCGATCACGCGGATGGAGCGCTCGAAGCGCTGCAAAAGCTCGCGCAGAGCATTGGGGTTACTGGCCGATACCTCCATAGTGAAGTGGATGGACTGCAAATTGCCATTGCTAGCGGCTGCACCAGTGCTGCCAGACGACTCACTGTCGTCCGTTTGGTCGATATTAAGCGAATCAAGCGACACTCCTGCCACACCATTGACCAGCTTAGACTGGAGCGATGCACCCAGCGCGAGAGCGTTATCCTCCGCTGGCAGAGCATCAAGCACCACCTGAAGAGCCTTCTCATCGTTGTTGATGCGGCTGGCATTGAGGTGTGAGTTGGTCTCGAGCACCTTCAGCTCGCCGCGTAGCTTCTCGACTGCGTCGTTGTTGTTCTTGAGTACGGCAGCGGTATTATTCTTCTCGCCAAGCACCCGCTCCTTGAAGATAATTTGCTGCACCAAAAACCACGATATCACCAGTGCGAAACCCACAATGACTGAGGCTCCGGCCACCCAGAGGAACATCACTCGGCTGGATTGCTCGATCTGTTGGCGCTTGTGGATGGCGGCGTCTTTCTTACTCATTTAATTCTTCTCCTTGTTGGTCGCCTTGGGCGTAAAGAGGCTATCGGGCACATGCAAGCGCGAGTCGGTCACATTAGTACTACCAGTTGGGGCTTCAATGCGCAGGTTCTTGGAGCTATTAGCGAGAAGTTCCTTGGGGTAAGTAAAGGTCAGCTTGAAGCGCAGCACCTTAGTCCCACTGGCATCCTCACCATAGCTGGTATCGCTCACGGTGACATCGTCAGCCAGCTTGACGGTCTGAACACGGTTATCGCTATCAGTGTAGCTCAGCTTGGTGTTGAGGATCATTTTCTTGAGTTTGTCTGTCGCCTCAAAGCTGTTGGCTGCCGACCCCTCAATGGAGAGCTTCGTCTCAGACGGATCGAGGCTAACGGTCGACATCTTCACGTCATTGGGCGCAGCAGGGTTAATAGCACTGAGCACATCGAAGATACGCGAGTCGATGCTCTTGTCCTTGTGCATCGAGGAGAGCTGAGCTAGTTGGTTTTGGATGGTGACAATCTGATTGGCATCTTTAACACTACTAATCTTGCCGTACTGGTCTTTGATCTCGTTGTCGGTCAGCCACTCGCGAGCGCTCTGCGTACCAACATACACCACCAGCAGCGCCACCGCTGCGCCAGCAATGATACTTACGAGAATGGAGAGCGATATCACACCATTGCGCATGCGCTGGGCATGCAGGTATTCGCGCTTGACATCAGGAATGAGGTTAATCTCTATCATGCGTCGTTCCTCCGTTTTGCTAGGCCCACTGCTGTGGCAAACTCTGGTGCGACGTTAGCCAATTGCTCTTGGCTCGTCTGAGGCATATGGATACCATGCCAGGGGTTACCAGGGGCGGTCGGAACCTCTACCTTGGCCGCAACATACTCGCTGAGATGTGGAATCATCTCGCCAAAGCCCGTCAGTGTAATACTCGACACCTGGGCGCTAGCGTAGCGCGTCTGGAAGAATTTGATCGATTTAATAAGCTCGCTCGCAAAGTTATCCAGCGCACCCTCAATAGCACGCACCACCTGCCCATCGAGCTTATCCTCCGCTAGACCAAACTTGAGAATGAACTGCCGAGCTTGGTCCTCCTGGACGCTGAGGTTTTGCACTGCCGACTTGACGAAGCTGCTCACACCAGACGGAATAGTCCGGACGAGGCGCGGTGCTCCACCGTAGATAATGGCGAGGTCGGTCGAGAGTTCACCAATATCGATCAGCATCACCGCGGCACCATTTGCCGCTTGCTGAGGCGGTGCAAAGGCCCGCACCATCGCAATTGGGTCGGGCTCGATAGCAATCACATTCAGCCCGAGGCCCTCGATAAACTCAAGCTGATCTTCACTATATCCCTTCGATACACTGCTAATCAGCACCTCTTGCTGATCGCTCGCATGGAGCGATGGCCCCAGCAGCACCCAATCTACCTTGGCATCATCCGCCATCGGCACATATTGGTCTATCTGGTATTTCATCGTGGCGCGCAGCTCGGCATCAGAAACTTGCGGTACATCGACCACTGTTGTGAAGGTCTTATTAGATGGCAGGCCAATCGCAACATTCTTCGTCTTGATGCCACTCTGGCCCACGGCAGTCATAATAACTTCGCCCAGGCGACGGCGCGACTCTGGTGCATCGCTGCTAGTAATACGGCGGTCAACGGGCGCATAGCCATGTGCCACGAGCTCCCACTCGTCGCCAGCTGGTGCTAGCTGCAAAACCCGCACGGCATTGGTGCCGATATCGAGTGCAAAGAAATCGCCCGACCCTTTTTGAAACTTCATACTCATCTATTATACATAAGCGACATTGGTTTAGGCAAGGGGGTTAGTGGAGGAAAATACGCCAAACTTGCACTGCAAAACTTCCTACCCGCCTCACCCTTATCAGGATATTAGCGGATCGATATCTCACATGTCGATCGCGCGTTGATGCTCATATGTTATGTGCCAAATCTCACGCTCTCCACTATTTCTCGACAAATGCAAAGAAAGATAAAGAGCTCTTAAATATGACTACACCTGGGCTAAAACCGTGGTGCGGCCTCTGTTGTGGTGGCGGTGGTGATGGGCAGGTCGTTGTTTTTGTTGTAGCGCGAGCCCCACATAAAGACGTCGGCGCGTTGGTTGAGCACCTCAGCAGCTTCGGCGAGGTTATCTTTCTCGGCGCCAAAGGTGCGACGCAGCTGGAGCTGACGCGCCATGATGGTACCGTTGATGGTGAGCTTTTCTTTGCAGGTCTCGGCAGTGAGACCATTGAAGTACGCACCAACGTGACGGATCTCGTCGCAGGTAGAGATGACTCCCCCACTGCCACCGGTTGGCTGAGCAATCAGCCAGGCATTCACTTCTTTGACATTATGCCTGACAACGATATTCTTAGCCTTAATGACGAGCTGCGAAAGCTTGGTGGCATCATCTACTGTAGTGGCACCATACTTGAGGTCACCATCAATCGTCACTGTGCCGCCTGCTTCCACCACCAGCGTGCTGCTGCCGGGCAGTGTACCATGGATGGTGGCATCGCCGTTGACGGTGCGCACATTGTGGCCAGCAAAGCTCCCCACATCGATGGACGTACCAGCCGCTGCGCCCCGGCCAAAGCTTGGCACCTTCACATTGCTTGGCGGTGCCCAGCGGCCAGCTGGCGTGGTGGTATTGGCAAAGGCAAGGCTATCCTTGGAGCGATCATAATCACCACCATACCCTCGCCGGCCAGACAACACACCACCGGTGGCAGAGAGGATTTTGCCGCCATTTTGCGGTGCCATCATGCCATATTCGGCCCAACTGCCATACATATTGCCATCTTTGGTCGTCTTGAGGGTGACGATCTGCGCATCGCCATTACCACTCGCCGCACCAATGCCGTTACCAACGCGCAAGTCGCCACCCCAGATCTGCACCCACGGTAGCTTCGTCACTGTTACGCAGGCGGGCGAGGAAATGCGGCGCTCGTTGCCGTCGGTATGTTTATAATTATAATCTTTGATAGCGACAATGCGGCAGATCATATCCCCTACCTTGGCATCGGCAGCGTTGATATCTTTGGTGTCATTCAGGCGTGTGTGGCTGTCGAGATATTTTTTGTTCTCACGAAAGGTGGGTTCGTTGGTACAGTCGATCGGCTGCTTGCCGCGCAGCCAGGTGCACGCTGTGTCACTGCCACTGTAGCTACCCAGAGCATAGGGATAGCCCACTGCCGCCCCACGGTCGAATATGCTGCTCAAGCTGCCAAGGAACTGCTGGCGGTGCTGCCCCCGCACGATGAATTGATAAGCCGCGGCTTCGCTCTCGGTGCGGTCTTTGTCGAGGCTTGCACCAGTGTTGTGGATGGATTCGTCAATCCGACTGGGCGCAATATTTCCACCCTCCAGCGTCGCAAGCTTCTTGCCATCAATTGTGGCCGATGGATAGAGCTCAAAGTCTGAGTGCACACTAGCACACGCCGGGTCGCTGCGCCGCCACGCTGGGTCACCAGCAATGCCAGGTGACCACGATATCCGTTGACAGAGTGTGCGGCCAACGTCGCTCGTTTGGATACGGTAGCTGGTATAGCGGTCGGTCGTGCCACCGCTTGGATACACCGTATAAAAGAGCTGTCCAGACTGGCCCGTCACATTGCGCGCGAGGCTATGCCCACCACTGTAATTATTAGCAAAGCCAGTACCATCCATCCCCACGGACACGGTTGCATTGTTGGGACCATTGTTGCGGAGATCATGCGCCCAGTAGATTTGCTCACCCGGAAAGGCTCGGACGGATTTTTGCATATTTTGCGTGCCAGGCCACTGCTTGCCCACATAGCTTTGGCCGTTGATCGTCCAAGGTGGGATGCGCCGCGTGATCGTCACCTTCACATCACTCGTACCACAGGCAATATTCTCGCTAGCAGCAAGGGTACGCCCGCCATCAGTCGAGATACAGCTATACAGGCCAATCCCCACCGTACGCGACTGCCCCACCGGGATATCAAACTGGCCAATGTCGAGTTGCGCTCGCACTTCACCCCCCTGGCTGGTGTATTGGTTTTGGCCACTGACGCGCCCACGGTACATCACGCTCGACTGGACGTTCTTGATACGGCTATTGCGGTTGTAGTTCCAATTCATGTTGCGGTCGAGGTGCATCGAGCTAATGTCGAAGGGACCCGAGCGGTTACCCGAGTAACCCGAGCCGCGAATGACAATATCGACGAGGCCTGTCTGATTGTGGTCAATCGATATACCCGATTTATAATAATCCCGCTCGCCAGGCTGCGAGAACCACACCACTGCACAGGGGCTACCACTGCGGCAGAGCTCGGGCAACTTCGCCTCTACATCATTGTTGGGCCGAGCTGCCACCAGCCCGCCCAGCGCCGCACTCACCCCCACAGCGCACAGCAGCCCCATCAGGCCAGCACGCACCAGTGATTGGCGACAAAAATGTACAAATGTCATGCTTATGATTATAGCAAAGTTACGGCGATTGTGCACCGTGTTCATGACGCAAGGTAGAGACATCGCTATATATCCTTATATAGCTCATAAGTATCGTTAGCTCACTCTCCCTATCACTTCATCCGATGGAGTATGAAAACAGGTTTCAATAATCTATTTTCAGCCCTGGCGTCAAGAGGTTGACATCCAGCGAATGTCGACCCTTATAGTATTCCGAAGGAGGGAGTGTGGGGAGGGTGAGCGTAAGATAGCGCAGAGCTTATCTTGTGATGAAGCAAAATAGCACACCAACGGCGAAAGAGCCTTACTTTATAATTACATAAAGCGCAATGCATCCACATTCCTCACATTTTCCTCTTCTCTCCTGCCGATTTCTCCCTTGCGCTGCTATACTATATATATGAGTCTATCTATTGGTATCGTTGGCCTGCCTAATGTTGGCAAGTCGACCCTTTTCAACGCCCTCACCAACAATGATATTTTGGCAGCCAACTACCCCTTTGCCACCATCGAGCCAAACACTGGCATTGTGCCTGTGCCCGATGAGCGCCTGAGCGTACTAGCTGATATGTACCACGCCGAAAAGGTTGTGCCAGCCACTGTGACCTTTGTCGATATCGCCGGGCTAGTGGCTGGTGCCGCGAGTGGCGAGGGGTTGGGCAATAAGTTCCTCGCTCATATTCGCCAGTGCGATGCGATCGTCCACATCGTCCGTGCCTTTGCAAATGACGATATAGTCCATGTCGATACCACTGTCGACCCGCAGCGCGATATCGACATCATCAACACCGAGCTCATGCTGGCAGACATCCAGACTATCGAGACTCGCCTCACCCGCCTAACCAAAGAAGCTAAGGCCAACCCCAAGGCGCGCAGTACACTTGAGTACTTGCAGCAGTTGCGTGACGACCTTGCTGCTGGTACCCCTGTTCATCTGAACAAAAATATTATTCACGAAGCAATCGCCGACCTCCACCTCCTCACCGCCAAGCCAGTCATCTACGTCTTTAATGTCGACGAAGCAACCCTTGCCAACGCTGAGGCCAAAGCCCGCTTAGCAGCGCTCGCTCGTGGCAGTACGGCACTCTTCATCTGCGCCACACTAGAGGATGAGCTCAAGGGGCTGGATGCGAAGGATGCGCTAGAGCTGCTGGAGAGCTATGATGTGCCCGAGGCTGGCCTGACGCAATTGATCCGAGCAGCGTACGACACACTCGGCCTACAGAGCTACCTCACCGCTGGACCAAAGGAAGTGCACGCGTGGACGATCCACCAAGGCTGGACGGCACCACAAGCGGCCGGGGTCATCCACACCGACTTCGAGCGAGGCTTCATTGCGGCGCAGGTGGTGGATTATGACGACCTCGTGGCAGCAGGCTCCGAGGCCAAAGCGCGTGAAGCAGGCAAAATCCGCACCGAAGGTAAAACCTATGTCATGCAGCCAGGCGATGTGGTAGAATTTCGATTTAATGTAAGCAAGTGATCCTAGCTAAGAAACATGAGTAAACTCGCCATGAGTTTATGGCGAGTTTTTTGCATATAGTATTATCGAGCAATATTATACCCTTCGTATTCCTCGGGTAAACACAGGCTATTAAGCATATGAAGTAGCTCTAGCGACCAAGCTTTTCGATCTTATTTATTGATGGCTTGGCACCTACATTATTACTATGCACAAGACAAAGTAAGTATCTTGAGGTTTAAATATTATAGACACAAGCCAACAGCACTCACAACACACTCTTACTGCCAAGAGTGTCAAAACATCCTTTGTCATATTGTGTGTATTGGTAATAAATGCCAGGCACTAAATAATCATCCCTATTTTGCCGCGACGCCCATCAGCGCTTTGCGCTTTTTTGCAATCGGTAAAACCGCTCTTGATTACCATGCGCTCCCTTCACGCTACTATCGGCTTTGTCGACAATTACACACTGGGTGCGCACCCACTGCTCGAAGTCGCGCAGGATGGCACGGCGCACGCTGTCATTTTTGACGATGCCACCGCGTGTAAGCTGCGCGCGCTGTGCCTCGAACTGCGGCTTGACCATTGCGATGATACTGGTATGCGAACTGCTGATGCGCACTAAGTGCGGTAGAATTTTGCGCAGACTAATGAACGATACATCAATGACAATAATGTCTGGTGTAGTGGCTGGCACAAAATTGCGAATGTCGGTTTTTTCATGCAGCTCAATGCGCGAGTCGCCACGCAGGCTGGGGTGGAGCTGCTCCGTCCCCACGTCCACCGCATACACCATGCGCGCACCATGCTGCAATGCATAGTCAGTAAAGCCGCCAGTGCTGCTACCAACATCAAGCACGATAGTATTATCAAATGAAATATTGAGCCGCTGCGCGACGCTGGCTAATTTAAGCCCCGCCCGCGACACATAGCACTCGTGCGCCACCAGCTTTATCTGCATCGACTCATCCACAAACATCCCTGGCTTGTGCGCTACCACACCATCCACCAATACCTTGCCAAGGCGAATCCAATTCTCGGCCGCTGAGCGTGTTGCTGCGTGGCCACGCGCCACCATTGTTTTGTCTAGTCGTTGTTTTTGCATGTTCTTATTATACTGCACGAGTGGATAGATATTTAGTTGGTGTGAAGCTAATAAATCTGCTGCATTTTTGCACAATGCATGAGGCTATAGAGCGTGATAATGATGAGGTTGGATGATACTACTGCGCGCGGATATGCTTCTTACTTCTTCCATTTCTCAAATTTTGATGATGAAGAAATCCGCTTTGTTCTTTGCGCGCTATTGCAGCTTTTATATTAATAACTCACTCAAACTATCGCACACTGCAGCATGCTATTCTTCATTCGCACATGTCGCTAGAGGCTAGCAGGATATTCAAGACACAAGACAGCTCAGCCAGACATATAGTATATATAACAAAAATTGAGTGGACATCGTGATAGCGAAATATCTTGCCCGTATAGCTGTGCCACATCACCAACAAGCTGCGCATTCATCCTCCCGCAAAAGCGCTATATGTAGCAAAACACGATGCCATCGCGGCAGATGCTTCGCATAGCAAGTCAGCTTGTCTGAATAAAAAATTGATTTTTGACAGCATCACATTTTTGCAAGCCAAGCGTGAGTATTTGTATATGCCACATGGTATATTTCGCATCTTCGCAGCACATAGACGAGCCAAGATGTATCGCACGATATTTTGCGCTTATACACGTTTTGCAAAATTTGCATGAGCCATCTATAAGCAATTCTAGCTGCGATAATAAGCAACCCATTTTTGCACAAATCTACAAACAATGATTACTTTTATCATCAACCGCTCATTCGTGCAGCCTATACTTCGCAGCAGCATATCGCCTTGCTATAATTTGCGCAGCATGCAAAAACCAAAAATGAAACACTCTCCAGCCAGCCACAACAAGCGTGCACGAAAAAGCAAAAAGTCAAAAACATCCAAACTCAAAAAATAGACAAGCTGGACAATGATCACATTTTTTATCTCGCAGCGACAGCCCATGCGTCATTTCACCATCTGCAATTTTTTGCAGTAGCACGCGAAAGCAAAGCGCATAGCTTCGCAGCTACACAATAAAAAAGTGTGTTCATTATTTATATAATACTTATGCTTACTTTGGTATATTTTGTATTATACCCTATTGCCATAAGCGTTATTATATCGCTAAAGGTAAATGCTCGTCTGTAACGAAAATTTGTTCATTTGTGCTTATGGTTATTGTATTTAACTGGCACATGAGCTCCCACGCTCTTGCTGCACATCACACAAAGCATTTGTTGATATTGGCACATCGTTGTTGTGTTCACTATATCTTTCTAGCTGCCCTGCTGTTGTTTGTACATCACTATGTCTATTCCTTCATGTTGTACTGGGGTCATCGTTTTGCTCAATTGCTGTACTTCCTACGACGCTCATATTCCGAACGTTCGCTAGGCATTCTCTGTTTCGATTCTGTCTTTTTTACAATACCTTGTCTATTTTGGCATCATCCTCGTCGCAGAGAGCTGTGTTGCATTCTCCACAATAATATCTCGATCCTATCGAGCTTGACGACGAGCCTCATGTGTTGGTTATTACAACATTATTTACACCCTTTTTCTCACACGTACCCTTTAGTAAAAAACACAGCACACCCATAAGCTTGTGCTCAAAATTGGCAAAAATCGTCTCTACTCTACGTTGTTTTTATCACATCCCTAGGATGTTCCAGCCTGGGCATCACACGGCACAAAAAATACACCGCTTTTCGCGGTGTATGTGTGCTATCCCTACGTATTCTCACTTTTGCATGTCAACGCGATGAGAGCGGCTCTCATGAGCTCTCAGGGCACTATTTCTTGCGCTCGCGATACTCTCCGCTTGCAGTGTCGACAGAAATAACGTCGCCCGTCTTAATAAAGGCTGGCACCTTGACGACAAGGCCTGTCTCCAGCGTCGCATCCTTAAGCACGCTACTGGTTGTGTCACCTTTTACAACATCTTCGGTATAGGTCACCTGGAGGTAGAGGTTTTTTGGCAGCTCGACATTGATCACTTTACCATCGAAGAACTGCAGGCTTAGTGTATCTCCCTCCTTGAGATAATCCTTGGCGCTGTCGACGAGGTCCGCAGCGAGTTCAAACTGCTCAAAGCTAGTTGGATCCATAAAATAGAACGTATCACCATCGTTATAGAGGTACTGCACACTCTGTGTTGATACCTCGGCGGGCTCAATCTTGTCTTGGCCCTTAAAGGTCTTGGGCAGCACGCTACCATCGATCAAGTTCTTCAGCCGCACATTCACAATAGAGCCACCCCGGCCCATTACCTTCTGATTATAGTCCACAACTCGATACGGCTTGCCATCGAGCTGTACAATCACACCTTTTTTGAGGTCAGTTGGTTGATACATCACCTATCTCCTGTTTAGTAGTTGCTGCTTCGTTCGAAACATCCGCCAGCGCAGTCACAGAGGTACTGCGCTGAAAAAGCTCCTAACCTTGCGCCACAAATGGCAGCAACGCCAAGTGGCGAGCACGCTTCACCGCTACGGCGAGCTGTCGTTGTTGTTTATCCGACAACCCTGTGCGGCTGCGTGGCTCGATCTGCCCATAAATATTAATGAACTTTTGCAATGTCTTTGCATCTTTGTAGTCAAAATAGACCGGTGTGTCCTTGCGCATGCGCTTGGCCATTATTTGTTCTCCTTTAGTATGTTGTTAAAATGGTATTTCTGATAGGTCGATCGGCTTGTCATCAATGTCTTCGATGACGACATCCTGGCTACTACCACTGTTATTTGGCGCTGCAGCCGGTGTTGTATTTCCGTCAGCACGTCCACCACCAACGAAGGTGAAGTCCTCTACTGTTACTTCTACAACAGAGCGCTTGTTGCCCTCCTTATCGTCATAGCTGCGCTGGTCGAGGCGACCACTGACGAGCAGTGGGCTGCCCTTCTTCACATATTGTGCAATGGTTTCGCCAGTCCGTCCCCAGGCTACACAGTTAATGAAGCTGGTTTGGTCTTGGTTTTGGCCATTTTGGTTGCGCCATGTGCGAGTGACCGCTAGTGTAAAATTCGCAACGTTCTGCCCACTTGCTGTGGTGCGCACCTCTATATCGCGCGTCAAATTGCCCATCAAAATAACTTTGCTAAATCCTCGAGCCATATATCCTCCTCGATTCTTTACTGTGGTTATTAGTTGTTGTGGTAATTTTTACTCTTCTGTTTGGCGGCTGGCTTCACGCGCTTTGGCCTCTGCCATCAGCTTGCGGCCCTTCTCATCCACTTTGACGAGCAAGTAGCGGATCACATCATCAGAAATATTTAGCGCATTGCTGATCTTCAGCGGTGCATCGGCAGGCAGCGCCACCTCAAAGTAGACATACACCGCAAAGTCTTCCTTCTTAATACTATACTGCAGCTTTTTCTTGCCCCAGTTGTCTTCACTAGTGATAGAGCCACCAGCGCCGAGTACCAGCTCACGTACTTTAGCAAGTGGCGCCTCAAGGTTCGACTCTAGATCTGGCCGAATCAAAACCGTTAGTTCATATTGTTTCATATGTAAACCTCCTTTGGAATCCATATGGATGTTTATCCGGACGATAAACTTAGGTTAATAACGCATTATATTATACGCGAGACAGCCCGCAAAGTCTAGCGAGGTACAGGGGTGTGGAGGTGTTGTACTTTTTAGTTTTTCTATTTTTTGAATGGTCACATACTCTGTGTAATTATAAGTTGTTAGTTACCTCATTCGCCGCATGGTTGCGCCCTGTCTTGCAAGCACTTATCCATCCTGCCATAGATCAAGAGGCGGCACAGCGTGATTATACATTCCATCCATATTTCACAAAAAAGATAATTACATTATGGTGCTAAAATTCACTTGCTTCGCCCCATAGCTATCCTTAATATATTATACCCATATATTATATATAAGCTCATCAGAGCACCCCTTGAACGCTGTCGCATCTATAAAATAATACTTGTTATATGTCAAAATGTGAAAAAATGAACCACCCGTACTTGTCGTGTATATATTACTTTGTCTTTCGCTCTTTTAGCTCTTTTAGTGCTGCGATGTATCTGCAAAAATTATCGAGTCGGTTTTTGCTTGTGCTTATTTTGCTATCACTTCTGCCGTAAGCGAAGTATCTTTTTGCTGTCTCCTCGCGCATTTTTGTCAGAGCCACCTATAGCACTCCATGGAGCCATTATGTCCATCTCATTTTTGCACACTACTTATATAGAGCCAGCTGCCCCGCCTCCATACAACGTACATGCAGGTCGATATTTTACCATTTGTTTTCATACCATAAAGTACTATATAATGCAAAACGTGAAAATTTTGAAACCTTCATTCGTACCATCCACGATGCATCATTATTTTCTACACAAGCCATACATCGCATACTATTAGATCGTGTATATTTAATAACCACGACCACTATACACTGCTTATGTTTATCGCATATTCACTCGCACTCAACACACAATTAGCCACCTACGCTCAAAAATATGAAAATAGCACCATGCTAACCCACTCGCTGGATCGTACACATCAAGCTCCATCCATTTTTTAACTTCGCCCCATCCCATCAAGCTAGCTCTATATACCTTATGCCTTACTATATTGGTTATGTTTATATCATCCTCAACCATCCTTTACTTGCATTATGCAACCAATTATGAAAATTTGTGACTATATCATATTGGCATGGCGCAGACGCAAATCCAACCATCACCATTAACTCACAAAGCACCATCTAGGCCACAAAGTTACTCGCACTTACTGCATATTTTGGCTCACCAATGCCTGCCATTTCTGACCCTTTTCTCATCCATCCACTTGGCTATGCAAATTTTACTATCAAGCCTATCGTTGAATGTTTTCCTACTATTTTTCACACACTTACTTCACTCCAAGTGTGCACCATCATACCTCGTGATGCAGAAAATTTTCATCATGTACTCCATCGTTGCATCGTGCCATAGCAAAAAATACCATTTTTTGTTTACAGACTATACTACATAGTTCGCATGTCATGTGCGCCACACCAAAATCATCACATTCTTTTGGCACGCACGAACCATCATTGCTTCTTGGCACTATATTTTTGCGCCAATTCGTCGGACTGAGTTCTGTCATTCTCAAATTTTTATTATGAATATCATTATATTCTGTTCATGAAATTTAGCGTAGCAACCCTTTACTTAATTTGCTTCTCATATCACATCTAAGTCTCTCGTGCTTGCACACACCGCACAGATTTTAGCCAGAACAAGACAGTCATTTACTCAAGCGAACTTACTCCCTACTGCATCTCACACTCTCACACTCATTTTTGCAGATTTCCCTAATCAAAAATGTGAAAATTTTGCGCTGCTACTACACACACTTCATTTTCATCACACATATTGTACATTGCTCCTCTATCTTTCTATCTAGCTATGTCAATTTTTGCATGCTCACTCACAAATTTTCGCATAGATGTACACACTGCCATCATGCTCATTTTATATTTACTATCAAACAATTCATTTTTGCATCATCCATCACTCGTATGGTAGCAAAAAATATTTTGCACGCGCATTATGTTGCAAAGCTTCGAACGTTTTTGCTAGGCATAACTATTTTTTTATCAATAACAAATAGTCCATCAGCATTTTTTATTGTAGCATCGCAATGCGTCATTATTTTTGTCACGTATATGCTGTCTACTTATCACTCCAGTTCTCAAAAAATTATTTTTTCGCATTCGTACACTTCTATCATTTTCTGTATACAAAATTATAATTACATTTGCACCATCCGCCGTTCAAAATGGGCAAAAATTAATATTTTACTGACGGATAATTATTAATAATGCAGCGCTCACTCATATTTTTGCAAATCATTTTGCAAAAGTGTCTCAGCTACTGCAAAAACTGCTCGTCGCTCTGCATTGCACTTTGCTGTTGCCTCATTTTTTACTTTTTATATTTCAATTCATACTGCACTCGTCACTCATCTACTTCGTGCCCACTCAAATTTTCATCAATATAGCGGCAATAAATATCATGAACGAATTCTTGCATTATTCATGCTCTCTTACTGCCCCTCTCGCTTGTGTTATGTGTAGCATCATATACAAAAAAGACATATTCGATAAAGCAATCGACTCACTTTGCACACAAAATACCCATCACCGTGCCCTATATATAGTACATTAGCGCATCTATACCCGCTTAATTTACCATTTACTACTCTGAATATACTCTTGTTATATTCAGACATTCTCTTGCTCACCCTCAAGTAATTTATAATACATAAAGAAAATCCATATAGCACACAAATACCCCTATAGCATAAAAATTACATTATTTTCTTACCACAACGGGCGCATTGCACCGACCAATACACGCGACCATTAAAAATTCAATGGCATAGCACGTGCCCTTGTTTATTCTTTGCAATCACCATAGATTTTTTGCACAGAAAAACCAGTGCTCATCACACTGGCTTTCTCTCGCCTATAGCTAACTTTTATGCAGCGAGTGAGAAGTCTCCTTGGACCAAACCAAGTTCATCACTATACTCAAGCCGTTGCGACTCTGTAGTCGGAACCAACACAATACCACTTGCAGTGCTAAGCTCGCCATCAAGCACATCACCTTGATCTGTGATCATCTGCGGGCCTTCGCCTGGCTCACCCTGAATAATGCCATACACAACAGGGGCACTATCGACCATCTCTTGATCTGGGCGCTTCCCAACATAAAACCCAATCAATGAGCCGATTACCCCTTCTTCCGCTCCACCATCTTCGCCTAAAGAAATCGCCGCTTCTTGGTGGGATAGCGACGACTCAATTGCGGAATACAGCGATGATACATCGCCTTGAGTGTCCTTAGGGCTCTTAAAGTCGTCAACAATTAGCACGACATATGGGACATCATTGACCTCAATAATATCACCAATTGCCAAGCCAAGCTCATCGCGCAGCTCGGATAATTTATTATGAATGGTATCAATGTGCTGATCTGTCATCTCAGCCATCGACAGTGCAAATAGCGGCCCAAGCTCGCGCTGCAGCCAGCCTCGAATCTCTTGAGCAGATGGCAGCTCAAGAGCATTTGGCTTGCCATATCGATCATTAAACTTTTTGTCTGTCGGCCCATCTCCATCATTTGCTGTGTCGTATTTCGAATATTTTGCCTCGCCCACTGGCGGCTTGTCGCTTTTAGCAAACGACTTTTCTCTTGTGTTATTGGTATACTCACTCATAGTTTTTTATACTCCGCACTATGATTTTGGTTAACGGCATTGGCTCCTTTCTGCCGATTCCTCCCTGCTGCGTGCTTTGTGGCGCTAGCAGCGTGGTAGTAAGTAATCGTATCAACTTGCATTATAGCACAAAACCAGCGCCTGCAAAGCTATTTTTGGCCTTATTTTCGCATTATTTTCTCCATATGTACCCCTGTCGTACCAGTGGTGGCTATCTGGACGATAATTATATATTTTTCGCAAGCATTTTAGCTCGCATTACGTGCTTCTCCGCCTTCACCAGCAAGACATCATTGCTCTACCTGCCTCTATCGCTGTATATAGGCAAGGTACAATAAACCACAAATAGATATAGCTAACCCAGCCCTCGCACAAGAGGCTCGGGCAGCTAGTGCTGATAAAGCAGCACACAGAGGCACACGCGAGGCCTCCTGAGGTTTCAGGTATAGATTCTCCCCACTCACGCACTCCCTAAATACTGAGAGCTACCAAAGCCAGATAATTGACAATTGTTATTATCCGCTCCTCCAACTGCTCGCTATGTGGCCATGGCAAAACAAAATCGCCCAAGGCATCTACCTCGGACGATCTTGTATGTTGCGCTGCAGAACTTAGCCGCGAGCAAAGTGGGCAAAGGCACGGTTGGCCTCGGCCATCTTGTGGGTGTCTTCCTTTTTCTTGAAGGCGACGCCAGTTTGGTTGCACGCATCAACGATCTCTGTTGCTAGGCGCTTACTATACGGCATACCACTCTTCGATCGGGCAGCCTGCACTAGCCACATAAAGGCAAAGTGCTGCTGACGATGACCCTGAATGGGGAATGGAATCTGGTAGTTAGCACCACCAACGCGGCGACTCTTTACCTCAAAGCTGGGACTGATGTTCTTGATGCAGGTCTCAAACACTTCCAGTGGGTCCTCACTCTTGAGGCTTCGGGCGGCCTGCTCGAGCGCACTATAGACAGCCCGCTCAGCAACTTGCTTTTTGCCGTCTAGCATCGATTTGTTAATCAAGCGCTGCACCAGCACCGACTGGTACTTGCGGTCTGGCTTGATGGTGCGCTGGAGTTTTTTCGTGACTTTACGAGGCATGGTTAGTTACCCTCCTTCTTGGCACCGTACTTGCTGCGGCCCTGCTTACGCTTCGATACCCCTTGCAGGTCGAGTGCACCACGGACGATGTGGTAGCGCACACCCGGGAGATCCGGCACACGGCCACCACGGACGAGCACCACAGCGTGCTCCTGTAGGTTGTGGCCTTCGCCGCCAATGTATGCCCAGACTTCGTGGCCGTTGGTGAGGCGCACACGAGCCACTTTGCGCATCGCGGAGTTTGGCTTCTTGGGGGTTTTGGTTGTTACCTTGACGCAGACACCACGCTTGAGTGGTGCATTTTGGTCGTAGTAGCGCACCTTGAGTGCGTTGTGGATGCGCCCCAGCGCTGGTGACTTCGACTTCCGGGCCGCCGTCTTGCGTGGCTTGCGCACCAATTGGTTAATGGTTGGCATGCAATTCTCCTTATTGCTTATAGTTCGTAACTCTGCTGCCTGTCCCACTCACCTAATTGGTGGTGTAGCAGCATAGAATACTGGCTACTGGGCGATTACCCAGCATATTTGCGTGTACGATTGGGAGCAGCACCTCCGCCTCGTGTCTATACCTTCTCCGCCAGGCAGCGCACTCACACCAGCGCCCCACCCCGAGAAGAGGAAACTCGTGGGTATTATAGCATGGTGTTGTGCGTGAAGGCAAATGCGCTTGTGCCAAGCTAAGAGTGATTGAATAATCTCTGCTATTTCTACCCCGTGCTATACTAATCTCATGCATATTGCCATCCAAGGTCAAGCAGGGTCGTTTCATGAGCAGGCAGCGCAGCAGTGGTTTGGGCCACAGGTCAATACCGTGCCGTGCACAACGTTTCGCGATGTTTTCCATGCGCACGCGACTGGTCAAGCCGAAGGTATCGTTGTGGCGGTGGAAAACACACTCTACGGAACAATCAACGAGCCGTACCACTACCTCGAGACATGCCCGCTACCCATCATTGGTGAGGTGCGCCTTGCCATTGAGTAGATGCTCATTACACTACCTGGCGCTCGCCTAGCTGATATTACCGAGGTGTATTCGCACCCCGTCGCACTTGCGCAGTGCCAACGCTTTCTTGCTACCGAGCTGCCGCATGCGGTGCAGAATGAATTTTTCGATACAGCAGGGGCGGTTGCCTACATCAAAGCAATTGGCAACCCACACAAAGCCGCCATCGCTGGCCATGCGGCTGCTGCCCTCCATCGTCTGCCCATCCTGCGCCGTAGCATCCAAGATAGCCACGACAACATCACCCGCTTCATCGCCCTCGCACCAGGCCACGCACCAGCCCATGCCAACCGCGCCACGCTCGTCTTCACGACCAATCACCAGCCTGGTGCACTACTTGAGGTGTTGCGCATCTTCGCCGCGGCAGGCATCAATATCAGTAACCTGCAGTCTCAACCAATCGTCGGCCAGCCCTGGCAATACAAATTCTTCCTCGTTGTCGACAGCGCTGGTGCTCCACTCAAGCACGCCCTGCGTGCCATTGAGCAAAGCGACCATACTGTGCGGTTGCTGGGTGAGTATTGTGCGGGGTGAGCGGCCAGCATGTTATTCCCACGGGTTCCGAATCATTGAGAGGTGCTTTTCGACCATCGGTCGGTCAAGGCCTTTGGCAACAAGCTCATCAGCACTAACGCCGGTCACGACTAGCTCCTGTTCGGAGGTAGCACAGAGAAAAGCGTATGTTAGGTAGTGTTTTGTTAAATCTACGGGCACACTGCTCGCTATCCTATCCCAATTCGTCCATGCTGCCGATCAGCACATCGCGCGGGCGTGAGCCGTCGGCTGGGCCAATGATGCCTTGCTCTTCCATCTCTTCCATGATGCGAGCCGCTCGGGCATAGCCCACGCGGAGCTTGCGCTGGAGGAGCGAGGTTGAGGCTTTGCGGGTCTCTACTACCACCCGCACGGCATCGCGGAACATATCGTCATTGCCTTCGCCGTTGCCGTCCATATCCATCACTACGCCACCTTTGCCATTGAGCTGGACAGGCTGGCTCACGATCTCGTCATTATACTGCGGTGCCGACTGCATACGCAGGTGGTCGGTCACCTTAGTGACTTCTTCGTCCATCACCCAGGCACCTTGGATACGCTTAGGCTTGGGCATGCTAGCGGTTTTCATCAGCATGTCGCCCTGACCAAGGAGCTTTTCGGCACCAATTTGATCGAGAATAGTGCGGCTGTCTACCTGGCTCGCCACCGTAAAGGCGATGCGGGCTGGCACGTTGGCCTTAATGAGGCCAGTGATCACATCCACGCTTGGCCGCTGTGTCGCCAGCACTAGGTGAATACCAACTGCTCGAGCCTTCTGAGCCAAACGGACGATGAGCGCCTCTACATCGCGCGCTGCCACCATCATCAGGTCGGCTAGCTCATCTACCACAATGACGACATACGGCATACGGCCTTCGTCGACCTTTTGCATGTGGCCTTGCTCATCGGCCACGGCGATCTGCTTACCGCGCGTTTTGATCTTTTCGTTATACGTCTTGATGTCGCGCACCTTCTCCTCAGCCAGCAGACTGTAGCGCCGCTCCATTTCATTAACCGCCCACTTGAGGGCACTAATGGTTTTCTCTGGCTCAACAATAACAGGGGTAAGGAGGTGTGGAATATCGGCATACGGTGCCATCTCTACCTGCTTGGGGTCGACGAGGATGAGCTTCATCTCGCTGGGACTGTTGCGGTAGAGCAAGCTAGTGAGGAGCGTGTTGATCATCACCGACTTACCCGAGCCCGTCTGCCCCGCCACCAAGAGGTGCGGCATTTTGTTGAGCTCACCGACAAAAGGTCTGCCCGAGATGTCCTTACCAATAGCGAATGCTAGCGGCTCCTTGGCGTGCTGCCACTCGGGGCTATCTAACACTCCGCGCAGGCGCACATCGGCCGCCTTGCGGTTGGGTACCTCAATGCCCACGGCCTTCTTGCCGGGGATGGGTGCCTCAATGCGGAGGCTCGATGCCGCGAGGTTGAGCGCGATATTCGTCTCCAGCGCAGTGATGCGATTGAGCTTCACGCCAACGGGCGGCTTGAGGGTGTATTGCGTCACCTTCGGGCCAATGTTTGCCCCTTCCATCTCGACATTAATATTAAATTCGTGCAGCGTATCTTGAATGATATGGGCATTTTGCTCAATGTCACCAGCATCAGCCGGGCTCTGGCGCTTCTCCAGCAGCTCCAGGCTGGGCGGCTGCCAGTTGGGGTCATTGACGGCAAGCATGGCAGACCGATCTTCGGCTGCTTTATCTACAGAGGTAGACGGTGTGCTGTCGCGCAAGGTTGCCCGTGGTTTTTTGTCTGGCTTTGGCTCGGCCGGGCCATCGCCGGAGAGGGTTGGGACGCCCGCGTTGAGCTTAAAGTCACTCATAGCAGCAGGCTTATCTTGGGCCTTCTCGTCCTTATTGCGCTTGGTCTTTTTGCTGGTGTCTGGTGCTTGGCTATCGGCAGCGCGGCGGGCCACTGCCACATTGGCGGCATCGTCTGCCTCAGCCTCGCTGCGCACCATATTTTGCAGGCCACGCCACAATGCCATGGGCGAGACACGCAAAACGAAGAGTAGCGTCAAGCCAATCAACAATACATACACAAAGACCCCCACTGGCCGGTCGACCAGCGCCAGCATAGCACGATTGAGGAGGTCACCCATCACACCGCCTGTCGCAGCCGAGCCTCGCCGCAGTAGGCCAAATAGCCCCGCAAACCATAACACCATCAGCACCGCTGCAAGTTTCAGCACTACTGGCAAGCGGTTGTTCTCCGCCCGAAAGATCGCCACCGCCACATACACCGCCACTACTGGGACGACATACACCGCATAGCCAATAATATGCAGCATCGTCGCATCAAGCCACTTGAGAATTGGCCCACCCGAGCCAAACCACGACACCACCAGTAGCACCGAAAATGCCAGCAGTAGCACCGCCGACACCTGCGCCCAAAACCCCGCCGGCAATGTATGCTGCGGCGCGGCCTGCTTGGCTTTGCTCCTGCTCGGGCTGCGCCGACGAGCAGCGCTTGAGCGAGTAGACGAACGAGTGCGAGTGGTTTTTCTTTTTGTAGCCATATCTTTTTTATTGTACTCTGTTTATGCTTGGTTTGATAGCGTATATTGTAGCATAATTTACTACATTAGGCAATCGGTATGGCATATGCCATACTGGGTAGTATGACAACCTGGCCATCTTACCCAATCATTACCCCATTTGAGGCTACACCCACAGCCATCGATGGGCTCTATATTATCACCATGAAACAAGTAACCGACGAGCGCGGCACAGTGCGCGAACTGTTCCGCCAATCGGCCATGGATAGCACACCACTACCGCAGTTCGGCCCCTGGAAACAGATCAATGCCACGCAAACGAACCGTGGCTCCATCCGTGGTCTCCATGCCGAAGCAGTGAACAAACTTGTCGCAGTAGTGGCAGGCGAAGCCTTTGGTGTCTATGTGGACGCACGGATCGATTCACCCACCGTTGGCGCAGTTGTGACTGTCCCATTAACAAAAGGTGTGCAGGTGTTTGTCCCACAAGGAGTTTGCAACGGTTTTCAATCGACAAGCGAGCAACCCTCCCAGTACCTCTACTGCTTCGACGAAGAGTGGCAGCCTGGCATGCCCGGTATATCACTCACACCACTCGACCCAGAGCTTGGCATCGACTGGCCCATCCCGATCGACACATCCACCTATGACCAAGTCTCCAAAAAAGACGGCAATGCGCCTACTTTGCGTTCTGTTATTGGTGATGATGTCATGGCGCAGCGCACTCACTAGTATTCGAGACCTATTCACTATCACACGGATTATTACTATATGAAACCCCTCTCGCCATTTTGTCCATTCTATGTCACAATAGAAGCAAGGAGGTCGTATGCAGCAGATGGTATGGAATATAGTAACGATGATTGCACCCTTTGCGGTGATTGCCTTTGTCTTGGTGGTGCTCGCCGAATATCTGCGCGCACAGCAGCGTATCAAACGCCTGGAGGAGATGGTGCACGAGCTGCAGCAGCGAATTAAGTCAGACACGTAACCGCAGTTTGCAAGCAAAAAAGCCAGCTATATAGCGCTGGTTTTTTTGCTTTTGTGACGCTAAGTCATTGCCTAGTAGCTTCGGCGCTCCGAGCGATCCTTTGGCACAACCACCTCGGTATCGGGCTCTTGCCGCGGCGGGAACTTTTTGCGTGGCAAGCCAGCGAAGGCGTCATTGCTCGGCTGCTTACTACGTGCGGTCGTGCGATTATTGGCCGAGCGGCGCTTGCGCGTATTAGCTGGGCGAGTTGGCGCTTTCTCTTCTGTTGTCGCGGGCAATACACCAGCAGTTTTGCGTGCAGCAATGGCGGCTGCTTTGGCAGCGGCACCACCCTTGGCAATGCGCGGTGGCGTGTGTGGCTGAGCTGGCGCAGCGAGGCTCTGGCGCGAGCGCCCAGATGGGACTTCGCGCCCCACACGGGTAGTGCGGCTCGACGCCTTTTGTGGTGCACCCACCTCGTTGATGACTGGGATAATAATGGGCATGCGGCGTGTTTGGTCGTACAAGACGCGAGCAATGTCGTCTTTGATTTCCTTCTTTACGACATCAAGGTCATACGAGCCCACCATACTGCGCGCTGCTTTTTGCTTGAGGTAGGCGCGGATCATCCCCATCAGCTCTTCATTATCGCGCAGATAGATGAAGCCCCGACTGATGATATCTGGACTGGTGAGAAGGCGGCCTGTCCCACGCTGGACGGTGAGTACCACAACGAACATCCCCTCGAGGCTCATATGGATGCGATCCTTCAGCACGACATCGCTCACGACTGTACCAGCGTCGTCATACATTGTGCCGCCCGAGTGCGGAATGCGCCCAATCTTGTGTGCACCATCGGTAGTAAACTCCACAATATCCCCCGGATCGCAGACAAAGATATGGCTGCGTGGAATACCACACTCCTTCTCGGCCAGGCGAGCATTATGCACTAACATGTGGAATTCGCCATGGTTAGGCAGGTAGTATGTGGGCTTGACGGCACTAATGAGCCGCACGTGGTCATCATAATAACCATGGCCAGACAGGTGGAGTGGCCCCACCCCGGTCAGGTGTGTCTTGCCATTTTGCACCACGTCGCCACCTTCGCGCATCAAGCCATCGACGGTGCGTACGACGTACTTCTCGTTGCCTGGGATAGGGTTGGAGCTAAAGACCACCACATCGCTCCCCTTGATCTTGACGAACTTATGTGCCCCCGTCGCCATGCGGTTAAGGACTGCACTAAATTCTCCCTGGCTACCTGTACAGACGATGGTGATCTTGTGGTCGGGCAGCTTTACGAGATCTTCCATCTTTACTACCGTATCTTTGGGGATCTTGATAGCACCAGTGCGCAGTGCTACCTCCAGGTTCTGGATCATACTAAAGCCAGCAAAGGCTACCTTACGTCCATGCTTCTCTGCTTCCTCGAGGATGAGCTGAATTCGGTGCAGCTGGCTAGAGAAACTACTGATGATGATGCGGCTCTTAGCCCACTTGTCCATCACCTCACCCATGCTGTGCTGGATGTCGTGCTCACCGTGGGTGTGAGTGCCAGCGCTCTCGCAGTTGGTCGATTCGTTCATCATGAGGAGAAAGCCCTCGGTGCGCGAGATATCTTGCAAACGCTCGAAGTCGAACTTGCGGCCATCCACCGGGTTTTCCTCAATACGCCAGTCACCGCTGCTGAGAATGTTCCCTACTGGCGTACGCACCACTACTGCGGCCGAATCGGGAATGGAGTGGTTCACCCGCACCAGCTCCACGCTAAAGGAGTCGCACAGCTGGACGATCTCATGCTCCTCAGGCTTTAGCTCATGATACTCCGGCTCGTAGCTGCCATCGGTCTCGGCCATGGTGCGCTGCAGCATACCCAATGTAAAGGCTGTGCCATAAACTGGCGCAGGCAGCTTGGGGATAATGTGCCGAAAGGCACCGATATGGTCGAGGTGCCCGTGGGTAAAGATGTGTGCCCGAATCTTGTGCTTATTCTCCTCCAACCACTGTGTATCGGGGATGATGTAGTTGATGCCTGGATAGTCGCTGCCTGGGAAGAGGAAGCCCATGTCGATAATGATGATATCGTTGTCGTACTCGATGGCCGTCATGTTCTTGCCAATACCCATCTCGCCTACCCCGCCAATCGGGATGACCTTGAGCGTTGGGCGCGGCGCACGAGGCCGCTTGGGCTGCATATTGAGAGTAAACTGCTTACCGCCATAGCCATTGTAGACCGACTTATTGACCGGCACGTTAATAACATGCTGCGAGGCCTGGGCATTGACCCCCTCGCTGGTGCGGCGCTGCGCCCGAAAGACCTCGCCTTTGCGCGTGGTGGTGGCACTGAGCACCGTGTTGGTTGTCGCTGGTTGTTTGCTTGCGTGTGGACGCTTCTTGGCGTCATCTGCCTGGGGTGTGGCCACTCGTCGTTGACCCATTGTATTTCACTCCTTCTAATACATTATTCTGGTTCTACTAATAAGAGACAGGCTAAGAGCCTCAATAAGTGGTTGTATTATAGCAGATGATAGTGAGGTGTGTCAAAGCCACCTCGCGAGAGGTGGCTTTTGCTTCGTATCACTACGAGTTGATGGTATATGCTATACGCACCAAACCTGCAGTATATCGCTCAAATTTTGGTCTGTTTCCACTCGGGAGGCTGACTGCCACGATGCGCTATCACTTGGAATATCATCAGGGTTTTCTGTGTTAGCTGATGCCTCTTCGATGACAAACGTTGGTGTGCCGTTCTCGTTAGTGGTTCGCGTCATCCGTGTGTATGGCCTCTCATTTGGGTCAGTATTGGCACTTGGACGGAAGGTGCTTGCTGCTGCAACTTCTGTGGCAGGGTTGCCTGTGATCTGCAGCAGCTCTTCCGTCGTCAACTCACCAGCCGGCTGGGCAGCACCTGGCTCTTGTGGCGTCTCCAGCGTCACCTCCTCTCGGGTGGTTGTCTTGCCAGTGGTTGCGTCTTTTTGTTTGTGTGCCACCGTCGTTACGACGACATTTTGCCCATCATGGCTGACGGTAGCTCGCTTCGCTGCAATAATCTCCTTAATACCCCTACTCTTATCAGTCTGGTACACTGCAAGAGAGTCACCTATATAACGATCTGTCTTCGTCTTACCCTGCAGTTCGGTATAGCGCGTCGTGATGCCGTGCAAAACTTCTCTGTCGACCTTCTTCACATCAATCTCACCATCGGGAGTTGTAAATTCTACCTCACGACCCGATTGCCCAAATGGCTCAGCCGTTGCGGCTGTTTCGCTATGAGTTGGGGCGTCTGCGTGGTTGCTGCAATATGCCGCACCATTTATACCAATAAGTAGAGCAACAAGAGCCGCTGCTTTTTGTCCAAGCGAGAACCGTGGCGCACCTATCTTGTCTATATCATCGGTAGCACTCTCATTACTTAACGTAATGCGCGAGTTCGTCTCATCCAAAATCGGTTTTTGTGCAAAGCTCCCTTCCATACTACTTGTCTTCTGCCAAGGTTTCTTCATTATCATCGACTCCTGCTTTATTTACTACTATCCATTTACCGCTATAGTACTTTGTACTTGCTATATATGTCAAATATGGTCTACTCGAATCTCAAAGCTAGCCTCGCCAGCAAACAGGTAAAAAGCCGGCTACCCCACAATAGCCGGCTCTGTACTATGCCTCGCAGTACATTAGTCTCCATCCACCGTCGTATGAGCAAACTGCCGCGTGCCACGCCAGGCCAAGAAGCCCATGAGGAGCGCGTTTGCCACTAGCGCAAAGCCAGCCAAGATGAGCATGTGCTGTGTATAGAGCGTGCTATCTACCCCACCCGAGATCGCATGACGATAGGCAATGATGGAGTGCGTCATGGGCAGCCAGGGGTTGATAGCCTGGAAGAAACCAGAGGCTGTTTGGATGGGGAATATTCCCTCGCTGGCGGCTAGTTGGAGCACCATGATGATCATTACCACCAGCCGGCCAGGGTTATCAAGCACCATCACTACCAGCGTAATAAGCGACATAAAGGCAAGCGAGGCAAGATAGCTTGTGGCAGCAAATAGCCACGGGTGGTCGGGCTGCAAGCCCACCACATAGACCAGCACCAGCATCATAATCGTTGCTTGCACCAGTGCAGCCAGCCCCAAGACTGACATCTTAGCCAGCCACCAGCGCCAGGCATTTTCTTGGCGCGAGAAGGTCTTGCGCACTGGGTACATCGTCGTCAGAGCCAACCCACCAACGAAGAGCGCTAGCGAGAGCATATATGGTGCCATGGCATAGCCGTAGTTTGGTACACTGCCAGTACTGTGCTCGCTACTCGCCACAGGTGCGGCCATCTGCTGCTGAGCCGCTGGGCTAGTTGGCAGGAGCTTTACCTGAGCAGCACCAGTCTGTAGTTTGTGCGCCAGTGTGCTCGAGCCATCCACCAGCTGGTTACTTGCCTGCACCAGCGTACTAGAGTGCTGCTGCAAGGTGGCTGCGCCCTGGGCCAGTTGCCCACTACCCTGCTGAGCTGTTGCGAGATTACCCGCCACCAGTGCTGCACCAGCTTGGAGTCGCTCGCCACCAGCCCGCACCGTGTTGTAACCCGCAAAGGCAGTGGTGGCTTGTGGGGCAAATTGCTCCACGCCAGTATTGAGTGCCGCCACACCATTCTTGAGTGTTTGCTGCTGAGTGGCAAGCGTTTTGGTGAGAGTATCAAGGTTGGCTAGCAAGCTCTGCGTTTGCTCAGCAATGGCTTTAGTCTGCTGTAGAGCGCTCGCTAAGGTTTGCAGCTCGGGTAGTGTGATGGTCGTGCTACCACCGGATGCAGCCGCCTGGGCGCTAGTCTTTTGGAGGATCGCCCCAGCCGACGCGGCTGGTGCTTGCATTGCCTGGAGCGCACCCACCACCCGCTGCGCATCTTGGACGACGGCCGCCTGTTGAGTCGCTACCGCTGGTGATGGTTGAGCCACCTGAGCGTTGAGTGTATTCATCCCTTGTTTGATCTGCTGCATACCAGCCGTTAGCTGGGCCACTTGGGCCGCCGTTGGCAGTTGGCCAGTCAGCTGCGCTGTGCCCTGCTGGACCTGCACTGCACCAGCCTGCAATCGCCCTAAGCCCGCTGTCAGCGTCTGCTGCTTGCTCGCCAGTTGGCTAACGCCATTGGTATAGTGAGTAAGACCCGCTTGGAGCCGTGCCGACCCCTGGTGTAAGCGCCCAGCACCCTCACCAGCCTGCACCATGCCATTACCCACTGCACCAATGCCCGCTGCCACCTCTTTGAGGTAGGTTTGGGTCACTTGCTCGGCCACTGTTTCCTTCACTTTTTGCGCGGCTTGGCGGCTAATGACTGCACCAATGTAGTTTTTGGCTGGCGTCAGCTGATACGACACCACTGCTTGCTGCGGCTTGTCCTGCCGAAGTGACGCCGCACGCTGTGAGAAATCCTCTGGTACCGTCACTACTGCATAGTAGTAGCCACGGCGTACGCCATCATCGGCTTGCTGCTTGGAGACGAATTCCCACTTAAGCGCCTTGCTCTTATGTAGAGACTCGGTCATTGTCCGGCCGATCTGCAGCTCCTTGCCATTGATCTGCGCCCCCTTATCCTCATTCACAAAGGCAATTGGCAGTCGGTCGGTATGCCCATACGGATCCCACACCGAGCTCAGAAAAAACGCCGCATATATCACCGGCACAAAGGCCAGCGCTATCACTGCCACCAACAGCGTCTTACTGTGCAGTAAGTGCCGCCATTCGGCCTGGACCATCACGCTACGGCGGCGCCGGATGGCTTGCCTCATCTTCTCACCCATTGTTAGCCAACTCCCGAATAATATCTTGCAATGTCACACTCTGCAGCGTCTCAGCCCAGCGTGCCTGAGCCCGATCGAAGGCACCAAGGATGCTCACCTCACCGCGTTTGATCTTGCTATCATCCGCCTGGCGGGCAAACATCCGCTCGGCTACTCCTTGGTACTGAACAAAGCTCTCCGTCCCCTCGACTGCCGCCACGATATCCCACAGCGTCAGCTCTGTACTAGCCCGCGCCAGGCGAAAGCCACCACCCGCACCCCTCGCCGAGGTAATCAGCTGGGCTGTTACGAGCTTGCGCGTTACTTTGGTAATATACGTTGGCGACACCCCCATCTGCTTCGCCAAGCTCTGGTTCGTCACTGGTGATCGCAGGTCTGGATGCGCCAGCAAAATCACAATGCAACAGGCCTGCTCGACTGCTCCTGATAATCTCATAGTTATATATGCGAGGCGCTGCGCAGCACCTCACTCCTCCTTTCTTTGATTATTGATAATGGATATCTAATATCTAGATTAGCATAGGCTATTCCTTATTTCAAGCCTATTGCATGAGAATATACCAGAAGTTCCCCATATCTCTAACTTCCTCTCACCATAACAACTTTTTATGCAATAAACCGAAAATATGGTAGAATAGCGACACATAGCATAAGGAGAAGAACTATGGAAAAAACCATCCATACAGAAAATGACGCCTGGGAGGCCTTTGCAAAAGCCTGTGGCTCATCAAATCATAGAGCTCACGACCTATTCAAAATTGAGCGCCAGACAGGCTGCTGGGTGTTCCGCTGGGCAGACCGCGCCAATATGCCTATGGGGATGGCACCCTGGGTTGTGACTGATGATGGCAAGGCAATGAGGGTCGGCATACCTCTTTCGCTCAAGACAGTGCTGGCAGAGATCGCAGAAAATACAGAGAATAGCGAAGCAACGGCGAAATAACGCTGACCTTTGCTAACCCTCTGAGAGCTAGGTCTCATCTGTGGTCTTGAACATGTATTTTGCTGGGCTGATGAATGACAGCCCAGCATTTTCTTCTTTGCTTTTGTGCTACTTTGCGCGGCGGGTAAGCGGCTTTGTGCCTTTGTAGAGCAAGTAGCGGAATAGCCCCGCTTCATACAGCGTGCTATAGCCATGCGATGCCATCACGGCATTAACGAAGAATGGCGCAAGCTTCGCATCTGGCTGGATCCAGGCAAATGGCCGGGCGAGCGACCGCAAGCGATGGTATGTTGGCATAACGGCCGCTGTCCAATCGGTCTCGCTTATATTTGCAAAGCCAGCCTGCTGCAGTGCCTGCGATATCTCACCGGGGTTCTGCTGCCGCACACCAAAGCCACCAGCATGCTGCTCCAAAAAGTCCATCATGCGCTGCTGGCGAGCCGACATATGGCGAGCATCGACCTCATAATCGGCAAATACTACACGCCCACCCGGCTTAAGGATGCGATAAAACTCCTGCATCGTGGCCCGCATATCCTTGGCATGCGACAGCGTCTCATTCACATACACCACATCAAAATACTCGTCTGGGAAGTCGGTGTGCGAATAATCGCCCAGCACAAAGCGCGGCCCAGGAGTCATATGCCGCGACAACTTCTCAGATATCTTAACCTCTCGTGGCGTGATAGTAATACCTATTACCTCACCCCCCCCCATTGGCCTGGACGAGGTATCGCGCCATCACGCCCTGGCCCGAGCCGGCATCGAGCACACGGTCGGTCGGCTTAAGCTGCAGCTCCTTGGCAAACATCCGCAAGAAGTTCGCCTGGGCCTGCCGCTCGTTCTTTGTCTCACTCGTCCAGTAGCCAGCGTGTTGCGATCGGCCCAGCACCATGTTGTAGCCAGCCCACGAGCCAAACCGCGAATAGTATGCTGCCACACCGTTTGTTGTTTTGTCCATCATATTCTCCTTGTTACTGTACTTATCTTATAGTATAGCGTAGAACCAGTGGATATAGCGGATCTATGGGCCTTTCCCTGGTGTGTCCTCGCTCTAGCTCCCTCCTCCTTTTTGCCACCTTTCAGATTCTCCCCACTCACTCTATTTTTCCTACCTCAGATGAGCCTATTTCATCAAAGCATGAGCGATATCACAATTATGACAATGGGGCGATTTGTAGTATCATATATAAGTATAAGTGTTATACCAATGAGGTGAGGAGGAAACACAATGCCAAAACCAGAAGCAGCTGGCCTGCCATGGCCAACTCAAGCAGCCCGTAGACAAGCCACGCGCCAGTCTGACCCTGCCATCCGCGATAGCAGCGCTTACCGGCAAAAGCCTGCCGACGACACTGAGCGCACCACATCAGCAACCGCGCAGAGCGAGCTCGATGCTGCCAAGAACAAGCTTGCTACCCTACAAAAGGCCCTGCAGCACGTGACCGCCGTCGAGATTGGTGAGGCACAGCTCGGCACCAGTGCACGCGATTACATCAGCCATGCGCTTGAGGTGTCGCGTATCTTTTCTGAGCTCGAGCACCGCCGCGTACCCGTCAATGGCTCGTACAATGGCCAGCCCTTCCAGGTATTGCCCAGCTCCAGCCTCGAGCTGATCGAGCGCGACCTCGGCCGGGCGAGCTTTGGCCCCTATGGCCCAGCTGGCCTAACCCGCGTTGGCCCTCAGCCCAAAGAAGAGCTTACACTCGATGACTACGTCGCCGATGCCACTGCTCAAGCCACGGCTGACTACAACACCAAGAAAAAGCAAGCCGACGAGCAAGCCAAGATCGCCACCGAGCTTCAAACCGCTCAAGAGCTCCTCGAGCGCAAAGGCTATGGCGTGACCGCACCAGAGGCTGGCAAGACGAAAGTCGCCTAACCAGCTCCGCAAATATGCATACCAAGGTAAGTATTGTGACAATGCTTACCTTTTTTCGTTTGCACAGCAAAGCGCTTGCCGCTTCCTCCCCTGCTGGCTATGAGGGGCGATGTGTCTTAATATCTCTCTATACTATTCATTATTTATGCTGCGTCGTCTGTCGCACATACGCCACTGCCCGCACGAAGTCGTCGATGAGCGTCTGGCGCATGGCACCGTTGTATAGCGCAGCAGCTGGGTGGTAAAGCGGAATGACGACGAACTCTCGCTCGTGCAAGCGTACTTTGCGCGGCTGACCATGGTCGCGGCTGATACGTAGATCGGGGATGAATCCACCACCACTGTGCCGGCCAAGAGTAAGCACTGCCTTTGGCTGGATAATATCGAGCTGCCGCATGAGGTACGGCCAAAAGGCGCGCTTCTCCTCCGGCAGTGGGTCGCGGTTATTGGGCGGACGATATTTGACGATATTAGTAATGTATACATCACTGCGCACGAGGCCAGCCGTGGCTAGCATTTCGTCCAGGAATTTCCCTGCCGCCCCCACAAAAGGCTTGCCTTGCAGGTCTTCATTCTTACCGGGCGCTTCCCCCACAAAGACGATATCGGCATTGGGGTTACCATCACCCAGCACTAGCTGCGTGGCCTGGGCAGCCAACTCAGGGCAAAGCTTGGCAGCGATAATCTCCTCAGCGAGATGCGCTAGCTGAGCGGCTTGGGTTTGGTCTGGCGTGGATGGGTCGAGTGAATGGGTCATATATCCAGTATAACAATCGATGGGCGGGTGGAGCAAAAATCAGCTGTAATTGATTGCGCTAGTTTTAGTGCTGGGAGTTACTGCCCAGCTCTTGCAATATTGAGGGGTGTAATAATTGCTGAGGTTTTGTAATTGCAAGTTGATAGTAAGCAAACACAACCGAGGGTATAAAAACAAAAAAGCAATCTTGCATTGCTTTCATCCACCAAGAGTAGTCCGCTCCCGCGGAGGTAGAGCATCCGGATGGACGCATCGATACCTCCGCGGGGAGCGGGTGTGGTGGGGTTACCAGGCAACCTTTAGGAGGTCGACTGGATCATCTCGACGGTGCTCAAAGGTTACGTTGTAACCTGAGAGCTGAAGGTGATCTATAATTTGCTCCTGAGTATATACATGGAGCCCATAGAACCAGTCTATCTCCACTACTGATTTTCCTTTCTCAGCAGCTTCATAAACTGCCTCAAGAATGAGATCTAGCTCAACAATACTCTCTGCCGTCATAAGAGTCATGATAGACTCCTTTCTGCATCCATTTGGATGCGATAGTGAGCTCAACCCTGTGTCGAGCTCTCTCCATTGCTGTGCACGCTCTAGTGTGGCGTCATCAGAAGACTGGGCGCTGTATAGCGCTCGGCAGTTCCTCTGGCAGCAGCAAGTCGAGAGAGTTCGACTCCTCACCACAAAAAGTTGCTATCCACCTCTGATAAGGAGAGGATATGCTATTATGCTATTATGCTATTTTACATTTGTCAATAGCGTGGGATAATTTTCTATTTTTGTATCAAAAACACCCCCCACAAAAGGAGGTGTTTTGCCATGCGAGGAAGTGGCGCGCTGAGTGTGCTGTTTCCCCTACTCTGTCTGGTTTGCCTCTGGGTCGGTGAGCTTGCGCACCATAGGTAGCACCAAGTAGATGCCAATGATGGCAGCGATGAGCCCTCCACCAACGATGCCGAAGTACAGTGGCGAGAGCGTTGGCTTGAGCGAGGCGGAGAAGGTTGTGATGAAGACGGTACCAACCCACACCCCAATGGCGCACGAGAGGAGCGAGACGCTCAGCAGCGGCACCAGCGACTCCGTCATGATGAGGCGCTTGAGTTGGCCCAGGCGCATGCCACCGAGGCGTAGCGTGTAGAGCGAGCGGCGGCGCTCAAACAATCCACCAATCGTCGAGACAATCAAGCTTGCCACCGCGACGAAGAGCGTCACACCCATGCCAGCGTAGGCCATCTCGGCGAAGTTTTTGATGATAGGGTTGATCTGCGGATGCTTCTCGAAGTCCCCACTGCGGATGTAGAGGAAGTCCTGCGGAGTCTGGCGGGCATAGACAAGGGCACGCACCTTCTCCACGTCATCATTATGGGCAACGGTGAGGAGATAATCCTTAGGGCCATTGGTGTTGACTGGCTGCTCGGCGAGCGAGACGGTCTTGACGACGGCACCATTAAAATCGAGCAAAGCATAGTGATCACCCTGTGCACCGCTGGGGCAGCTGTGCTCGGTGTAGATAGCCAGGTCGCTACAACGGATAGCACGGGCTTGGATGCGGCCATTGTCACCAGCAATAGGGTACATTGGTGCAACATTGGTAATGTATGGCTGCTCGCTCAGGATTTTTTGTGTATCGGGCTGCAAGGTATGATCTTGCGAAGTGATCGCTACAGCGTTGCTGCGCAGCTGTGAGTAGCCGTTATTTGCCACCGATGAAGCGTTGAGGGCATCAATACCACTCACCGCCGAGAGGTAGAAGCTCCCCGCAAAGAGGGCCAGCACTACCCCACTCACACTGCGGAAGACGGTCTGCGAATGGACGGCAATCCGCTTGCCCGCAATCAGGGCCGAGCCACTGCGTGCATAGCGTGCCACGATGCGAGCAATTTTATTCGTCAGCCAGCCACCAGCCAGCACCAGGCCAAACATTACACTGAGGAAGGCTGCGAAGAGAATGAGGGTCGGTGTAGAGCTCTCACTTGCTCGCTCAGCCATCCAGTCGTGCCCAGGCTTCGACGCCATCCAGCCAAAGATACTAAGACCGAATGCCAGGGGGATGACGCGCCACACCCGCAGCTTCTTTGCCTTTTCGGCTGAGCGCGAGACGCCCAGTGGCGAGAGCTGCGCCTTGCGCATCCGGCGCCAGTTGACATGCGTCGTCAGGCCAAGGGTTACACCGACGATGATAATATATTGATACCACTGCAGCGCAAGATCAGCTGGCCAAAAGCGCATGTCGCCATAGGAGAAGCCATAAAGCGAACTCTGCGTGAGTGTGAATACAACGAGGCCCAGCACCACACCGGCCAGCGAGGCCAGCAACGATTCGAGCAGCAGCACACGAGCTACTTGCCCCTTGGTTGCGCCTACTAAGCGCAGGGCGGCGTAGCGCTTCTCGCGCTGTGCCCCACCCAGCTGCGTAGCAACGGCAACGAAGGTGACGATTGGGAAGAGTAAGATCGATCCGCCCACGACCAGCATCATCAGCGAGAATGGGTCGAAGGCAACGCTCTTGGCTGTGCCATTGACATCGGTAATGTAGACGTCTGTGTAGGAGTTGGGCTGCCCATTTTTCTTAGCATATTGGTCGGCCTTCTCGACCTCCTCCGCACTCACACCTTTGACCAAGTACAGGTCATCAGGGCTCGCAGAGTACTCGTCTGGCAGTGTGCCAAGGTTGGTGGTGAGGCCAGCAAAGCGCTCGAGAATCTTGTCCTCCGGGTGCTGGGCGATCGCCGCCGCTAAGCCCTTGGAGAGGTAGTATTCACCTGCCTTTGGCGTGTCTATCTTGGCAAATTTGGCAGACTTCTCAGTGCCCTGCAGCGAGATGACGCTAATCGTCTTGCCTCGCCACTCATCTTTGTTGCCCCGCTCGATGCCACCAGCTTTGAGCGGCGCTTGGCCAGTCGCTTGTGGCTTTTGGGGTGTATGCTGGGCCGCAGAGATAGTACTTGAGATAATCGCCCGGTTTTGGCGGCCCACCAAGCCATTAAGCCCAGCAGCCATATAGCACAGCATGACGATGCCAAGCGAAATAGCTGCTGCCGTGAGGCCCAGGCGCATCATTGATTGCCGGCCCGATTTTTTTAGTAATAACCAACTAACGCTCATGCTACATCCCTCCCGAGATCTGCCCATCGCGCACGATGATCTCGCGGTCGGCATAGGCAGCAATGGTTGGCTCGTGGGTGACCATAATCACGGTGGTACCATATTGCTTGGCAGTGGCGATAAATAGCTCCATCACACGCTGCGAGTTGAGGCTGTCGAGCGAGCCGGTTGGCTCATCGGCAAAGAGCACCTTCGGCTTGATGACCATCGCCCGGGCAATCGCCACCCGCTGCATCTGCCCACCAGAGAGCTCACCGAGCATGTTGCCCGCCTTGTTGCCCAGCTCTACATTGTCCAGCCAGCGCTGGGCGGCTTCGTACGCTATGGTACGCTTCTCACCATTGAGCAGCAGTGGCAGTGCGACATTATCCAGCGCCGTGAGCTCTGGCACGAGCTGCCCAAACTGGAAGACAAAGCCAAAGGCTGTGCGCCTGAGGACGCTCCGCTGATCGTCGTTGAGCTGGTCGATCTGCTTACCTGCGCAGTGAATCTCACCACTGTCGACAGGGGTAATCGCCGCCAAGCTATGGAGCAATGTACTCTTACCCGAGCCACTCGGCCCCATAATGGCCAACACTTCGCCCGGCATTACATCGAGCGACACGCCGCGCAATGCTTCCGTCTGGCCGAAGGATTTCTTCAGGTTGCGGGCGCTAATGATTGGTTGGTTGGTTGGTCTCATTGATCAGTTCCTCCTTAAGTTTGGTTAAGCGCGACGTCGTTAGCTCAATCCAGCGCAGATCTGCCTCCAGATGGTACAGTGCGTGGTCGATGAGTAGCGTGTCGGCTAAGTTGCTTTCGCGGCGACGGCTTGTGAGGTCGCGCATCCGCTGAATATGGGCTTGCCGCTGGTTGTCTAGGTAGGGCGCAGCATCACCTTCGCGCAGGATTGCCAGCACAGTCTTGACGTACATATTGGCCTGCGACTGATGCGATGGCAGCTCGGGCGCTTCCAGCCAGGCCTGCAGGTCTTGCTTGCCCTGCTTGGTAATGGCGTAGCGCACCCGGTCTGGCCCACCAGACTCACTGGTGTCGGCAACCTCCTCCACTTTGTTGTCGCGTTTTAGGCGCCCCAACGTCGAGTAGACTTGCCCTGGCAAAATCGGCTTATCTTTGCCAAAGAAACCATCGTACTGCTTCTTCAGCTCGTAGCCATAGTTTGGCGCATTCGCCAACAATCCGAGTAATGTATATTGAACGTTCATATCTCCACTATACACCGAGTGACTAGCGAGTGCAAGCCTTATTATACACTTAGTGCATAGTTTGGGCCGGTGGAGCATGTTGCAAGAGATTCTACCTCTGTTGTAGCCTCAACCTTATCCTGTCATTATCACACTCTCAAGCGTTCATGAAGCGCACAAAAGCTCAACATATCGCAAAGAATAAACAAAAAGAGTGTCACAAATTTCTCACCACATGAGAACAACAGCAAGCGTATTTGCTATGTGTCTCGCATTTCTCGCATCATAAAAACACCTGAGCACAAGCCCAGGTGTTTTTTATACGATAGAGTATCTAGTCGTCGCTCAGACTGCTGCCGCTTGCTTTCGCGCGCAAGACTTGGCGCAACTCCCGCTCAGCATCACTGATCGATGTCCCGGCGTCACTTACCTTACTATTGATATCCTTGCCAAGATAGCCTCCCCTTGATCGTGGTACCTTTGGCATACTACCCTCTCGACTCTTCAGGTAGTTTACAGCAGATACATAATAGGCTCGCAACTCTTTCAAATATTGTGATTGGCTTTCGGCATATTTGCGAATGCTCTCGTATTGCGATTGTTTGAGCTTGTCGAGTGTTTTGATACAAGTGCCTTGTTGCTCATCAAATTTTTTGCCCGCTTCATCACCAGACCCTACACTGCTCATTGAGATATACGTAGTAGACCTACTGTTGCAGTTTTTGTTATATTCCTTCTTAGCAACTGTTGTCGCAGCATATTCGCGCAAGAGTGGCTTGCGCTCTTCATATTCTTTTTTGAGGTTGTCGTATGCTTTTTTCACATCACCGTCGTGCATGGCTCGCATTTTGCCAAGCTCATCAAGATGCTTATCAACCTTTGTAGTCAACTCATTTATCGCCGCCTCTGCATCATCCGAGCTAGCTGCTTTTTCTCGAACAGTGCGAGCATTAAAGCCAGCGACTTTGTTATATGCCTTTGCATAATCATCTCGGCTTGGCGGCCCAAAGAAGACAAAGAACACTACTACGCCAATAATCAACAATACTAAGGCAACACCACCGCCAATCAAGCCCCAGAGCAATCCTTTACTCATGCCCTGCTTGGGATATTGTGGTGGCATGCCAGCGACGCCAGGTTGCATAGGTTGCGGTTGCCCTGCTGCTGGCTGAGTTGGTTGCTGTGAAGTAGTAGGTTGTGGTTGCGCAGCAGCTGGCTGTGGAGCAGCAGGAGTAGGCTGCTCAGTTGGTGTTGGCTCAGCGGCAGCACGCTTGCTAGCCAGAGCGGCCTTCTCTTCCTCAGTATAAGGTGGATTATTCATATCAAAAGTCTGGGCAGCCTCTGGGGGTTGCTCCTGGGGGGTTGCTGGTTGCTTACTCATGCATCTCCTTGTTGATTTGGCTATTATTTACCATAACTATTATACCGGAAAGATACTAATAGGCCAATATTTGTTTTGATTTGACCTTGCTCTCGTTTCACGCCCCTTTTTTCAGCTACGAGAGAGGAGTCCGGCTGTTCTCTCACATTCGCCCACCCAGTACTGCGGTCTGACCTAGCGACTTCGCTCGCAGTAACTGGCGCAGAGCCTGGCCGTCCTCATGGAATTTCTCACGGGTATCGTACGACAGCTGGCGGACGGCATCGCCTGGGCGAGCCGTTGATGTACTAAAGGGTAGCTCGGGTGGGTGGGCTGCTGTGTTTGTCTGGCCGCTGGCGTGCTCGGTCGCACGCTGCACAAGGTAGGCACGGCGTTTTTTGAGATAGTCGTCGTACCGCGTCGCAAAACGTGCAATATAGAAGTGACGCCAGCCCTTTAGCTCACCGACAGCCGCTACGCAGCGCTTGTATGTCTCGTCGAAGTGCCTGCCTACCTCCTCTGGTGAGCTCGCCAGTGATTGAGTCGACGACTGGGCTGTTACAGTAATAGTGCAACCTTCGCGGTAAATCTTGTCTGCATAGCCCGCAGCACGGAGCTCAGCTTCATGTGTTTTGGCTTGGTTGTATGCTGCTTTGTAATACTCGTAAGCAGCCTGCACATCACTATCACGCATGGCTCGGGTGCTGCGCAGTTGGCTTATGGAGCGCTCAGCTTGCTGGAGCTGCTTATGTAGGGCACGTGCTGGGTCGCCCATCTGAGCAAGATTCCACGGCTTCTCAGTATCGGCAGTATCACTACTCTGCATCAGCTCATAGGCCGCGCGGTAGTCGGCGCGGCTGGGCGCTTGCCATAACATCGTAGCACCAGCAATCACTAACCCAAGCACCACCACTCCTGCTGCGCCAACTCCCCACCATACTTTCTTATTCCAACGCCACGGTGTGGAAGCAGGCTGAGCAGGCGATAGTCTACTAGCCAATGGTGCCGATTTTGGAGTTGACATAGGCTGAGCTTTAGCTGGCGATTGCACAACAGAAGCTTGTTTAGCTGGCTGCTTGGCCGGAGTAGCCGACGAAGACGCCTTAGTAGGTGACCGCTTCTTGGTAGTTTTGGCCGCAGTAGCACGGCGCTTGACTGGGCGCTTGGTGGTAGATTGGCTAGTAGATGTGGCTGACTGACGCGGCATCGCTTGCTCCTTCGGTTTTAGATTATACATATATTATACAATATAATTACCTCAGTTGAGCAAGAACATCACCGTTGTGTCGTTTGCAGGGTTGCTTTTTTATAGTCGGTCGCTCTCCCTTACTACTTTATCTAAGTGAAGTGTGGAAGATGCACTACCAATAAAAACACCCCACGCGTCTTTGCTGAGGTGTTTTTTGCTGCGTCGCTTAGCGCTCCAAGCTGCTACAATCCGATCATTGTCAGATTAATCTTGCCGCGCTCATCAATGCCAGTGATCTTCACCTGCACGGTCTGGCCTTCTTGCACGACATCTGTTACCTTACCGACGCGACCCTTGGCGAGCTTCGAGATATGCACCATCCCGTCCACGCCAGGCAGGATGTTTACAAAGGCACCAAAATCCTTAATTGTTACGACGGTGCCGGTGTAGGTACGACCAACTTCGGGCTCTTCCACCAGGCTTTTAATCCAGGCCAGCGCCTTCTCAATCGCCTCACCATTGGGGCTAGCAATGGTAATCAGGCCGTCTTCTTTAATATCCACCTCGGCACCCGTTTCGCTAGTGATTTTATTGATGGTTTCACCGCCCTTGCCGATAACAGCGCCTATTTTATCCGGGTTAATCTTGAGCTTTTCGATACGCGGCGCATAGGGGCTAAGTTCTTTACGTGGCGCTGGCAGCACACTCAGCATGTGCTCCAGGATATGGGCACGACCAGCTTTGCTCTGCTCGAGCGCCTGGCGCAGCACCTGCACGGGCAAGCCATGCACCTTCATATCCATCTGCAGGGCGGTAATACCCTTGCTGGTGCCCGTCACCTTAAAGTCCATGTCGCCAGCAAAATCCTCGGCGTCGGCAATGTCGCTCAGTACGTAGGGCGTGTCGCCATCCATCATCAGGCCCATGGCAATGCCGCTAACCGGGGCTTTGATGGGCACGCCAGCGTCCATCAGGGCCAAGCAGCTACTACACGTGGCTGCCATGCTGGTAGAGCCGTTTTGGCTCATGATTTCCGTCACGCTGCGGATGGCATAGGGGAACTCTTCTTCGCTCGGTAGCACTGCCGTAAGGGCACGCTCCGCCAGATACCCGTGGCCAATCTCACGCCGACCAGGGCTACCAAGGCGCTTCACCTCACCCACCGTATAGCCCGGGGCGTTGTAGTGGTGCATATAGCGGCGCTCGCCTTCTGTCACCTCCATGGTATCGACTAACTGTGCGTAACTCAGCGGTGCCAGCGTCACAATATTCATACCCTGCGTCACCCCGCGAGTAAACAGGCTGCTACCGTGGGTGCGTGGCAAAATACCAACTTCGCTCGAGAGCGGACGGATTTCTGTGAGGGCGCGGCCATCGGGGCGAGTGCGCTCCTCCACAATGCCGCGGCGCACATCGTTGTGTAGTGCCAGGGTAAAGGCTTCGTCGTACTCATCACGCACCGCCGCGTATTCCTCGGCGTCAAGGCCCAGCTGCTCGGCCATGGCCTCGTGGAAAGCCCAGCGAATTTCATTCACAACTTCATTGCGCTCGGGGTATGGGCGGCGGATCTTCTCGCCTAGTTTGCCATCAACCCATTGGTTGGCTACGGCCTGGATGTCTTCATTCGGCAAGACGAGCTCGTACTCCTGCGGTGCTGGTGCCACCTTGGCGGCTAGTTCTTGTTGCAGTGTAATCGCTGGCTGCATCGCTTGGTGCGCCCAGGCTATTGCATCGACGATCACCTCCTCGGGTACTTCTTTAGCGCCAGCTTCTACCATGGTAATGCCGCGCTCGATCCCTGCCACCACGAGGTCAAGGTCGGACTGCTCACGCTCCTCTGGTGTCAGGAAGGCCTTAAACTCACCGTTCACCCGACCAACGCGCAGGCCCGCCACCGGCCCATCAAACGGCGTACCAGTTAACATCAGGGCACTGCTAGCAGCAACCATCGCCACCATATCGGGGCGGAAGCTCGGGTCCATACTGAGCACCGTAGCCACCACCTGCACTTCCTGGCGGTAGCCTTTAGGAAAGAGTGGGCGGATCGGCCGGTCGATCAGACGGCCAATCAGCACTGCTTCGTCGCTGGGCCGGCCCTCACGCTTAATAAAACGGCTGCCGCTAATCTTGCCCGACGCATAGAACTTCTCTTCGTAGTCGATGCTTAAGGGAAAGTAATCTAGCGTTACCGGGCGAGTGCCCACCTGGGCCGTACCCAGCACCACCGTATCGCCGTACCGCACTAGCACACTGGCCGTCGAGCGAAAGCCAACGCGGTTGACCTCCAGGGTGAGAGGGCGACCGCATAACTGCGTCGTCACAGCAAAGACATCTTTGCCGCTTGGGTTAATAATACTCATACAGAGCTCCTTTCTTGCGGCAAGTAACAGGGGTGAATGCTCGCACTCATCATCTTCATGCAAGCCCTCAACGCTATCACTGCCGCGTTATTATACTCTTCTTAGTATACCGCATTTTGGGATATACTGGTAGTGCTTCATATCTGACAGCCTCGGAGCTTACACGCCATCTGGGCTGCTATGGTCAATTACCAGGCGCATCGTATCATCACCTTCATATGTAGTCTGCGAGCCCTTGATACAGAGACTTTCTTCACCACCCTTGATCGCTGCGCTGCCTATAAATCGTACATAGGTTGCACTCAGCCATTCGACACTACGTGGCATAACAGTAATTTCTTCGCCTCGATCCCCTATGACAGCAAACGAGACGCCATTCTCCACCTTCTGTGGTTGGTCATAGATCATATACTCACTGCGTCGAGAGAGTTGTTTCTCCAAAACAGCTTTATCTTAACAAGTTATCCCAGATTCGTCAATCAACCCCTCATCATAACTATGTATATCACAGCCTCATCGCCTCTATCCTTCACCTCTCTTCCCTACTACTCTATCCGAGCAATGAGTAGTGAGAAGAGGATATGTGAGAATTGGTGGCATGTGCGACACACTTGTCGCTTATATCATCGTGTTATCATACCGGCTGCGGTTCTTCGCGTGGCGGCGCTTGCGGCCGACGAACCACCACCAGGCACCGCCGCCACCAGCTGCAGCGAGAACTACTGCCACAGCGATAAGGATAATGATCGTCCAGTTGGGCCCTTCCTCTTGCTTGCGCATGGTCGGTTGCTGGTGCTTTTTGCTTGGCTGCGATTTTTTCTTGTCCTTCTTCTCGTCCTTTTTCTTGTCTTTGTCGTCTTTTTTCTTCTCCTCAGGCTTGGGAGCAGGTTTTGGCGCTGGTGTAGGTGCTGGCGCGGGCTGAGCCGTTACTTTCAGGCCAAAGGTGTCGGCGCAATCAGCCGTGAGCGGCGTCGCTGCACCCACTGGCACATTACCGCGCTGGATACTCCCCAGGCCGGCCAAACCACCCAGCAAGGTAGATGAATCATTATACGGGTTGATATTTGGGTCTGCCTCCTCGGCTGGTGTGGTCGGGCCACGATCGGAAGTTGTATACACCCAACCAGCATTGCGCTCGCGGGCCTTGGCTACCACCTGGGCTTGCTGCTCGTTGCTACCCACACTGTGGATGACGTGCCACATTTTGTAGGCGTTGGCTGGGTTTTTCTCGAAGTTGGTGGCAGTTGGGTCGGTTAGGTCGTAGTAGCCATCGCTCAAGTAGCGTGCTGCCGAGGTCTCGGCATTCAAGAATACATCACCATAAGGCATGACGGATTCACCGAGGAAGCGTGTGCCCGCATTATGGATGACGATGGAGCCAGGGTGCTTGACCTTGACGTAGTTGTAGAGATTAGCCAGGTAGCAAGTCTTTTGGCCACTACTGTGGTTGTCGGCTTCGTCAAAGAAAATTCCCTTCACGTTGGGGTAGAGCGCATACCAGCGGTCGATCTCTGCTGCCACCTCAGCAATATTGCGCGTCTGGCGGCCATGCTTGACGTAGCCAATGTATTTGACCCCAAGCGAATCGAGTCGTGCTAGAGCCTTTACATAATCACTACTAACTGTTGTACCTGGCCCGCTCGAGGGGTTAACTACTACAAAGGGCGTCTTGCTCGAGACATTAGCCATATCATTCCAATACTGATTATTGCCACCCTGCATGGGGTAGCTATAGGCTGGCATCATGATGGACTGCTGCGGCGCTAGAGCACTCACCTGCGGCGCAAGCAACTGCCCCAGCACCACCACAGCGGCCACAAACACCAGCACAGCCCGCCGTACCTGCTGCATACTCCACCGCATCGCCACACCCGTGGACGCCCGTGCTGCGTCTGTCACATCCTGCATAGTCACTCTCTATGATAACATCTTTGTGCACAAATGGGTATTATGTTGTGTATGTCACAATGTTTTTGCGTGAACTTCCCTGTTGTGGTGTGTTAATTGCAAACTCAGTGGCATCAGTCTATTATCTCCATTACTTCATCTAAATTGAGTATAGTGTGAAGAATCTAGGATTACGATTGCACAATACGGCGAAAGTGGTCGTGTATAGCGCGTTGGCTCGCTTCAGGCACATTGGCCATATATTCAGCACCAAAGACCGTCGCGGCTGTATCTCGGTCGAAGCAAAAGCCCGTCAGCCTGAGCGGAGAATACCCATCGCCAAACCGCCCCCATACCGTACCGGGCGGGAATTCTACACCGCAGTACCGTACTGCGTCGGCGGCAAGGAACGTATGTGCCCCATGTGTTTTGCTGATAAAGCGCTTGTCAGCAATATCCGTCTCGCCTATCGCTGGTTGAGTCCTCATCGTATATGCCTGAGCAAAGTACGCCTCTACGTCTTTGCAGCCGCCCTCACGGAGGCGCACTGCTTCGGTCGGCATAGGCAGATCGCTAGTGCGGTCGGTGCCACGAGTGGCAATTTGGTTCAGTAAGGCAATCAAGATATCCGCCGCTGGCTCACCGGTTGGCTGGAGCATTGCATGATGTTCGTCTTCCGCCACAAGGTGGCCCGTTTGGTCAGCCGCCATCTTGATAATCTCGCGCGACATCCAGGCATAAGCATTACCATAGCGGCTACCCTGCTCGGTAATGAGCTCCCACTCAGCAGTACCCGCAAGACGCACACCACCAGCATCACAAGCATCCAACAGCGCTCGTGCTGATGCGGTGTGGAGATATAGATGCTCATCTGCATCATTTTGCTCTTTGTAGCGGGCAAGCAGTGCCGTCCCATAGCATTGTAATGCACTATTACTACCATCTTGCTGAACTCTACGCATCAACACGCGGTCAATGTAGATACTTGGGTCAAATGCACCGATGGAGATCATGGGCGCGCCAGCGTGCAGATGTTCAATGCCACTTGTAATCTGGTGCGCCACCTCTTGCACGCGCCGCATAGCTGGCGACTGCTGGTATGCATCTGCTACAGCCTGGCAAAATTCATCATTAGTCAGCCCATCATCCCGCCTTCGGCATAATGTGACGGTTCGCTGCTCGAGAATACGCGCCTTATCTATCGTCTCATCCACTGCAACGACTGCGCCATTTAGCAGTGGCACTACCTCCTCAGGTATCATATCCGCCGGGCTACCATCCACTAGATATTCCGCAGCCTTCTCCTCTGCTGCCATCGTTTCCAAATCTTGCACAAACCGCTTTGTCTCGCGCGCTGCTTTATCAACGACAAACTGCCGACGCTCCTGTTCAAGCCGATCAGCTGTGCATAGTAGCTCTCTCGCTCTTTCGTGTGAGAAAGACACTGGCGAAGTTGTTTCAGCTGATGGTTGTTTTTCTTGGCTCATTGTTGCATGATAGCGTATAGTGGCTAGTTTTGTAAAGCACTGCACTGCTACAGCAACACCACTCGCTCGCGCGCCCACTCTAGTGCGGCAAGGCTGCGCTGGCGAGCTGCTATATGCTCAGGCGAAGGTTGGTCGCTCCCCCACCACTGGTTCCAAGCCCAATCGATGGGATTAAGACATTCAAGGTGATCGGTATGGTGCAGCTTACCATTGATAAAGACATCGTTGCGCTGGGTGTAGAGATGAGTATAGCCACATCGCTGGAGGGCGCGCAGGCTCGCAATGTTGCCCTGCACCACGGCAGATTTAATACAGTGCAGCCCCAGATTCTCAAAGGCGTACCACGTACGAGCATGGTGGCTAGCACTAGCAACACCCTTGCCCCAGTAATGTTTATCCACAATAATAATGCCACTTGTGGCAGTGTGGACGTGCTTTCTCGTAATATTCACCAGTGATGTACCACCAATTAGCCGCCACGTTTCGCCATCCTTAGCCCAGATACCCCAGACGATACTTTCTTTGTCTGCGATTGTCTTGTCGTACCATGCTTGCTCGGTCTCGAGCGTCTGCGCCCGGTGCTCGGCAAAATACTGCGTGACCGTCCCGTGCGCAAACCCGTCCACAAATGGCCTCAGCTCATCCCGCGCAAACGGCGCAAGCTCCAGCTCGAGCCCCCGCTTTGTCGTGACTGTCATCATTGGGCCAAATGCCATGGTGTGCTCCTTTCGTGGTGTTTTTTCTAGTATAACATTGGTGGGAGAATAATACACAAGGCGAAGAGCCGCCCTCATCAGATACCCTAAGGGCGAGAGAATAATGTGCTCATCACGCGCTTAACTCCACCACGGATAACGTCAAGCATCGTAGGTGCGGTATTCTTCTTGGAGCGCTCAATGAGCCTCTTGACAACGTCCATATCCTCTACCTGGGCATATTTACCAAGGTCCTTGCTTGGCTTTGTTTGCGTCTGCTGTGTATACCGCACAGCTGAATTGTTTGTATCAATCACATACTGCGCCCCGCCAAGATCTACCTGATGAACAAATCCTTCACCACCATAGCCACGAATACTGATGCCATTCATAATACATTGAATGGTCGCACCTTTTTCCTTTTGTTGTACTTGCCCATTCTGTGTTGTCATATACTCATACAGCTCTACAAGCACATGTGTCGAGCCATCAAAGGTCTCGAGAGGCTGAAGTTTACCCTCGTGCTGCTTGCGATATTGCGCTTGCACTGCATCCGCCGCCTTGAGCAGCTCACGCATCCGTGGCGAATCTGTAGCGTCAGCTATGTCTGCCACATCGTCAAGCGTTAAGTCGCTATACGTCACGTATCGTTGTAGGTCTGGGTCTTCACGTAGCAACGGTGCACCCTCAAGCTGTTGGCTAACAAATGAGTCAAAGTTAGCTACTGCCTTCTCATACTCGGTCCGACCCAGCATAGCTTCGAGAGTAGAAATGCCATGGCTGCTTGCCCCATGCCCTGCTTCGTACATGCTACAACTCCTTTTTGTTTATGGTGTGGTATATTATATTACGATACATTTTAGGCCGATATTTGTCAATCGTGGCACTATGAATCTTAAAAACCTCCCCAATAGATGAGGAGGTCTATTTCTCGCGGCGGGCGCTTATTTGCGCAGGCCGAGGGTTTCGAGCGTTGCTTTGTAGGCATCAAAGTTCGTCCGCTCAAGGTAGCGGAGCAGCCGCTTGCGCCGGCCGACCATTTGCTTGAGGCCACGACGAGCCATGTTGTCGTGCTTGTTGGACTTAAGGTGTTCGGTCACCTCTTTGATACGAGCCGTCAAGATAGACACCTGCGCCTGTGGGCTACCGACGTCATTCTTGCTGACCTGAGTCAAAGCAATCGCTTTCGCTTTGTTATCCTTAGTAATCATACTGGTGCATTGTAGCAGGAGGACGGCGCAGTGTCAATGTAAGAGCACTTAATTTCGAAGTCTCATATCAGCTCTCGCACCTCCCCTTACTAACAGATACTTGCCTACTGAAGGAGTGCCCGGTGAGCCCGGGTGATGATGGTGTTATTATTCTCCTGGCCGAGCAGCGCTGCTTGCTGCTTAATGTCATCTTTGGTCACTAGCAGCCGCATCAGGTTGTAATACTGGAAGGTTGCCTGTGCAATGGCACGGTGATTCTGACCCATCGCAAGGAGCTCACGCCGTTTACCAACCTTGTTGTCTGTCCTTGCGGGGTACCGAGCATCGAGTGCCGTATAAAATTGCTGCAATGTCTCCACAAGCTCTGGTGCAACACAATGCGCACGGCGGCGTGCCGGCTTGCCCCGATAAGCAACGGCATAATAATCGGTATCACTCTCTGGGTCATAGAATGGCTCGGTGAGTAGGAGGCGCATATTGCCAATGTCACTATCGATAAATTCGCTGATATCGAGCGCAGCAAAGAACGTCTCTGCATCTGGGAACGGCGACTGATAGTCGACTCCTTGTGTATTCTCTGCTGTTGGCCACACAAGATCGGGCACAGCATCTGCATGTGCAACAGGTAGATCGATGAGCGGCTCGCTTTTGTCGATGAGTGCTTGGAGGTGCTGAGTCTCAGGCCTCAACAAACACTGCTCGAGCTGCGTTGCATAGCGCTCCATATCCATAAAGCTTGGGGTATTCTCGTAGGGGTAGCGCACTCTATCACGTGGACCGTTATTTTCGGCAAGCTCTGGTATTTTATCAAGCACATCCTCAAGGCGGCGGACATCATCGTCTGTCATTGGAGTATCAAGTACTTGGAGGTCATCAAGCAACGCCTGTGCATCCTCTATTGTCAAGGTTCCTTCTGTGTGAGGTCGGAGATTAGTCGGGCTAATGCGCTTGTGGCCAATCGAATACTCTACTTCTTGCGTACCAATTGCATCTCCCTCTCCATCCCCCTTACGGATAACATATGTGCGAACAATAGTGAGTGCGTCATGAGAGCCTTTGATAGGAAGTTGGGTTTTTATATCAAGAAAGAGCTCATCGCCAGTCGGCTGATTATTACGCATACACGAGGAGCGGAAGGCAATTTGCTGTGGATATTGGAGGCGCCGTCCCTTATCGCTCTGCTCGTAGTCATCTGGTACGGCAATCGCCTCATCACTACCTTGACCAATAAATATCTTCCGGACGACATCATCTGGCAGCTCCACACGATATCCTTGGTGCCACGTATCGCCATATGATGGGGCTACTGGCGGCTCTTCGTACGGCTCACCATAGAGATAAAGCGTATACCACCCCTCTGCTAGTAGCCTATTAAGACTCTCCGGCGAAGCCTGGAACTCTCCATTGGTATGATGCTCGGATGATGGTGGTGTGTTATGGTTCATAATTCCACTATAACCATTATTGGGCAGTAGTGTCAACTCGAGGATACTAAGATTTCAGAGCGCTACCGCTTCTTGCAGTAGACTTACCACCCCACCTGCACACCATACCGCGCCACCTGCCCTGCCGTCAACACTGCAGCATGAGCTGGATTATCGGCGAAGGAGTTGCCGCTGTGTGTTGGTTCAACGCAGAGGTACGAACCCAGCCCATCTGTCCAGACTGCCCAGCGAGGTAACCCCTCACTCTGCAGCGTGATGGTGCGCAGGCCCGTCACGAGCTGGCGCGTGACCCCATCAACGAAGATCGTATCGGCGAGTGGCGCGAGGTCGGCTAATGGCTGGCCATCCAGCACTGGCACGCCATCATACGCAAAATATGGGTGGAAGGCTGGTGCCACGAGCAGTTCATCATCGCCAACATTCACCAGCGTGAGCTGCATTGCAAGCTGATGCTCCGCCACTGTATACACCAAGCGAGACTCCAGCCCAGCATAAGCATCACTCCCCTGCAGCACGAGCTCCACTCGGTCGCTGGTGTGCTCCACCACCTGCCACTGGCTGGTGCGGCCAAAGCCATGCTGCGCCAGGCCACTCGCTCCGCCCGGGCCAAAGTTGGGTAGGCAAACATGGCAGCCACCGCGCGTTTTACGCTCGCCATCAGGAGCGGTGAGCTGCTGCAGTGGGTAGAATACATCCCCACGCTCATCGGCCAGGTTGGTGATATACGCACCATCTGTCGTGATAGTTACGGTGGTTGTGCCAGTGTGTAGCGTGATGTTCATCGGTTGCTCCTCGCTTCTTTATTTATTGTGTATGGCTAATCAACAATCCCAAAATCCTGCAGCCGCTGCGCCTCTGCTACCGACCAATCGGCAATCGCTGTGCGCCGCAGCGCCGCGCAGTACGCCCCTGTCCCAAGCTGCGTGCCAATATCTACCGCCAGGCTGCGAATGTACGTACCACTGCTCACCCGCGTGCGAATGACGAGCCGCGGATACTGATACTCTAGCACCTCCAGCGAGTGGATCGTAATGGTGCGCTCTGGCAACTCCACTTCCTTACCATCGCGCGCGAGCTTATAGGCCCGCTGGCCATTAATCTTGATAGCACTAAAGATTGGTGGCCGCTGGCGAATCTCACCAATGAAATGCTGCAGCACCGTATCAAGCTGCTGACGTGATGGCGGTGTGATAGGATCCTTAGCATCTTCTGGCAGATAGGGCGTAATCTCCCCTTCTGGGTCACCCGTGGTGCTAGTTTGACCCAGGATAATCGTCGCTTCGTACGTCTTGTCGAGCTTGGTGTAGCGCATGGCATTGCGGCACTCCGTGCCCGTCACCAGCAGCAAAAGGCCCGTCGCAAAGGGGTCGAGTGTACCACAGTGCCCCACCTTCACCTTCTTGCCAGCTTGCTGGCTCAGCACCCGCCGCACTCGCGCCACCACTCCAAAGCTCGTCATACCAGCTGGCTTGTCGATATGGAGAATGCGATCGTATGATGAATCAGGTGTTTGGTGCGTCATGTGGTTAGTATAGCATGATGATAAAGATTATGAGATTTGTATTATCCTCAGTTAATGCACTTCTCTTGCAGGGCAGTCCGTAGGAGACGTTGATAAATAGTATATAATGTGTAATTATAAAGGTACTAGCATAGTAAGGTTTAAAGGAGCCGTTGGTATGGAAACATTCAGTCCACACAGTCAAGATGAAAGCAAGACACCAGAAACGTCAGAAAGAGATGCTGCGACAGTACAGCTCGACGAGATGGTATCTAGAGAGTATGGCATACCAATAGAAACAGCACGTGAGCTCAACGACGAGCTGGCAGCGGACGCTCTTGCGACTGCTATACAGCTGGGATTTCCACGACAACAAGCTCCCTCCAACGAACAGTTGGATTCGTAAATAGAGTTGATACTACCTGTACCTTCCTGATACATGAAGGGTCTGGTTGAAGGTGACCACATACGTTTCTCGTTAATTACCTGTCCAATCAGTATTTCATATTAAAACCGGCCAAGTATGGCCGGTCTCTTGTCATTCCTCACAATAGTGGCAAAAGCCAGTAGCCCCCTACTTCTCCGGTACGTGGAATTGCGATGGGTTGGCTTGGTCTTTCTTGGCCTTAGCCTCAGACTGGAGCGCAGCATCGAGCTGAGCCATAGGGTTATCGGCATCAGGGCCAGGCAGCGGTGGCACGCCTGGTGGCAATGGTGGCAAGCTAGAGAAATCTGGCATTGGTGGCAGTGGCGGCAGAGCTGGCCCTTCGGCATCATCAGCTGGCACGGCACGGTGCTTGGCGTCGAGGTCGGCCAGGGTTTCTTTGCCCGTTGGCGGCGGAAGGATGTCGTCGTTGTGAGCCATCGGCACACGCGGCATGTCATTCACATTGGGGACGGTTGGCTCATGGTCAAGTGCTGCTGTGGCGGCATTGAGCGGCGCTTGGCTACCTGGCGTGTCATCGCTGTCAAGGTAGCGCCCACCCTTGTGCGAGAGGATGGTCTTGTTGCGGCCATTCTCGCGCTCGCGGCGCTTGTCATCGGCTGCTTGCTTGGTGGTAGCATTAAGCGTGCCACCCAGGCTCGGCTCACTCAGCGGTGTCTCGATGGGCTGGCGCCATGGCTCGGCACTGCTATTGCGCCCCGATGAGCGCCGTGGAGCTGGCGCAGGCTCGGGCTGTGGATTATTCTTGGCCAGTTGCTGAGCCAGCTCGGCTTCGTCAGCGTCGGTCTGGCTTAACTTTTTTTTTCCAGTCTCAGCGTTGTGTGAGATAACGAGTGACTTGTCTTTGTTATTTGCCTGAGCAGGCTTCTTGCTGGCCGGCTTGGCAGGCATTGGGCCTGCAGCCAGCTGCTTGGCCTCGGCGAGCTTGGCCGCGATCAGCTGCTGATCACCGCCAGCACTCATCAGTTGTGCAGCAAGGGTCATGACACGCGAGGTGGTCTTTTCGTTGCTAAAGCGCTCGGTGGCCGCTACAATGCCGGTCAAAAAGGCCGTGGCAATATGCTTGTCGAGGAGCGGCTGTTCATCATCGGTATTATCAAAGCCCTGAGCGAGGCTTGCCGCGAGCTCACTATAGCTGCTGGCCTGAGGATCCGTCCAGACGATATTGCCCAGCGTACCTGGCGCATCAATATGCAGCGCTGCCACTGGTGACTCGCGCAGAATACGGCCATGCCCTTTGAGCGCTGGGTCGAGGTCATCCTCGCTGCGCACACCGATCGTCACAACGAACTGCACATTGTAATCGCCCTGGCTAAATTCCAAATCACTCTGGCTAATCGTTGCGCGGTACGGCGTGATGAAAATCTTAACGAGGTCGCCATCGAGCTTGTAGCGCAAATGGTCGGCCTTTTCTTTATCAAGGGCAATGATGAAATCTCGCAGACTATCCACCGTGCTCTCAAAGGTACGCTCTGGCTCCAAAAAGCCCACTGCAGTTGGTACATCCCCACTAAAGACGGCTGTGGCGTGCTTGTCGAGCTTATTAAGCAAAAGCGTCAACCCCAGTGCTGCACTCAGCTCATCTACCGTGGGGTGGGCGTTGACCGCCACCAAAATATTATTACTCTCACCTAGTTTGTCGATGATTTGTTGCCGCACCTTTATCTCGTCCATAGCTCCTACTTTTGCCTTACCCAAAACTCCATCTATCCTACCATAAGTAATTTCGTTTCGTCAATGGCAAGTCGCGATTAACAGAGGTAGGTATGCGAAGTATAGCAAAGAAAAACACCTCTCCCTCGAGGTGTTTTGGTATATGCTCTCGCGCCTATTGCTTTACGCAAGTTTGACGCCAGCGGCCTTGGCAGCCTTGGCGAGTGATGCCTTGCGGCGGTTTGCGGTGTTTTTCTTGAGCAACCCCTTCTTGACGGCTTTGTCAAGCTCGCTCTGAGCCTGGCTCAGGGCAGCAGCGCTTGGCTCGGCAGCGAAGGCCTTAGTACTGGCCTTGATGGCGCGCTTGGTAGCAATGTTGCGCTGGCGGCGAGTAGCCGTTTGCTTCATGCGTTTGACAGCTGATTTGATGATGGGCATTAATTTCCTCTATCGCTTGTTATTATGGGTTAGTACTACAATCAAGCGCTCATTATAAGGCATGGCGCAGGATTTGTAAAGAGCCGGGCCACCACGGGGCTACTGGCGCTCGCTCTTTTGCGGCCGCAGCAGCACATACCACAAGTAGAGCGAACCGGCGATGGTGAGCACAAGCCCAAATGTCCACGGTACAGGCCCATCAAGGAATGTATTGTACGGCACACCAGTGTGGAGAATGTGGTGAAAAAGCGTGTACTTTACTATGTCGGCAACAGGATAAGCAAAGATGGCAACGATGGCAATCCCCTGCTTTCCTTTGCTCCGGATGTCTCGGGAGCGAATCGCTGTATAGGCAAGATAAATAGCTTGAATTGCAAGATTAATACCGAAGATAAACAAGATATTCGGCACCGTCATATCAGGTGCCAATCCGGTCGGTCGGCCGCCACTTGATGTAACAACCGTATGTGCACGCCACCCAATAAAGATATCGACAAACGCCTGGCAAGCCAGTGCAAGGCTCGCAATGAGCAGACATGCGCGCACGCCATACTGCCGCCCTGGCGAATGCTGCTGTGTGTGCACCGTCTGAGTAGTAACTGTTGTTTGTACTGTAGCCATATACACCTCCTTGGCATTGCAGTGGTGTTTGTATGGTGATATTATACCACGTTCTTATAAATCAAGCTCTCATCCGCCCAACACTCACGCATCTACCTAGGCGATCTCACACTACCGCCCCGCCACCGCAAACAAGAAGCTCTCCACTGCATCCCACGGTGGTATGCCTGTCGTCTTCATGTCGGCATCAAGCTGAGCAGCCCGCTGGGTGAGGGTGCGGATATCAGTTGGCGCGACCTGCGTGGTGAGCGGCTTGGTTTTTTTGACGACGTAGGGGTGGAGCGAGAGCTCGCGCGCAATCTCTGCCTCTCCTGCCTCGCCATAGCATGCAATCGCCGCCAGCTGAGCCCACTGCGCCCAAATAAGCGCTGCAGTTTGGTATGGGTCGTGGCTCAGGCGCAGCTCATCTAAGGCAGCTCGCAAAGCTGGACCTCGGCGCTCTACTGCGAGGGTTACAACATCAAAGACTGAGAACTCACGAGCCGGTGGCAACACGGTGGCAATTGCATCATCGGTAATAGTCTCGAGCTGAGCCAATGCGTCGATAGCGTGCGCCAGCTGCAGCTGGTCGATCGACCCACCGTATCCCTTTTCATCCGGCACCAGAGCTCGCTCTACCATACTGCGCACATGTGCTGAGCTCAGCGACACGCCGCGTCTACTGGCCAGCTGGCGCAGCCACCGTTCGGCGGCAGGACGCTGGCGGTCGGTCAGTGGGTCAGCAGCGATGATAGTCGCTGCTTTGTGCAGTGCTTTGTACGTTTTGGTGCGCTTATCTAGCCCTGGCTCTACTAGCACAAGCGTCGTCTCATCAGGAATATCATGGGCCCACTGGCCAAGCTGCTCCCAGAGGTCTGAGCGCTCAGACAGACGTCGCAATACAATAAGCCGCTGCGCCGCAAAGAGCGACACACCACGCACCAACTCAGCCAAACCCGCGGCATCAAGCTGCTGAGTATCGATGTGTTCCGCCGGCACTGGCGCATGCTGGGCAATCTTCGCCAGCTCTTGCTCTGCTACGTAGCTATTCTTCCCCACGATGAGATAAAGCATCGGCTACTCCCCCACTTTCACCTGGCACACTGGGCAAATATGCGTCCCGCGGCCAGCCACACGAATCTTCATAATCTCTACGTCGGGGTGGCGCGGGCAGGGCTGCCCCTCACGCCGAAATACCTGCGCAAAGGCCAGGTAGCTCCCCTTCTTACCCTCAGCGTCGACGTAATTGCGGTCGGTGCTACCGCCCTTGTCGATGCTGAGCTGTAACACCTGGCGAATATGGGCAAAGAGTGCGGCAAGCTGTTCATCATCCACCATACGTACTCGCGTGGCGGGGTGGAGCTGCGTCATCCATAGCGATTCATCGGCATAGATATTCCCTACACCAGCGATGGTCGTTTGGTCAAGGATGGCCGCCTTCATGGTCGTGCCGTTCCGCCGGCGGATACGCATGATGAACTGCGCCGCCGTAGTATGCGGGTCAAGTGGTTCGGGCCCGACTTTTTGCATAAAGGGCAGCTGCGCCACCTCTGGTGTGGGGTAGAGCTTCATCCAGCCAAATTTGCGCAGATCATTAAAGTATAAATGCGCGCCATCCGCAAAGGTCAGCGCTACCCGCGTTAAGCGGTCGGGCAAATCGTGAAGAAAGCTATCGTTTGGGTGGCCGCCGCCCCAGCGCTCCTCACCAACAAAGAGCAGCTGGCCCGTCATCTTGAGGTGCACCACCAGCGTGTAGTTGGTGCTCAGGCGAATCAGCAGCACCTTAGCGCGGCGTTCTACCGCCGTGATGGTTGCACCGTGCAGGAAGTGCGCCACCGCCGCAGGGTCGTTGGGGAAACTCTTGGGCGAGTCGTACACCGTACTTGCCACAATCTGCTTCCCCACCACCAAGCGAGCTAAGCTCGTACGAATCGTCTCAACTTCAGGGAGCTCAGGCATGAACTATCACTCCCCCAGTAGCTCCTCAAGCTCGGCCATTGTGCGGCTATTGGCTATGTGGAGGATAGCACGCATGCCAGCAGCTTCAGCCCCAGAGCAGTTGTCCAGCCGGTCATCGATCATCACACACTGGCCAGGCGACACGCCGAGCCGATCTGCCGCTAGCTCGAAGGCTTCACGGCTTGGCTTGGCAACGTGCTCGGCATATGAGAGCACCACAGCATCGAAAAGCTGGCGCAGCTCATCAGGAGTAAACAGTCGCTCGATCGTATCGCTCCCCACATTGCTCAGTAGTCCTATTTTGATAGCTGGGTAACGCTGGCGCAGCGTGTGGATCATAGCGATCAGCTCGCTATTGCGCACATGCACCTGCTCAAGCAACGCAGCTATCTGGGCTGGCGTCTGCTCCGAGAGCCGCGCCACCTCTGTAATAAACTCCTGCCGCGAGATATAGCCATAGTCCGACTGCTTGTTAATATCCTCTAGCTCGGCCCGGCGATCCGGCGGGCACTGCGCCATCAGCACCTCGATGCTCCCACCATAGAGCACACCAAAACAATCAAAAATTACTGCACGAATCATACGCTCGATTATATCATTGGCAATAGAGTGTGGCTAGCATGAGCTCTTCTTCCCTATCACTGCGCCCGATGGAGTATGAAATCAGATTGTCATAATCTCTTTTTAGCCTAGCACACAAAGCCGACATACAAGGAAATGCCGGCTCATACAATATTCCACTCGATGAGAACGTAGCGAGACGCGGTACAAAATCGTGGAGGTTACTTAGAACTTGAGTCCCAGATGTCAGCCACGCAGCGCCTTTTTATTGCGTCTTATCAAACATCGGTGCAAAGCCAGGGATCTGGTTAGCAAAGAGTGCATGGATCTTAGGTACATCGGCCTTCATCGAGCCGGGCGAACCTTGGCAGCTCGACGTCCAAATGCGCGTCTTCGTCGTGCCACTATCCATCGTCTCGAAGGTATAGAGTCGCCCAGCAGTGGCACACACTCCACGTACGTCGTCATCATCCACACTGCGCGTATCTTGGATCTGCGCCTTGCTCAGGGCATACACGAGCTGCTCGTAGGCCTGCTGGTTGTTCTCAAACTCCTTGCGGTCGAGCTGCTTGTCTAAGTAGCCTTGGTACACCGTATACGTCCGCTTATTGGGCGAAATCTCGATCTGGTACGAGCGGAAGGTCTCGTCTGCCACAATCGGCCCACGTACTGTCCAGCGTACACTGTTGGTTGCATTATGCGCCACCACTTGGTCGTAGAAACTCTCGGTCGATTGCTGCGTATTGGTGTTATTCGACTCCTGGCGAGTCGCCACCATACGGATGACCGACGCCACAGCTGCCACCACCAACGAAATCACCAAAATAGTGACAATAATCGGAAAAACTTTTGGCCGCTCGCCTTTATACATGAGAGTACAATACCACAAAGCCTACAAAAACTCAATAGATCCGAGAGTATAATGCGGAAAAATCCCTGTGATTATGCCGCAAGATCGAAGCCAAAGTGCTCGGCGATAGATTGCTGCTGCTTGGTGTTTTGCGTGTTCTCGGGAGGTGGCGCTGCAGCGAGCTTTTGCTCTTGCATCTGCTGCATGAGCTGCATAGCAGGCTCCGACTGCTCAAGACGGCGACCCAGCTCGGCGAGGTTCTTATTCGTCTCACTCTCAATATTGCGATCAGAGAAAAAGCTCCCATAGCCACTAACAAAACGTGCGAGTGATGGGTCAGCTGCTGCAAGCGCATTATATGCAATATCATCATTTTTGATGCACAGCAAGAACTCCTCTGCTGCAACAGCTCGCACTGCTTCACGTGCTTTGTCGGTATTGAGAATATCACCATGTGTCCCAGTATATACCTGGTCTTTGCCCATCACGTACTCACCAGTGTCGCCCACACCAGCTTCCAGCACTCCTGTAGTAACGCGGGTTTCTATGCGCTGTTTGAGGTCACCATTGTCCGTATCAAGATGCTTGTTAATGCCAAGCTTTTCAAACTGCTGCAGCACCTTGGTCTCGGTCTTGCGTGTTTGATTGTCGAGCTTCCCCTTCTGGTTGACATGGATCGAGTCGCCCAAGCCGTCAATCACATCAAGCGCCGCAAGCCGCGAGTCACCCTCCCCAGCCAAACGATCGGCTGTTGATGCATCAAGCTGATTATACACCTTGCGCGCACTCGTCCGGCGGCCATTTAGCAAGTGGTCGCCCTCGTCCTTAGGAGTAAGTGGCTCATACTGCCCAGCTGGCAGAGCACTATCCTTCTCTGCCTCATTAGGAGTCTTGCTCACGTCCCGGTAGAAGCGATTTGTTGCCATCTCATCAGGATTAGGATTCTCTCGCTTATGGGCTTGGGGAGTAGCAGTATCTGTTTTGTCAAAGGTACTGCTGGGCGCACTGTTGCCACCAAGGCCAGCGTAGAGACTATTAACGGCAGCTTCATTTTCGGCTTGTTGCTGCGTGGCTGTTTTGTCATATCCTTTGCGGTGCGGCCCTCTCTCGAGCGCCCGTAACTGATCTGGGCTCAAATCTCTACCGTTTGGTGGCATTAAGGTCATAAGGGGTATCTCCGTGAGTGTATTGTTATTCGTTTGTTACACAATAGAACCTCCCGCAAGAAAAGTCAAGCCAGCATAGCCTAGCGCTTTTTATACCGAGCCACTGTGCGCATACAGAGCGGGAGAGTAGATGTGTAGTCCGTCCGCTAGGCCGCGCGGACAAGTGTGTCTTTGTCATCATGGTGAGCAGGATCATACTGATTTTTACTCGCACCTGCTTGGGCAGCATCTTTACTACCCCACTCATTCAAATACACTGTTGGTTCGCTGTTTGCTGCGTGAGGGCTGAGTATTTTGCCCGTTACAATTCGTGATTCATCACCGTAGCAATCGATATGATACACTGCCTCACCACCCTGCTCTGCCTCTGTAGTCACGACGATGCGTGCATCGGCCGCTGCGGGCAAGATGCCCATTTCAGCCAGCTTCTCATGTGTCTCTGTCGTATATTGGTATGCATCGATCACTCGCACCTCATACGGCTCACCACCCACATCACAGCAGACCACTCGCCAATCGGCCAGATCCATCGAGCCAAATAGACGGTGTTCAAATGCAACCCAATCCCCCTGTGGGTTATGAAAAAAGCCAAAGGTCGGCACTGTTTTTTGCTCTAGCTTTTGCAGCGCAGCGCAGGTCTCTTCCACAGACAGGTTTTGTGCATAAATCTCAGCCTGCCTTGCTTCTCGAAAGAGATGCTCAATCCTTGCCTCCTGCTGCACCCGCCGCTCCATCTCCGCCTCAGTCAGGGGCTGCAGCTCACCACTTGCCTGAGCCGCTTCGATGATAGCACTGCGCATGGCGTGGTAGCTGGTGGGATATTGCTCGGGGGTGTAGCGGTCTGCGCTATCGACATACGCTTCTGCATGCGGACTGGGCCGGTCAGCGCCAGCACGCTCTCCACCATTAGGAAATGATGTATCTACTGCTTCGCGCTGTGCCATGCCCAACCTCTATTCTGTTTTGCTTGTGATGGCCCAGATTATACACCACTCTCGATACTTTGTCTATAGTCTGACCTCTGTTCGGTCGGTGTTCTTAGACCTGCCCCCAATTATCGCCAATCGAGACATCGACTTTGAGCTTAACGCCAAGCTGCGGATAAATATGCTCCATTGTCTCGCGCAGGATGTGGCTCACCTGCTCGGCATGGGCGCGCGGGCACTCTACCATAATGCTATCGTGGATCTGCACCACCTGCCAACCGAGTGGCTGGCCATCGCCGTCGGCTAGCTGCTCTCCAGCCTGGGCCAGCTTGTCTTCCACCGCCAGCATGGCGAGCTTCATGAGGTCGGCCTCGGTACCTTGGATCGGCATATTGGCAGCCGCTCGCTCGGCAGCGCTGCGCACTGCAAAGTTGCGCGATGCAACATCCGGCGTCCAGCGGCGGCGACCAAACAGCGTCTGGACAAAGCCCGCATCATGCGCTTGCTGGATAGTCTGCGCCATATAGGCTTTAAGCTTCGGCCGAAGGCGATAATACTCATCAATAAAGTGCTGCGCTTCGTCATAGCTCATATGGGCTGCAGCAGCCAAGCCATGCTGGCTCATCCCATAGAGCACGCCAAAGTTCACCACCTTGGCCCGGCGGCGCTGCTCCTTCGTCACGACGTCGAGCGGCACGCCATAGACCTGCGCGGCGGTGTTGGCATGGATGTCGATATCGGTATTAAAATCGCGAATCATCGCCTCCTCCCCCGACAGCACCGCCGCCAGGCGCAGCTCAAACTGCGAATAGTCGGCATTGACAAACACATTGCCCGGCGCTGGCACAAAGGCATCGCGAACGTGCCGCCCCAGTTCACTGCGAATGGGGATGTTTTGCAAATTTGGGTCGGTACTACTGAGCCGGCCCGTCGCCACCACATCTTGGTTGAAGGTGGTATGGATATAGCCCGCGTCGTCAGTCAGCTGCGGCAAGGCCTGGACATACGTATTTTGCAGCTTGGTCAGCTCGCGGTAGCGCTCCACTAGCCCAATAATCGGGTGATGCGGCCGGAGCTTATCCAGCTCCTTCTGGCTCGTCGAGTAACCCGTCTTGCCCTTCTTAATGCCCGCTGTTGGCAGCTGAAGCTTGACGAAGAGCGCCTCGGCTAGCTGGGCCGGGCTGCCAATATTCAGCTCATACCCCACCATGCCATAAATCTGCTGCTGCAACTCGGCGATCTCACTACTCAAGGTGCGCTGCATCGCCGCAAGCGTGCGGCTATCAAGCCGGATACCGCGCCACTCCATCCGCGCCAGCACAGGGATGAGCGGAAAGTCCATCGTCCGTGCCACCCGGGCAAGCTCGGGCAGCGCATCAAGCGCCTGAGTTTGCTCATCGTATACCGCCCACAGCGCACTAATAGCAAGACGTGGGTCATCAAGCGACTCCAGCCCCGCGAGATCAGCCAGCGCCCGCGACGTGCGCAGGGGATTAAGCAAAAACGACCCCTGGGCAGTATCATGCTTCACGACTGGCAACTGCCGCACGCCACGAGCCAGTAAGCGGCGTAATAATTCCTTGGTGCGGTGCCCAACGATCGGCACATGCGGAATAACATCAATCGCATCGCGCCAACTCAGGCGAGCTGCCTTACCTCGCTCGTGGCTCACCCAGACGCCGCCCTCGACCGGCCAGACCAGCAGCTCCTGGGCCATCAAAAAGAGCGCCTTAGCCTGGTGAGCAGGCAACTCAGTCGCATACTGCACTACTGGTGCATCAGGCGACTGAGTGCTCTCTGTCGCTTGCATCTGCGGCGGCAAGTGGCGCAGCAAACTACGAAATTCCAGCCGCTGCAACATCGCCCGCACCGCCGCTGGGTCGCAGTTATCCATTGCCATCGCTGCTCGGTCAAGCGTCACTGGTGCATTGGTATACAGCCGGGCTAGCTCGCGGCTCATATAAGCCGACTCTTTGCCCTGCTCCAGCTTGCGCCGCAAGGTATCCTTGACCTGCCAGAGGTTGTCGTAGAGGTTGTCGAGCGTGTCGAATTGCTGCAGCAGCTTAACCGCCGTCTTCTCCCCCACCCCCGGCACACCGGGGATATTATCCGACGCATCTCCCTTGAGGCTCTTGAAGTCGAGGAACTGGCCAATCCGAATACCATAGCGCTGCTCAAAGGCAGCGATGTCGAATTTGTCGATATTGGTCAAGCCTTTTTTGAGGGCATAGAGGTAGGTATTTTGGTCGAGTATTTGCAAGGCGTCAAGATCGCTCGTTATAAGATACGTCTCAATATCCCCCTCCTGCTCAGCCTGGGCGTCGAGCGTCGCCATAATATCGTCTGCCTCATAATCATCAAACTCATACAGCGGCCAACCAAACGCCTGCAAAAGCTCGTGGAGTAGCGGTATCTGGGCGTAAAAATCTGGCGGAGCCGGCTTACGACCAGCCTTGTATTGGTCGTAAATAGCAAGACGGCGGCGAATATTCGTCTTCGGCTTATCCCACGCCACGCACACATAGTCTGGCTGGAGGCGCTTGATCAGCTCTAAGCTCAGCGCCGCAAAGCCATACACCCCGCCAGTTGGCGTCCCATCAGCCGTCGAAAGGTTGGGCATGGCATAGTACCCACGGTAGAACACACTTTTGCCATCGATAATCACTAGGCGCTTCATCATAGTTCTAGTATAGCATTGGTGCCGTGCCAAAGCGTATCACAAACACCCTCTGCTCCCTGCCCTCCAGCTACGGCGTAGGCTGAGCGCGGTGGCGACGGCGACGCCACCACCATACTAGCCAGCCAGCTAGTGCGATAAGCAGTAAACATAGGCTTATCAGCAGTGCCGGCACAAAGTTGCTCATCAGCTCAGCCAGCGGACCCTGGGCAGTAAACGCACCCTTTTTCTTCTTCACCGTCATCCGTTTGGTACCCGGCTTTTTATCTTTCTTGTCGTCCTTTTTCTCTGGTGGAGTAGCCGGTGGTTTTTCGCCAGTAGCTGGAGTACCACTTTGGTATATCTTGACATAGTCGATAAGGAAGGTTTGGTTGGCAAACTTCTTTGATGAATCGGGTGGGTGCTCCTCACTCTTCCACTCCACATAATCGTTGAGAATAACATACCACGTATCGTCAAAGACCTGCCTAAATTGATTCGCATCCATGCCCATTTTTGCTGGTTTTTCTGCTGGAACTCGAGCGGTTGGATGACTCTTCTCGTCGCCCGCTCGATAGTTATACACCAGCACCGGCTGGTTATCAACGAAGAATTTGACCGTCTCACCATCGTATTCCGTCGCCCAGACATGCCAGTTGTTCGCCAACGTCACTGGGGACGGTATGAGGTTCTCTCGGCTATGTCCTAACCCCTTCGTCTTCCATATCTGTGATGACGGGCTGTGGTAGCAGCGAATATGCGTCGTCGACCATGTGTAGGTCGGCGTCCATGAATACCACTCTAGCATGTCGAGCTCACCATAGGGGTCATTCGCTTGCTTGTTATTGCTGCAGTTGGCAAGTGTCACACTATTGCGTAGCCAAATAGCTGGGCGCGTCCCATTCTCGCCATTCCAATTAATCTTCGCTCGCACCTCGACGCGGAATGGTTTATGCCCATCGAGCACCCGACCCGACTCCACTCGCCCACTCTGGTAGCGTGTCATCTTGCCAGACGGGCACGGCTCTTGGCTGGCGTTGCTATCGCCCAGTGGCTCAGCCACACTCGACACACAGTGACGCCGGGTGGTAATCTGCAAAGAACCGTTAGTTACCGCAACATTATTGGCGCTATATGCCAAATGCTCCTTGCCATAATTATCTTTATTTTGCTGAAGAACCTTCCAATTCGACAGTGGTGCCGTAAACTCCTCGTTATACACCATCTGCCATTGCTGCGCCTGGGCAGCCCCACCAAATATCACCGACACAGCACCCGCAACAAGGATACTCACTACTCCATACATCAGCCCACCTTGTCGCTGCACTCCTATCTCCTCAGTCTGCACTATCCGCGCTTATATACGTTATTATATAAGTGTACACGTTTTGTCGGATTTTTCAATTATTATAGCATAAGTATTACTACACTGAAACGCTACGCTAACGCCTTTCCATCGCCTTGGCTGCTCTGCACCCTTCGTGCTAATTCTTGTGCAACCTTTCGCCGGGCACGCGCTCGATCAACATTGTCTGCTCCACCAACAACATCATCTGTATCTGGCTGATGTTTTGTGATGTCCGCCATATGCGCCGCAAGGCATTCAGCCTGCACTGGGCAACTGCCGCATATTGTTTTCCCTTTTTCAATATTTCCCCAATGCTCCCGCTTTCTTCCATCGAGGTCAATAAAGTACTGTTCATCCTCGAGGCTGCAGGCAGCTTGTCCAATCCATGCTGATCGAGGGGCTGGCTTATATCCGCCGCGAATCAGCCGCTCAGTATATACCGCAGGGCTTACGCCATTCTTTATCTGTTCTCGCATTGCCAGCGTGGCAGGGGTCGGCTTTCTTGGTTGTTCACGCGTCATAAGTTTTTTCTCTTTTGCTATACAAAACGTTGGCTTCTGCATTATTCCACACCACTGTTATTTTGCCAAGCATAAGCAGAGTAGTGCGCTGCTTATCACCCTACCCCCATTGCTCAGCGCCGCCGAGCCCGCCGCTGCTTGGGTTTGGGCATGCCCCACTGCTGGCGGTCGGCTTGGGTTGTGCCGCCACGGACATCACCAGCAGCGATAATACGTTGGTACCCCTGCAGCGCAAAGAACAAGCACTCGGCCGCTACTGGGCACTCAGCACAGTCCTCACGCTGCTCGGGCTCTATCCGCTGCTTCGTCTCAGCATCAATACACAGCGCCAAGCGAGCAAAAGTCTGCGACGCGGGAATATATCCAATATGTCGCCGCTCGGCCATACACTGCTCCGCCCAGGCAATCCGCGCCCGAGGCGTGTCATTAGCATAAACAGCATGATGCATAGCGCTCGTGAGTGTGGTGGACTGGCTCGGGAGATCCGCCGGTGCGGATTGGTCCGTTAGTTGCTCGCGCTGCTTCGCTGTGAGGCCAGCACAGATCCCAACCGACACGCCTTCTCTCACTGCATATGCTGCACACACATCAATCACCACACAGCCAATGCAGCGCCGTAGCGCCAGTGCCGTGTCTTCTGGTTTACCACTAAAATATTCTTCGCTCGTGGCGGGGCTGCACGCAGCCTTATGCATCCAGTCCTTTGGCAGCGGTGCGTCTCCCCGTTGCCGCGTCAATATACCAAGCCAAAACAACCGCGACGGCGGGTCGCTCGGTGCATAGCGTCGGGGTTGCTCTGGTAATGATGATACCGCTGGCCGCTCTTTCATACTATTTTTATTGTATCATTCACTGCACCGACAACCATAAGCGTCATTATCTGCTATACTAGAGATATGAATCATCCATCTCACCCGACGACAATCCTTGCCTTCGTTGGCCTCTCAGGCGCAGGCAAGAGCGAAGCGGTCAACCATGTGGCGCGCCTTGGCATCCCCAAGGTCTACGCTGGTGGCATCCTCTATGACGAAATGCGCCGCCGCGGCATCACCATCACCCCGCAATCACAAGCCGAGTTTCGCAAAGCCTGGCGCGAAGAGGCTGGTAAAGACATCATCATTCGCACTGCTGCCGAGCAAATGCAGCGCCTCGCCGCCGCTGGGCAGCGCCACATCCTCTTCGACGGCCTCTACTCCTGGACGGAGTACAAGTATCTCACCCACCACTTCCCGGGTGAGCTCGTTGTGGCGGCCATCGTGGCACCCAAGCAGCTCCGTCACCGCCGCCTTGCTCAGCGGCCCGAGCGGCCCTTTACCGCACAGGAAGCGATCGCCCGCGACTGGTCGGAGATTGAGGATATTGAGAAGGGTGGCCCTATCGCCATTGCCGACCACTTCATCTCCAACAGCCACAATCTCACCGAGCTCCACCAGCAGGTCGACACCCTTTGCCGCGAGATTGGTTGGATGTAAAATACCCCAGTGGGGTATATAAATCATCAGATAATTGACACAACACCCTTCCTCTGCTATAATTCCCCCACAGATTACGTGTGCATAAGGCAAATGCACACTACGGTAATAGCCTAATACGAGGAGTTTATGAACAACCAGCCAACACCCCAGCAACCTGCTGCACCGCAGCCGCAGCCAGCACCGCAACCACAACCGGTGGCCCAGCCGCAGCCGCAACCGCAACAGACATATCAATATCAACAACCCTACCAGCAGCCAGTTGCGCCAGTGCCACAGCCAGCTATTCAGCCACAGCCAACACCATATGCCTATCCCGTTCGTTATGATAACCCTGGCGAGACACTGGGTGTCATTGGATGCGTCTTGAGCTTCTTTGGTATCTCTATCGGTGGTATTCTCCTTGGCATTATTTCGCGCAATAAGTCTAAGGAAGCCGGTATGTCTACAACGTGGGGTAACGTTAGTCTGGGCTGGGGCATCTTTGGGTCAGTCTGCTGGTGTCTTATCTGGCTTTTCTGGATACTTGTGTTTGTTGGTGTATTGTCCAAGCCATCTTGGTGGTACTATTATTACTACTAAGCCACTTACTTCGATATAAAAACACCCAGCATACTACTGGGTATTTTTATGTAAAGTATTTGGGAGTACCTTCTGCATTTTTAGGGCTTTCGTATTCACCCCTCTACAATCATGATCTCTATTTCTCGGTAGCGATAGTAGGAGTGGGTATTCGAGAGGTTTGTGCCCTCACAGCAAAGTATATAGCCATTATTATACAGAAGCTTCACCAAAAACCATACAGTAACGACTTTTCAAGCAATTTATCCAAAAAATCGACATACATACTGTATGCCGATTATTCTCGTACACTATCCCCTACTGCTGCAAATACTCGTACAGCTTCTTGGCATCCTTATGCTTGCGCAGCTTGGCGAGAGCCTTGGCCTCAATCTGACGAATACGCTCACGCGTCACGGCAAACTCCTGCCCAACTTCCTCCAGCGTGTGGCTCTTGCCATTCTCTAGACCAAAGCGCATTTTGATAATCTTCTGTTCGCGGTCACTTAAGGTCGAGAGGATGTCTTGCACCTGCTCCTTGAGAAGCTGGTTGGAGGCCGACTCTTCAGGGCTGACCGTGTCCTCGTCCTCAATAAAGTCCCCCAGCACCGATTCCTCCGAGTCGTCGCCATCGCGCCCCACACCAGCATCTAAGCTGCTAATATCTTGCTTAATCTTCATCACATATTCGACCTTATCCGGCTCCATATCGAGCTCTTTAGCAAGCTCGGTAATGGTTGGCTCACGGTTCAGGTCTTGGGTCAGGCGGCGCTGGGTGCGCAGCAGCTTGTTGATCGTCTCCACCATGTGGACAGGAATACGAATCGTGCGCGCTTGGTCGGCAATCGCCCGGGTAATCGCCTGGCGAATCCACCAAGTGGCATAGGTGCTAAACTTAAAGCCCTTATCTGGGTCAAACTTCTCTACCGCCCGCAGTAGTCCGGTATGTCCTTCCTGGATAAGATCGAGAAAATCAAGGCCACGACCACTATACCGCTTGGCAATGCTTACCACCAGGCGCATATTAGCCTCGGCCATTTTGTCTTTGGCCCGCTTATCGCCCTGCTTAATCCGGTAGGCTAGGTCTACCTCTTCGTCAGCACTGAGCAGCGGAATCTTGCCGATCTCACGCAGGTGCAGCCGGACCGAGTCGTCGCTAATATCATCAAAGTATTGGTTACTGTTGAGAATCTCCTCTGGCGTATCTTCTTCCTCAAGTGCCGCGAGGTCGGGCTCCATATCATCGACGGCTAGATCCATGATCGGCGGCTGGGCATCGGGTGGCGCTGCCTGAGCTGTGGTTGCTGGTTTTTTTTGCTTGGTATCCTTATCGTCGGTTGCCACGCGCTATCTCCTTGATTAATTGGTTCAGTTGCTGGCGCAAAGCGGCGGCGGCAGTCGTATCGCCGCTCTCTTCTGCTTGGCGCAGGTGGGTGATGAGATCTTGTTTGTGTTGCTGCTTGTGTTCGGTTTCGATTTGCCGCAAAAGCCGGGCAGTCTCGTAGTAGCGATCGGTCTCGCTCCACGTACCATACCGAGCGTCGGCACGTACCCGCACCATTGTAATATACTCGTCAAAGTTTTGCAATGCTGGCGGCGTGGTAGTGAGGGGCTGTGAGTGGTGCGCTGCATAGTACTGAGCCAAAGCCTGGCGCGCCTCCCCCGCAAAGAGCTGTGAGTCAACTCGCCCAAATAACTCCTGACTCGGCCCATCGAGCATCGCCAGCGCAAGCGCATCATCTTGTGAGAGATAGCGATTGCTTGGCGCGGCCGCTGTCGCCTTAATGGCCTTGCGGATGGGTGCGGACGGTGCGGTTTGCTGCGCCTTGGCCTGCACAGCCTGCACACTCGAGCCCACTGCCTGAGCAATCTGCCGCTGGTAGTGCTCGCGCTCCACTGGGTCACCCAAGCGATTGACAAGTGCCAACCCAACCGTCGTAAACTGCCGCTTACCCGCTGCCGTGGTAAGATCGAGCTGCTGCCGATACTGCGCCAGGAGCCAATCCACCGCTGGCTGAGCCGCCGCTATCGCCTGCTGCCAGGCCGCTACCCCCTGCTGCTGGATGAGCTCATCGGGGTCTTTTGCCCCTGCCGGCAGCGACACTACCTTCAGCTCTACCCCCGCTTGGGCAGCCAAATCAATCGCTCGCTCTGTGGCAGCCCGCCCAGCGTTATCACCATCAAAACTCAGCCGAATATCGCCCGCCAGCCGCTTGAGCGCCCGAATATGCTGCTCCGTCATAGCAGTGCCCGCTGTCGCCACCACCGCTGCTTCGCCCGCCTGATGGCTGCTTATCACATCCATATTGCCCTCGACAATCACCGCATAGCCCTGGGCCCGAATCGCCTGCTTGGCCTGCATCAAGCCAAAGACATGCCGACCTTTATCATAGAGCAGCGTCTGGGGCGTATTGAGGTATTTTGGTGCATTGGGCACATCAGCAATCAAGCGCGCTGTAAAACCAATCACCTGCCCACTCGCATCCATCAACGGCACCATCATTCGCCCGCGGAAGAGATCGCCATCGTAGCGGTTCACCAGGCCCGCCTCACGCAACTCCGCCAGCGAAAAGCCTTTTTTCTTAAGATACGTTACCAGAGCCTGACCATCGCGCGGCGCATAGCCAATCTGAAACTGCTGGACAATCGCCTTACTCAGCCGCCGCGTCCGAAACACATACACCAGTGCATCCTGACTCCGCACCAAACAATGCTGATAAAAATTCGCCGCTAGTCGATGTGCCTCAAGCAGCCGCTGCTTGCGCCGCGCCAGGTCGCGATTACCCTTCTGCTCATAGCGCGAAAGATCCACCCCTGCCTTACGCGCCAGCAGCTCCAGCGCCTGCCGAAAGTCTAGCCCCTCCACTTCCATAATAAAGCTAAAGACATCGCCGCCCCGCCCACTACTAAAGTCATGCCAAATATTCTTCTCGGGGCTCACAAAAAAGCTCGGCGTCCGCTCACTGGTAAAAGGGCTCAGGCCTTTGTAGCTCCGCCCCGCCCGCTTGAGCTGCACATATTCGCCCACCACATCCTCTATATTCAAGCGCGCCCGCACCTCTTCTTTGGCATCCATAGGTATAGTATAGCGCATATGGCGTGAGCCAATCGAACCGTACCTATCGCCTATCTGATCATTCTTACCTACCACGAAAGCTACTCCACTCACAAGGCCGATCGTATGCAGCAACAAGCCAAAACAGAGATTAATTTTTGTATAGTATATAGGGGTATAGAGTATATAGGGTAGAGGGGTATATACTATATACAATTCATCCATCTGACCTCTGTTAGAGATTATGCTCTTTACCTCTGTTAGTGGTTGTGTTTAAATGGTATTATAGTAACTATGAATCCACAGCAACCATACACTCCCCAGCCGAATGGTTCGGCGCCGCAGCCCGAGCAACAGCCTCCTCAGCCTAATGCGCCGGCTGCTGCTCCGTATGTTCCCTACTATGCTACCCAAGCGGCGTCGGGTGCGCAGGATTATGGCTATGGTGCATATAATCCGGCAACGCAGAGCCAGCCAACGCAGCCACCGTATCAAGAGCAGCCCACTCCTTCATCGCCGCAGCCTCAGGCTACGCCCTACCAGCCGTATCAGCAGCAGCCACACGACCAACCAGCCAGCCAACCAGCCACCAGCTATAGCACAGGCCAGTCATACCACTACGCGCCGCAGCCCGAGCAACAGCCAGCCCAGCCCCCGCAGCAGCCGCCAGCTACGGCACCCCAACCAACCAACCAACCCAGCCCACACACTGGCGCAGACCCATCACAGTATGCAAGCGCCTACCCGAGCAACAGCCAGCCCACCGCACAACCCTACCAGCCACAAGCAGGCAACTACACTGGCCAGGCGTATGCCAATCCGCAGCAGCCACTCGGCGCTACTGCCATGGCTGCTACCGGCGCAGACCTTGGTGCAGCAAGCGAGCCAGACACCTCCTTCCCGGTAGACTACCTCAACGAGATTGCACCCAAACCGCAGCCAGTGCAGATGAACCGCTTTGCGGTGTTTGGGCTGATCGGCGGCGTACTCTTGCTCGCCTTTAGCGTCGTCATGATGATGGTCAATAGCCAGCCCAACTACACCAAGCAAGCCCAGAGCACGCTGGCGCGCATCGAGACGCTGCAGGCAGCCACCAAGGAGCAGCAATCGCACCTGACGGAGAATGAACTCTCGAGCATGAACACCACACTCACCACCTCGCTGGGCAGTATGGGCACAGAGCTCAAGTCGTCGCTTAAGGATGCGAAGATCAAGACCGAGCTAGTCGGCGATGCCAAAAAGACCGAAAAGGCCTACGCCGACAAACTCTCCAAAACGCTCGAAGATGCCTACCTCACTGGCTCACTCGATCGCGTCTATGCACGCGAAATGAGCTACCAGCTGTCCATCCTCAAGAGCTACCTCCAAAAGCTCAAAACCGCCAGTGGCAACCGCAAAGCCATCGCCGACTACGTCGCCACCAACAGCAAGACACTCGACGCCGCTACCAAGTCGTTTAGCAACTTTACCTCAACGAAGTAGCGACATACGCTACCCTATCGACAAAAGCTCACCTCTCTGGCGGGCTTTTGTTAATGCGCTGCACTATAAGACAAACATCTGCTTGTGTATAGTTGCATGGCGCATTCCCAGGAGTTTTTCTCCGCACGGGATGGTGAATATTAAGGCGTCTTACTCCACTACATACTAAAAAGAAAAGCGCTCACACCGTGAACGCTCCTTATACTAACCAACGTCTTCTCCGCAAAGAAGCGCGCTACTCCGTCACTAGCCGGTAGCTGAGCCGCGCTAGGTCAATCACCTCGTCATCACTCAACTGGCCACTGCAAATAACGGTAATCCAATGCTTTTTGTTGAGGTGGTAACCTAGCTGGACCGACTCGTACCGTTCGCGCAAGGTGCGGGCCAGCTGCGGGTCGCACTTGAGGCTCACCCTTAGTGGCTGCGACCCTTCGGCAATAAGCGCAAACATTTTCTCCTGCTGGCCAGGCACATCCTTGTGCCCTACCTTGTACACCGCGATATCGTCCCCAAAGGGATAGTCGAGCCACGCCCCAGGCAGGCTGAGCAAAAATTCTTCGAGCTGCTTGTGTGTCATAGCACTATAATACTACAACCACTTATGCCGCACAAAATACCCCACCATCGCCAGTGGTATGAGGACGATCAGGCCGATCATCAGCCAGAAGGCGACATCACTGCGAAATGGCAACTGCACGAAATTCATCCCGCCTAGGCCCGTCAAGAACGAGACCGGCATAAAAACAGTAGCAACCAAGGTCAGGCGCTTCATCACATCGTTCATGCGGTTAGATACCACCGAGAGGTACATATCGAGCGCACTGGTGAGAAGGTCACGCATCGTATCGATAAGCTCGTGAACGCGCCAGGCGTAGTCGTAACTATCGCGCACATACACCGCGCATTTTTTATCAAACAAGACATAGCGGCCGTTACTGAGACCATTGAGCACATTCATCAAAGGGAGCACCACCTTGCGCAGGTCGGCCAACTGACGCTTGTACACAAAGAGCTGCTGGAGCTGCCGATTGTCTGGAGTGCGAATCATCGTATCTTCCAGCTGGTCGGTCACATCGTCGATATGATTAAGCAGCGGCATAAATTGCTCAATAGAAAACTGGGCAATAGTCGCCAGAATAAGCGATGGCGTCTTGCTACTAGGCCGCAGCGCGGTAATGCGCTGAATGAGTTCATCGTCTAGCTTGCCCTGATGCAGCGTAATAATCTCGGTTTTACTGAGCAAAATGGTAATGGTGTGGTACTTCACATTGTGCCGGCTAACGTATGGTATATCCAGCGTTAGCAGCAGCCACTCCTCCCCTTCTATCGCCTGCGGCAGCCAGCGATGCTCGCGCACCATGCGGGCCTGCAGCTCAGGCAGGCGCAGTTCTCTTAGCAGCGCCCGCCGCTGCTCGGCTGTGTCGATCGTAATATCGCGCCACAGCTCGGGCATTACACGGCGACCTTTTGTAGATAATAGCGCAGCTCCATAATGCTGCCACGAATATCCTCCAGCGCACGGTGGTCTTCTGGCTTGGCAAATTTCTTGCCGTATTTACCCTCCATCACCACCTTCCAGGCGCTCACATCGAGCATGCGGTAGTGCAAACGCTGCGCCAGCTGCGGCCACCAGCGATCGATAAAGCGGCGATCTTGGTGGATGGAGTTCCCCGCCAGCAATATCCGCCCCTCACCAGCACACTGCTCGTCACAAAACGCCAGCAGCTCTTGCTCAATTACCGCCAGCGGCTTGCCCTGAGCATTCTGCTCCTCGAGCCCGCGCCGCGCCGCTGGGTGCTGATCCCAAAAGCTGGCGTTGCCGTCGAGGAGGCGCGTGAGCTTAGCTGCATCATGGCGCACCACCCCTTCGTACGTTGCAATCTCGGCAAAAGTCCAGTCCGTCACGATCGCTGCTACCTCTAGTATCTCATCTGTAGTAGGGTCCAGCCCCGTCATCTCTAGGTCTACCCACAAAATCCGTTTTGGTTTGAAGCTTGGTTTCATGCTTCTAGTATACTACATGTCTACCGTATAGCGCTCATCCTTAGCTGTTACTGTTATAAGCATAAGCTTTACTGGTATGCAAATTGGTGTACTACTTTTTTGTTCAGGTGTTTTTGCTTCCCTTCCCGCCTGCTTATTATAGGATCTAATTATGAGGTAAGTCGTCTCCCCTACCCCTGTTATTTCCGAATGGTTCGCTATTATGTTCAAGCTGATTAGGTGCTTGAGTAGTGCGCAAATTTATTATTCACCATAGAAAAACCACACCGCGGTGGGTGTGGTTGATCGCTACATAGGCTCTTGCCTACTTAGTCTTTTTTCTTGTCCAAGCGGTCGAGCTTGAGAAAGTGGATGATCAGGTAGATGACGAATGCTGTGGCAATCAAGGTGATCAGCGAGCTCACGAAAGCTCCCCACGCGAAGTCAGCGCTGCGCCCAGCAATCTCAATATGCGCGCTGGCAGCCTCGAGGCCCTTCTGCGACCCCACGATGAACTGCACCACTGGGCTAATGAACCCCTGAACTAATTTTTTAACCGTGTCGCCGGCGGCGGTACCAATCGCCAAACCAACAGCCAGGCCAACCACGCCCTGCTCACGGATGAAGTCCGCAAAGCCACCGAGGTGGCTGTTCTTCATCTTCTGCTCCATTGCTTGGGCGGCAGCTGCAGCCTCTTGAGCAGCCTTGCGTGGGGTGCGGCGTGCAGCAGGCTTCTTTGCAGCAGCTGCTTTGGTTTTGGTTGTTGTTCGTTCTGCCATAGGTTCTCCTTATTAACCATTGTTTATTCAAATTATAGCATATTCCGTATTAATTGCTAGCGGTCTTGTGTTGGTGGTGTTCTATGGTGCGAGGACTTTGCTAATCGCTTCTCAATCTTCTTTTTGTCTTGCTTGGCAGCTGCGATCCTATCCATACGCGTCTTCCTAAAACCATATGACAACACTGGCTTGCGCGCCACCACCCGCCCTACGCTCGCCAAGAACTCGTCATTATCAGGCGGTAACTTAAACAACTCATCATCGTCATCATTATTATTATCATACTCTTTTATCGCTTCGTCTATCTTCTTGGGGTCGCCCTCAACTTTTGCAATCTTGCGCAGTGTTTCACCCTTAAAGAACCGACCCTCCGAAGTATCGTCGGGCAGCAAGCTTGCCTTGATCACATCCGCTAAGGCCAGGGCACTATCCCCCATGTGCCGATCGATGAGTTTTGTGCGCAGAGCCTTTGCATGCTCAAGCTTGTTGCGTGGATCAATATCTGGATAGATACCAGCAAATTGATCAATAATATCCTCACTCGCAGCAACTGGATCGGGGTTATTGCCAAGTGTATTAATAATCACATTATGGTACAGGCGCAGCATTTCGCGGCCCGGCACTGATGGCATGGTAATGAGCTGCAGCTGGCTATGGAGCAGATACTCATACTCATCGTCGTCTCGATGGCGGCTATCTTTGTCAAAGCTTAGCCAGAACCGATCTCTTATGAACTTTTGGCGCTTACCTGGATCATCTATATCGACTTTTCGTAATAATTCACTAGTCTGCAGGGTATTAATCGCGCGCAGCTCACCACGCCATAATTGGTCAAGCGGGTCTTCACCACCAACCGCCTTGGTCGTTTCTTGGTAAAACTCCTTGGTTGCAACATCGAGCAAAAACGAGCGCTTACTCCCACTCGTGCGGTCAAACAACATAACCACTGCATGCTGGTTAACATACCCAACATAATGCTCCACCCCTATTTGATCCAAGCACTCCGATGCCACAATGGTGTAGCCATAGCAATTAGCCTTCTCGCGTTGCGTAAGGAGTTCTGCGGTCAACAGTGGCGTTGCCTCATCCATATCTTCGAATTCAAGTGTCTGCCGCACCAAGTGACCCACAAGAATAGCTGCTTCGATCGCGTCATCAAATGTCAGTGGCGACTGCTCGTAGGCTGTGCCGATGATCTTGAGCTGAGTAGAATCGGGCAAACGCTGGCGGCCAATCTCAGGGTTACTCTCCGCTATACCACGTCTTGGCGTCTTGAGCCCTGCCATCAGCGACTCATCTAAGATAGATGGATTGGTATGTGGCGTACGCTCACCCACTACAGCCGCTCCGGCGTTTCGATACCGAGCAGAGCAAGGCCAGCAGCCAGGGTGTCACGGTAGCGCTGCACTAGGGCGAGGCGCTCGGCCTGGCGCGGGCTACCAACGACGCGGTTTTTCTCGTAGAAGCGGTTAAATTCTTGGGCAAGCTCATAGAGGTAGTGGCAGATGCCATGCACAAGATACTCGCGAGCGGCCTTCTCGACGACCTCTGGATATTCGCTCAGCTTGCGCAGAAGGAGGCGCTCGTCATCAGTGCAATCGGTCGGCTCGGCAGGCTCGGCACTCGCCTTGGCCAGGATGCTGCAGGCCCGAGCATGAGCGTATTGGATATAGGGGCCAGAATTACCCTGCAGACTCACCGTCTCATCCATATCAAAGGCGATATCGTTGCCCATGCGATACTTCGCAAAAGCGTACTTGATCGCCCCCAATGCCACCTGGCGCTGCACCACTAGGTCTGTGGTGAGGTGTGCCACGCGCTCTTGGACGATGGCGAGCACATCAGCCGCTCGCGCCACATTACCCAGGCGCGAACTCATCTTGCTACCATCACCAAAGCGCACCGTACCATTGGTCAGGTGAGTCATTCGCCCAGCTAGCTCAGGCCGGAAAAGCTCAGCCGCAGCATACACCACGCGCATATACTCCTTTTGGTCGTTGCCAGTGATGAGAATCCGGTGGTCGAAGTGGTAGTCTTCTACTTCTTTCCAGATAACGCCAATGTCCTTTGTCTCGTACGTCGGCAGGCCGTTGGACGTCACAAAAACGCGGGTATGCAAATGCTTCGCGGGATCACCGACGAAGACCACTGCCCCCTCAGACCGCTGCAAATTCCCCCGCTCCAGCTGCTCGTGCACCACGGCAAGGCCAATCGGTGCGGTGCTACTCTCGGGGATATAGTCAAGATGATCAACCTGAATCATCGCATAGAAGGCATCAAAGTAATCCAAACTCCACTGGCGCGTCGTCCAATAGATCTGAGCCAGTGGCGTATTATGCTCATCATGCTCGTGGTAGCTATAGACTAACTTGTTAAACTCAATAATCTCTTGCTTCGCCGTCTCGTTCTCTTCGTACGCTTTAGCACCGATCACATAGGCCTGGCTAATCCACCGCGCCCGAGCAAAGACATCACTTTCTACTTCTGTTAGCTTCTCTGGTAGCTCGCCGCCTAGCGTGTGACGCATCCCCCACAAGCACTTAGCGACGTGCAGGCCAACATCACCACCAAAACTGGCTCGGTCTACCGATGCGCCAACCGACTCAATAATCCGCGCCAATATATCGCCATACACCGTCTGGTACAAGTGACCAGTATGTAACTCCTTAAAGGCGTTGGGGCAGCTATATTCCAACGTGTAGCGCATGCCGCCATAAATCTGCTGCGGTGCGGTATTGGCCGCCTGCCACAGCGCTTCATCACTCAAGCGGAGATTAATAAACCCCGGGCCAGCCACACTCACATCAGAAAACTGGCCAGTCTGGCGTAGCACCGCCGCCACCTCCTCGGCAATCTCGCGCGGCTTCTTGCCTAGTGGCTTGGCAAGCTTGAGTGCGACGTTAGTCGCAAAATCGCCAAACGTCGGCTCCGGCCGCGTCAATTCCACCGGTGGAGTTTGTTGATAAAGAGTATATACTGCATCACGAATCGTCTGTTCCATGATTATAGTATACAACAGATGCGCCGCAAGAATAGCGTAAGCACAGCGAGAAGATTACGCCTTACCCTTCTGCATCCGCTTCTGCCGCTTGAGCGCCGCCTGCACTAAACCAGCAAAGAGGGGATGAGCTCGGAATGGCCGCGAGGTAAACTCTGGGTGAGCCTGAGTCGCAACAAAGTAGTCGCAGGTCGGTGCCTCGACAAACTCGACCAGCCTGCCATCGGGTGACGTGCCCGACACCACAACCCCGCCCGCGTTAATAGCAGCAAGATGCGCTTGATTCACCTCATAGCGGTGGCGGTGACGCTCCACAATCTCCGTTGTCCCATATACCTTAGCGGTGCATGAACCAGCTTGCAGCACCGCTGGGTAATTGCCCAGGCGCATCGTCCCACCAGTCGATTGCTTGCCCTGCTGGTCAGGCATAAGGTAGATGACGGCATCATCCGGCGCGGCACCACACTCCGCACTGCCAGCCTGGGCCAAGCCACCACGGCGAGCAGCGGCAATCACTGCGACCTGCATCCCCAGGCATATACCAAGATACGGTACATCGTGCTGCAAGCAGTAACTCGCCGCCGCAATCTTCCCTTCTACCCCGCGCTTGCCAAAACCACCGGGCACTACCACCGCATCCACAGCGCTGAGCGCGGCGTCGGTCACTGTCTCGGCATTGATCCATTGGATCGTCACCTCACTGCGGTGCGCCCAGGCAGCTGCTTTGAGCGCCTCGGTGATAGAGAGATAGGTATCGGCATTATCAACATATTTCGCCACGAGGCCAATTGTCAGCCGCTGGCGGTAAGTCTGGCTATCGTGCCGGACGAGCTGCTGCCAACGCGTCATATCTGGCGCCGTATCATTACCGGTAAAGCTCGCCAGCACAGGCCCTAATTCGCGCGCCACCATCAGGGGTACCTTGTAGACCGTATCGACATTTGGCATCATAATGATCCCCTCTGGCCGCACTCCACTGGCAATGGCAATCTTATCCGCCACGCCACGCGGCGGCGCAATACTGCCCTCGGTGCGGACTGCCACTACATCGGGCATAATGCCAAAGCCACGCAGGTCGGCCATGGCATTCTGGGCTGGCTTCGTCTTATATTCCTGGCTGGTCGCAAGAAACGGCACATACACCACATGGACGAAGAGGCAATGCTCGCGCCCCACCTCGAGGGAGAACTCGCGGATCGCCTCGACGAAGCTTAGCCCCTCATAATCTCCCACCGTACCACCAATCTCCACAATATGCACCTGCCCTGCTGCCGCCTGGTGGATGGCTCGCTTGATCGCTTGGGTGAGGTGCGGCACCAGTTGCACCGTCTGGCCGCCAAACTTCCCGGCCCGCTCATCGGCGATCAAATCACGTAGCAGCCGCCCCGCTAGCGTAGCATTGCGTTGGGTAAGCTCGAGGTCTAAGAAGCGCTCGTAGTGGCCAAGGTCGAGATCGGTCTCTGCCCCATCTTTGGTCACGAAGCACTCGCCATGCTCCTTGGGGTTGAGTAACCCAGCATCGACATTAAGGTACGGGTCGCACTTTTGCACTGAGACAGATAATCCCTTGGCCTGCAGCACCGCACCAATACTGGCCGCCGTGATGCCCTTACCCACCCCAGAGAGTACCCCACCGGTGACAAAAATATACGTTGGTTGGTGTGTCTGTGTCATACAATCTCCCTCTCGCGTTCTATTGTAGCATGTATCCATAAGCATTATACTAGCAAAAAACCAGCCCGATCGCTGGTCTTTTGCTGGTTATCGATACGCGCCACCTATTGGCAGCCCTCGCACATGGTTAGCTCCGCTGGATCTGGCATAATGACAGGGGTGCCGTTAGCTACTGCTTGGTCGACGGCAACCTGCTGAGCAGCCAGCAGTGCCTGCTCGATGGCATCGAGCTTTTCCTCTAGCGTCATGTCATCCGTCAGCTGGGGCTTGGTGGTCTGCGCCTGCGTAGTCGCTGGATCGGTTGTTGGTGATGTCGTTTGTGTCGTCTGCGTCATATATTATTCCCTACCCGTTTTTTAGTTATAGTGTCTATTGTACGCTATATATAGCGTTTTATGCAAGGTAGTGCACCCAATTTTCTGTTGTGGAATTATCATCCAGTTGGCCAATTGGTGCGACATACCACTGCGGCTGCATGCACTGCGGGCGGAAGCTCCCCAGCTTGGCCGTGTATGCCTCAGTAATGGCCGCGACTTCGTCCTCGCGGGCTTCGCGCACTGTGGTGTGGAGATAGACAGCCTGCTTGGCGTCATCCCACACCACAAACTCTGCCCGCCCAGTGCGAAAGGCGTTGTGCGAGTGGCGCGCCTCACGATCCGACAGCCAGGCAATCGCATCCCCCACCCGCACAAAGTGCAATGGCGTCACCAGCGGCGTGCGGTCGCGATTGACGGTGGCCAGCGCACCAACCGGTACGGTATCGAGGATGGTTTGTGTGAGGGTATTCATGGTGGCTATATTCCTTTCGTATCTAATGTGCGAATATTATTTATTGCATCAGCGAGCCGCTTTCACTCCATTGCCAGACAAGAAAATATCTGGAGGCCAGCTAGTCACCAAGCGGAAGATTGCTGTAGTATAATCTGGCCGGAACATTTTCGGTCTGGTGATGGAGTGAGAGCTCCTGTAAGACCGGTAGACTAGTAAGATTGTTATTTTACTAATATCTACTACTTCGTCGTATTCACCTCATAACTCGTATTCGTGCTCTCGAAGAAGTTCACTAGCTCCAGCGTGTCGTTGGCGGCGGCCATCCACTTGGCTGGGTTGGTCACGTTGTACTCTGGCTCAAAGCCGAGCTCTTCCAGTCGCCGGTCGGTCATATACATGACGTATTGGTTGACGTAGTCGGCGTTCAGACCCAGGATGCCGCGCGGTAGCATGTCTTTGTTATACGCTTTCTCAAGCTCAACGGCTTCCAGGATCAGGCTGCGGATTTCGTCAGCAAACTCCTCGGTTTGCAAATCCGGGTTTTCGTGCAGAATCGTCAGCAGCAGGTTAATGCCAAACTCCAGATGCAGGTTTTCGTCCTTCGTCACCCAGTCGAGCAGCGTGCCAACATTGCGCAGCAGATTGCGGCGGCGGAAGCTCATCCCCACCATAAAACCACTGTAGAACCAAATTCCTTCCAGCACGATGTTATACGCCACCAGGTTGCGCACAAAGTCCTTCTTGCCCTCCAGCGTTGTCACATCCGGGCGCTCCTCCATCATGCGCGTAACGTACTTGGTCTGGAAGGCGGCTTTATCTGCCAGGGATTTTTTGCCCCAGCCGGCCGCATAAATTTCCTCACGGTCAAACGGGAAGGTCTCGATAATATACTCGAACGTCATAAAGTGATTCGCCTCTTCCCACATCTGCTTCGAAAGATACAGATGGCACTCAGCGGCGTTCACGCAGGGGTAAATACCAAAAGCCAGCGATTTATTAATCAGCAGCTCGTTAGGATTGAGGTAGCTAATCACCGTCTTGAGGGCGTGCTTTTCGTCCTCGCTCAATTTCTCAAAATCCGCCAAATCCTGGCTTAGCTGCACCTCATTAGGGAACCACGTGTTGGCCACCGCTTGGTTGTATAGGCGATACGCCCAGTCATAGCGCACCGGCTTGAGCTGCAAGCCATCGCGTACGCCTGATCCTAGAATGCCCATTATTACCTCCTTGTTGTATTACTTAATGATTTCGTATCTGATAATTTTTACCAGTCGTATTCTACTCGTCATCGCCCCCGAGACGTTCTCCATCTTCTGGACTAGCCTCTGGATACCAGATAATCCTACGATTCTGGATCAATCGATGGCGTCCCATCGGATATTTGACCATCCTGCTCTTCAGCACTCGCATCAGTGCCAAAAATATCGAGCTCCGGCTGGGTCCACCCTTGAGGCTTATCGGGATGGTATATATTTCCCATACCTCGGCTATTCCACGACGGGTCACTTGCCGTTACATCGCCAGGCACAGCGTGGACATCGCTGTCTTTGTGCGTGCTATTCACCCCCTCCAATGCTGCATCGCCAACACCACGGCTCACACTCAAGGTGGCCAATTCGGCTCGTTCTGGAAGTGGCAAATCAGCAAAGTCTATCATATCTTGCTCACCCCTCATCCCTGCTACTGAGGTTTTTCCTTCGTACATAATCTACTTCTCCTTCCCTTCCTCCTGCTTCTTGCGTGCGCGGTAGAAGCCACCAAAGCCCACGCGCTTGGCGTCTTGGTGGAGTTTTTGCTCGGTTTTGTTGGCGCGAATGGAGACCTGCTCGGACTGGTGGCGTGGCTTCACGTGCAAATAATACGTCGTTTTCAGGCCGCGGCGCCAAGCTTCGCTGTAGATCGTGATATACTCCTCGATATTACGCGATTCTAAATACATATTGCGGCTAATCGCTTGATCAACCCACTTCTGAGCGCGGGCTGCCACCTCAATGAAGGCGTAGGGGCTGAGCTGAAAGCTCGTCTTATACACATCGCGCACCGCCTGAGGGATCTGCTCCATATGCTGGATGTCGCCTTGGGTAGTAAGCAGCTCGTCCTTGAGCTCCTCCCACAGGCCGAGTGCTTTGAGCTTGCGCACAAGGTTGGCATTAACCTCGAGGAATTTGCCATTGAGCGTGCTCCGGCTAAAGATCTGGCTAAATTGCGGGTCGATCCCTGGGGTGGTACCCGTCACGTGCGAGATATTGGCGGTGGGCGCAATAGCCATAAGCGTGGCATTGCGCATGCCGCGTTTCACCTTGGGGCGCAGCGCCTCCCAGTCGAGGCGGCGAGTGGTATTGATTGCCACTGCCTCACCCCGCTGCATGCCAAGCCGGTCGATCGTGTCGATAGGCAATTCCCCCTTGCTCCAGCCACTACCCGCAAAGTTCGGGTAGCTGCCGCGCGTCACTGCCAGCTCGGCCGACTCATCGATAGCGTAGTAGCTAATAAACTCCGCCAGCTGATCGATCAGCTCATACGCTTCCTCAGATTCGTAGCTGAGCTCGAGTTTTTCTAGCACATCGGCCAGGCCCATAAAGCCCAGGCCAATCGCGCGGTTTTGCAGGTTGCTGTTCATTGCCTCCGGAATAGGTGTTGTGGTAATGTCTACAAGGTTATCAAGCTGCCGCGTGGCCGAGCGCGTCGCCTGCTCGAGCCGTGGCCAATCCCACGTCTTGGTCGCGTCATCCAGGAAGGCGCTGAGGTTAATACTCACTAGATTGCACACCGCAATATTGTGCTCGTCTTGCGGCAAAGTAATCTCTGTACAGAGGTTGCTGAGATGAATAGTCCCAGTGTTATTGTTAAGCGCCCGGAGGTTAATAGCGTCCTTCCAGGTGAGCCACGGGTGGCCGGTCGCCTGCAAGCTACTCAGAATTCTGTGGAATTGCTGGCGCGCAGGCAGCTTGTCATAAGCGCGTAGCTTGCCCGCTTCGGCCTGAGTAATATAATACGCATACCGCTTAGCAAAAGCCGCACCATACAGCTCGCTTAAGTCACTCACCTCAGCCGGGTCGAAGAGATACCAGTCTTCATCAGCCTGTACCCGGCGCATAAATTCATCACTAATAAACACCGCTGTATCGAGGAAGCGCGTCCGCAAATACGGATCGCCGGAATTAGAGCGCAGGTCTATAAATTCCTTGAAATCGATGTGCCAGTTCTCCATATACACGGCGGCTGCACCCATCTTTTTACCCTTGCGTGACACCGCAAACAGCGCTGTATCGATCATCTTAATAAACGGAATTGGCCCCGTGCTTGTTGTGTTAGTTGTCTTGACTGGGCTACCTGCCGCCCGCAGCTTCGTAAAACTGACACCGATACCGCCTGTCCCTTTAGCAATCCACATCGTATCGCGCACACTCTTAGCAATCGACTCCATATCATCCTGCACTTCCATGACGAAGCAATTGCTCAGCTGCGGGAACAACCCGCCAGCATTAACGCGAGTGCTCCCGCCCGGGCTGTATTCGAGATTAGCCATGTGCTGGTAAAACGCAATGGCTGCCTCGGTGGGATGTTCCTCATTGTAGCTCAGACCCATGGCGATGCGCATAGTAGTAAACTGCGGCACTTCGAGCGGCTCACCGTTTTGCTTGCGCAGGGCGTAGCGGTTGCGGTTGGTCACCACGCCAAGATATTTGCTGAGTGTATCTTTACTCGGGTCAAGTGCGGCAGCCAGGCGCTCGAGGTCGAAGATTGTCTCATCTTGCATGCGGGGGTCAAGTAAGCCATCGGCCACTGCCTGGCGAATATAGCGCGGGAAGGCCTCAGCGTGACGCTGGCGCAGCTCTTCATCAGTGGTATATACGCCCAGCAAATCGCGGTAGATCGTGCCCAGCAGCAGGCGCGCTGCAATCGTGTCGTAGTCTGGGTCATCCTTAATATTCTGCACTGTCGTCTGGATGAGCGTCTCCTCCAGCTGCTTGGTCGTCATCCCATCAAAGAGCGTCAGCTGCAGCTCGCGAGCAATCTGCACGATCTTCTGCAACGGATCGGCCAACCCCTGGCTTGCCGCCAGCAACGTAGCATTTATCTTGGTTGTGTCGAATGGCTCGGTCGTACCATCACGCTTAGTAATATGAATCGTCATCATCCCTCCCCTTAGGCTCCTTATCATACGGTGCACAAAACCAGCCACCAGGGCACGCCTGGAGCCGATCTCTATTATTTGTCTCTCCCGTGTTTATGTGTGCTCGCTATATATGTAGCGTCTGGGTTCTACTATAGACGCCAGATATGGTGCTTGGCAAGAGGTTTTGTGAAAACTACAACCGATTTTGCGGGCGACCTCTGTGGGTAATAGCACACCATGACTTCGTGCAAGAAAATATCTAGCGGCCAGCACTCGTGCACGCAGGTAGATCTCTGTTGCACTATCCGTGCCAGAACATTATATGGAGCAACAGCTATGTCACTCTATCACCAGACCGAAAATGTTCCGGCCAGATTATACTACGGCGGTTCTCCGCCTGCTTGTTTGCTGGCCTCCAGATATTTTCTTGTCTGGCAATAGAGCAGCTTGGTGTATAGTAAATAATTTTGATAATGGCTTACCGCCACTAGCCCAAACTATCTCTCGCACTACTCCGATGGAGTGTAAAAAACCGGTCGCAATGACCGATTTTCAGCCCAGCGCAAGAGGTCGATGTCTGAGAGACATCGACCTCTTATAGCGATCTATCGGAGGGAGTGTGGGGAGGGTGAGCGTGAGAAAATACAGCGCATTAACTAACGAGTGTACGTCACTAAGAGCGCGCATTACGCTCAGACACCTCCCGGCACTCCTGCCGAAGCCGCTCGAGAGGAGCATAATCATCATGGTAGGGCGGCTGGCTGACGAAGGGAGCTGGCTGACGAGCGGTGTCGCCACCGTATGTTGCCACGACATTAGTGTAATCCCAGCCATCTGCCCGCTCATAGCGGAAGCTCCCCTGCCCCAATAGAGCAGCATACGGCGCATCCTGAGCAGCAAACAGTGGCTGACAGGCCGGCTGGCGACTGGCAATCATATTAACCACCACGCGAGCCTGAGGGCGGAGATGCCGCTTGAGTGCGGTAGCATATTCTTGTGTTGCCAGCGAGGCGGGCACATCACCGTCGTTATACACATCAACAAGGACGATATCGTACTGCTCGGTGCTGCGCTCAAGGAAGACGCGCGCATCTTGGAAGATCAGTCGCACATTGGCTGGATCGCGATAATAAAAATACTGGCGAGCAATCGGCAAGAGCCCTGGATCAATCTCTACTACATCAATCTGACTTTGTGGATAGCGCTGGGCAAGGAGGCGCGGCACTGTGAAGGTTCCACCACCTAGCACCAAAATGCGCTGGCGCTGCGGCGCGCGCTCCACCGCCTGCATCATCTGGCGCGTATACCAAAATGGCAGCTGCTGCGGCTGCCCTACCACCACACCAGACTGTACACCGGCCGGGCCACTGGCAATCCCGCGGATAATCGCACCATCCTGCCGATGCCATTGCTGGAGTGTGTAGTGCGCCGCCGCGGTATCGATCGTCTGCGCAGCCTGGGCTCGCACCACTGGTGCCACGCGATAGCCCAGCGCCAAGCCCACACACAGCACACTCACCACCACGCGCCACTGCCAACGCTGGCCTGGCACCACCAGCCAGCTGGCCAGCACAAGCAGGCTAATAAGCACCACTACTACATCATGAATCCCTAGCCATCCAAACAAGAAAAACCCCGCCGCAAAAGTGCCAACAATCCCACCAATCGAATTCACCGCACTCAGCGACGCCACCGACCGCCCCGTTCGCGCCAACGTGTCTGTCTGCCGCTCCACCAGGTAGGGGCTCACTGCTCCCAGCACCAGGCTGGTTGGTGCAAAGAGCAAGCTCGCCGCCACTGTAGCTTGCAGGCGAATATCGATCGGTAGCTGCGCTACCCAGCGCAGTATATCGTGGTATTGGCATAGCTCCGTTAGCATCAACAGCGCCGCACCAAGCAGCAGCCACGCCACATCGCCATCGCGCGAGCGTGCATCGGCCAGCACACCACCCAGCCAGTAACCCAGGCTCATCGCCGCAATAATGACACCAATAATGCTCGCCCACACATACGTCGATGCCCCCACCACTGGCGACATCACTCGCGCCGCCACCAGCTCAAACACCATCACACAAAACCCCGCCACAAACGCAATCACCAAACGCCGATACGGTAGCGGCATCATCAGTCGTTTCAGTTTCATAGGAGTATTGTAGCATGGTGCAAAATGCGACGTGAATGTCCTTATCTAATATCGCACCATAATTATTTAAGTAAAAAGACTCGCTTAATTTAAGTATTAAAACCTCTCCAGCCTCAGTTCCTCTATTCTATTACTTTATCTAATGGAGTGTGAGAACTATGTGGAATTTTAAGGTACAGACACGCAGCTCATTATGTATCGCCGCAGTATACACACCACAACCGAGAGCAATAGCGGACTTTTCGAGCAATCTATGCCAAAATTTGACACGCCATTCATATATTGATATATATATTAACTTTTGCTCGAAGTACACCTCAGAGCAAGAGTTGCCCTTTATTTCGAGCTCACTTCTTGAAAGGAGGTGAGAAAGATGCCGAATGAAGAAATCGCCTCATTGGTCGGCTTCTCCTTTGGTGGAATATGTCTCTGTGTTATGCTTTGGCTTGTAGAAACAATGAGCAGACGCGTTGCGAGGTGGCTACTAACCATCTCAAGTGTTTGCTTTATTGTTGTCCTCTGTATTGGGTACTCGATGCCCAATACACCAACGAAGATATTCTTAATGTTCATCCTCGTTGGACTGGGTACCATCGCAGCCTTTAGTTTAGAACGACTAAAGTGGCTGAAGCGGCGCGAGCAGAGATACAAGGGCGAATAAGCCCATCGAACATAGCTCACTGAACCATGTCTCAATCTGATCGTAGTGCCATTCTAATGCACTCTCGGATTGAGTAATATCCGGTTCAGTTTGAGCATGGTTGGTGGGCTATGTTTTTTGATGCTATATCGCTCCTCTTTACATCGCACCTCGATATGATATGATATTGTTATGGAAGCAACAGATTCTATCATCACCGTCAGCCATTTTTCGATGAAATTTGGCAAGACCAGCGTCATCGACGACCTCAGTTTTGAGGTGAAACGCGGCGAGACGTTTGGATTTTTGGGGAGCAACGGCTCGGGCAAGACCACCACGATCCGCTCACTCCTCGGTATTTATCAACCAACTGGTGGCAAGCTACTCGTCAATGGCACGCCATACTCCGTCTCGGGCGACGTCAAGCTTGGCTACCTGCCAGAGGAGCGCGGCCTCTACAAGAAGGAGAGTGTCATCGACACGATGGTCTACTTTGGCCAGCTTAAGGGCCTGAGCCGCAGCGAGGCACGCAGCAAGTCACTCGCCTTCCTCGAGCGAGTTGGCCTGGCCGACAAAGCCAAGACCCGCCTCGACAAGCTTAGTGGTGGCCAGCAACAAAAGGTTCAGCTCGGCATCACCATCATCAACGACCCAGAGCTCATCATTCTCGACGAGCCCACCAAGGGCTTCGACCCCGTCAACCGGCGCTTGCTCATGGAGATCATTGAGGAGCACCAGGCCAAGGGTGCCACAGTCGTGATGATCACCCACCAAATGGACGAAGTCGAGCGCCTGTGCGACCGCATCTTGCTACTCAAAGATGGCGTGGCTCATGCCTATGGCACAGTAGCCGAGGTGCGCGCGCAGTTTGGCGGCAAGTCGCTCGACGACATCTTCATCCAGGTCTATAGCCAGCCCAGCAAGGAGGACAACTAATATGCATAACCTATCTACCGTCATCCGCTTCGAGATCACCCGTTCGCTCAAGAAAAAGTCGTTTTGGCTTGCGGCAATCAGCTTCCCGCTGGTGTTTGCCGTGCTCTTTGGGGTTATCTTCCTCTCCAACAAAGCCTCGGAGGATGCTGCCAAGAACCTCGAGAAGCAGGCCTTTAGCTTTGCTGTGACGGATGAGTCCAAGCTCGTCAAGCCAGAGCTGCTTGCCGCTACCAAAGCCCAGCCCGTCGCTGCCACGGACAAAGATGCTACCATCAAGCGGGTCCAAGAAGGTAAGCTCGATGCCTACATCTACTACCCTAAAGACATCGCTAAAGAACGGGTGGAAGTCTATGGCAAAGACGTTGGACTCTTCGACAACGGCCGCTACAGTGGCATTGCCACCAGCCTGCTCTCGAACTCTGTCCAATCAGAGGTAAGCCCAGCGGTGCGCATGGTCATCCAAGACAAAATTAACACCAAGAATACCGTCTACAAAAATGGCAAAGAATACAACGCCATCAACGAGATGATCCTACCGGGGGTTTTCTTGGTGCTGTTCTACTTCCTCATTAGCTTCTTTGGCAACCAAATGCTCACCAGCACAACAGAGGAAAAGGAAAACCGTGTCATTGAGATGATCCTCACCACGGTGCACGCTCGCACACTCATCATCGGCAAGATTATTTCGCTCATCGTCCTGGCGTTTATTCAGGGGTTGCTCGTTATTTTGCCAGTGCTTGTTGCTTATCTCTTCTTCAAAGACCAGCTGCAGCTGCCCGATGTCGACCTCTCGCACATTGCAGTCGACCCCGTGCGGATTGGGATAGGCTTCCTTGCCTTTGCCGCGAGCTTCCTCTTCTTCACCGGCATGTTGGTGGCAATCGGTGCTGCTGTGCCAACCGCTAAGGAAGCGGGGAGCTTCTTTGCTACCATCATGATCCTGCTCTTTGCGCCGCTCTATGCCGCCGCCATGCTCATCTCCACACCAGACGCGCTGCCAAGCAAGATCATCACCTACTTCCCACTCACCTCGCCCATCCCACTCATGCTGCGCAACGCGATTGGTAACCTCAGTGCGACAGACGCCACCATCAGCATTAGCATCTTGACCGTCTGTGCCGCCATCGCCATCATGATGGGCGTGCGCCTCTTCCGCTTTGGTGCACTCGAGTACAGCCGCAAGCTCAGCCTGCGCGAGATCTTTACCCGCAAGTAGCAGCTACTACCCATAACCCACTATGGCAAGAAACTAGCAGATCACCTCTGTTTCCTGCCTTATAGCCCACCGCTTGGTCGGTGGGTTTTGGGTTCAATTTTTACCCCCTTGACAAAATCCCACATTCTTTCTACTATTAACAGTATCGATACACTATACAAGAAAGGTCAAACCATGACGCGAGAACACTTCTCCACTCACGAGGATAAAACCGTATCTAGCGCGGTATTGCGAGCTGCCAAAAAAGGAGCGGCTGTAGTAGCATTGGTACCGGTCGCCGTATTGGGCGTAGCAGGCTGCTCCAGTAACGAGAGCTCGGCACCTACCACTGCTAATAGCGAAGAGTGGACACAGGTATGGGATGATGGATTTGGTGTTGAGCTCGATAGTACTGGTAAGCGATGTGATGGCCCAAATCTCCTCTACAGGAGTGGAGGCCGTGGTGGAAATATTGCAGTCTCTCCCAACGACCCCCAGTGCACCGGTAAGACACCAGAGGCCACTGCCACCGACCTAGCCACGGCAATCCCAACACCACTGCCAACGCACGAGTAGCCTCGTTAGGTTACCACAAGCCAAGCACTCCGCACACTCTGCGGAGTGTTTTGTGCGCTCTACCCCCCTGGCCGCTCTGCATACCGCTCATACACAGCGCGGTTGGCGGCGTTGGTGTTGCGGCGGAGCTCTGGAGTGTTGAGAATGCGGTAAGCATCATGACGAAGGGCTTGGTGACGCTCAGCATAGGCTTGGTCGAAGGTCGGCTCGATGGCAGCCCGCTTCTCGGGCGAGAGGGTGCGGAGGTACGAGTCCTTGATCTGCTGGTAGTCGGGCAAGTCGGGGATGCTATAGATTAGCTCTAGTGCGCCATCATTTGCCCCTGCGAAGTTCTCTGCCTTGAGCCGCCCCTCAAAGACCTGGCGCAGTGAGTGCATCTTCTCGGCAGCCGCACCATTGTATTCGCCGCGCAAGATTGCATCGTACGTCGCGTCATTCACGAATGGCACCGCACTTGCCACCCCAGAGGCCACCGCCTCAGCCGAGACAGTCGCGCGAGCATCGTAGTTGTACCCCTGACGCACCTGCACCGTGCCATCGTCTGCCACATATTCAATCTCGCGGCCGGTCTCGCGGATGATCTCGCGCTTTTGGCCAGCCGAGCCAGCGCGGAACTGGTGCTCGATAGCCGCCTCCTTGACGTACTCATTATCTGCCCGGAACGTGTGCTGGTTGCCACTGGCATCGGTGAGGGTGATGGCGGTATCGCCAGTGGCAGCCATAGCTTGCCATTGGCTGCTATTGAGCTTAAAGTGGCGCATCAGCTGGTCTTCAGCTGCGACATGCTCGCCAAACTCCTTGCGCAGCCGCGCCGTCTGGCTTGCCACCATCAAGTTCTTATGCCCTACCCCTGTGGCGTAGTCTTGCAGCGTCTGGCCATCGACCATCCGGCGGCGCAGAGCAACACCATCGCCATCGCGCAGCACCACACCATCGGCATTGGCCACTGCCCCATCGGCGAGGAGCTCACGGTCAATCTTCGCCCGCACTTCGCGCTGCGCCATCGCACTACGGATCTCTGTTAGCGCACCCACCTCGGCCGCTGCATAAGCGCGCCGCCCCAAGCCATGGCTCAAGCCAGCTGGTACCTCACCGCCAAGCTTCAGCTCATCATAGAGTGCATCCAGCTTGTGGGCAGCATTTTTGGCTTCATCAGTGGTGAGTTGGGTGTTGAGCGCCCGCTGCTTCAGCTCATCATCCTGCAAGAGGCGTGCGTTCCAGGCTCGGTCGCGCCGCGCTGCTCCCTCCTTGCCACGCAGGTCGGTGTAGCGGTTATATTCATCATTGCTCCGCCCCACCGCTGATAAGTCGGCCATTGTTTCAAAGCGCTTCGTATAAGCATCGGTTCGCTGCTGAAGAGCGCGCTTCTTCAGGGCCCGCCGCCGCGCCGCATTACCCAGCCAGTTGCGCTGCGCATCACCAGCCAGCACGCGCGATTTGCGCAGGTCTGCCCGCTGCTGCGCCCAAGTTCGCGTCCGGTCGACAATACCACGCCGTGGATCATTCATAATCGCGCCCAGTCGCCCTAGCAGCGAGCCACTCATCCGCACCACAAAGGGCGTTAGCACCAGTGGCACCACCTGCACTGCCAGGCCAAGGATGATGAGGTTAAGGTTATTCGCATCCTTACCATTCGTCAGGATAGCCACCCCTGCCAGGCGCGATCCACCAAACAATATCGACATCAGCGGAAACATCAGCATCATCGTCATAAAGAGATCCTTCCACTTATCAAAATACTTCTCTGTACTGGGCAATACATGTAACAAGAAGGCAAAGGGCGAGATGATAACAAGAATAGTGATAAGCGCCTGACGCGCCGCAATAATCACCGCAGCGATGATAACTGCCAGCAGGACACCCACCAGCAGCGGAATAGCCATCGCCAGCGCTCCATCGGTCGCGCCCACCAGTGCACTCACCCCCACCACCGCACCCACTGCACCAGCGCTACCCGTCAGCAGAGCACTCATGACATTAGGCCACGTAATTTTGTTAAGCGTGTTATAATCCGCCCCGTTAACCGTCGAGGCAATATTGACAAACAGCTGCTGCAGCTGAAATCCCAGTATGTTGGAAATATCGATCGCTGCCGCACACAGCCAAAATGACATATTGACGACGATAATCGACACGACAAGGCGCGGAAACATCTTCTTGATGCCATAATTGCTAATACCAACACTAGTAACTTGTGAATAAATTACGATGAGCGAGACGATGATAAAGGCGATGTTGGCCAAGTCGCGCATGATCGCCCAAAAGCGAAAGAGTGTGCCATCGCCGCTAGACTGGAGTGGCTGCACCGCCAAGTACTGCGCCACCTGCTGGTAGAGCTGGTCGGTAATCCACGCCATGAAGTTACTCACCGGGCAGAAAATCCAGCCGATACTCCCCAGCGCTGTGCCACTACAACTGGTCGTGGCACCATCATCTTTATCTGCTTGCTCGGCGGGTTTGTCTTGGGGTTGGTTGTTGTTATTATTTGCCGCTTGGCCGTTATTCCCACCATTTTGGCCGTTGGCGTTGTTCTGATTATTGCCAACGTTTTGCCCAGCTTGACCACCGTTATTTTGGTTATTTTGGTTGTTCTGCCCGCCGTTATTTTGCGGCGTGGCCTCCTGCTGCCCCGAGACAGAGATAGCGATAGCATCATCCATCTTGTTGTACGTATCTGGCTCAACAAAGATATATTCCACATACGTTGCTTCCTTGGCACGTAGTGGGTCGCTACCAGCTGGGAAGATGATGGTCTGGCGCCGATTGGTCGTTGGTGTATATTCGTAGAGATGCACACCCGCGGGCAAGCCGCGATCTGCCACCCCTTTGTCGCTCCCTCGGTATGGTTTGAAGGTATTATGACGAAAGATAAGGTTCTCGCCCTGGCGCTGCGCCGTCTCAGCAGCATACACCGGCGCAGGGGTAGCGAGCGTGAGCCCTAAGAGTGCCGTCACTAATAGTGCCAGCCACCCCGTATATTGCCGCAGACAACCCCTCGCCCGCGCAACCACTCGCCACGCTCTGTTCATGTCTTGTTCGACATTAGCATAATATCGCACAGTGGTCAAGTTTTTGCTGCCTGCATGTCAAGCCGTATCTATTGCGCAACCCCTTCTAGCATTATACAGGCTACTATTGGCGAATAGTCCTACCCCTGTACAGAGCTAAAAACTATCACTACTTATTTCATCTCTCGCAAAGCAGCCCAGCAGCAAAAGCAACCTAACTCAGGAAATATCGACCTTGCAGTCCAAGTTTTATACGCCACGATACCAATACCACCACCCAGTCCTTCGCTCCTACTCTGTTCGTGCCGCGCCTCAGTCTTTACAACACCACTTATATCGTATACACTACAGCGTAGGAATAGTATCATGAAATATAAGCGATTGATCTTGGGCTTCGGTGCAATGCTGGCGATGTTTGCCGGTAGTATTGCTGCACCAGTGCAGGTGATGGCGGCAGGTAGTGGCTGCGGGATTATTGACTTTACCGGGGTAAGTTGTTCCCAAGAGGCTAACCTAAAAGATAAGGGAGATGACAACATCTCTAGTCTGCTCATTGGCGTTCTCAGGATTATGAATGTCGGCGTTGGCATTGCAGCCGTTGGCGCGCTTATTTATGCCGGTATTCTCTACTCAACCGCCAGTGGTGACGCCAACAAAACAGCCCAAGCTAAGACAGTCATTACCAATGTTGTCATCGGCATTTTGGCATATGCAGTGATGGGTATTGCTCTCAATTTCCTTGTGCCAGGAGGAATCATCCGATGATTCGCCGTTTGCTAGGATATGGCATGAGCGTCATCGCTATTCTTTCTGTCCTGGCGCCAGCTACACCTGTTCATGCCGATGCACCCTGTTCCCCGCCAAATTTCCTTGGTATGCCCGCTTGGTATCGTGGCCTCCAAGACAAGAGTGACTGTAGCTCTATCAAAGAAACAGATATACAGACGATGATCCTCACAATTGCCCTCAACATCCTCCAGGCCGCAATGGTTATCGTTGCCTATGTCGCTGTTGGTTTTATTATCAAAGGTGGCTACATGTATATGGTCAGTACAGGCAGCCCTGATGCAATGGCCAAGGCAAAGAACACGATCCGCGATGCACTGATTGGTCTTGTTATTGCGATCTCTGCAGCAGCAATTGTTGACATGGTAGCGGGGGTTATCTAATATGTGGCGTATATTCTCAACCCTCAAAGGTGTTAGTGCGCAGGATATCAAATACCAAAGCTCCGCAGATAACTCAAGTATTCTCCAAAATGTCCTTAACACCGCTTATATTTGGGCTGGTGTGGTTGCTGTCATTGTTATCGTTGTGGCAGGCTTCATGTATACCGTGTCACAAGACGACCCAAGCCAGGTGAGCCGTGCTAAGAACACCCTGCTTGGTGCCATTGTTGGCCTTGCTGTTGTTCTTCTCGCTTTTGTCATTACCAATACTGTTCTAAATGGAGTCTTTTGATGAAGCTATCTCTACAGCGCACACTCTGTCTTATTGGTACAGCCCTGTTGCTCGGTCTTACCTATTCACCCTCCGCCTTTGCCCGTGTTGACGTCACAGGAGAACTCAAGACTGATAATGCCTGCGATCTAGCTACCGACGGTGATGGTAACGATGGCTGCCATGCGGTAACTTCAAGTGCACAAGGTGGTGCTCTCACCCCAATGGTTATCGTCACACGTGGTATCAACATTGCCCTCGTTGTTCTTGGTGGCGTCTCTGCCCTTATGATTGTCTATGCGGGCTTTCGCTTTACATTAGCTGATGGCGACCCACAAAAAGTTAAGGCTGCTCGCAACACTATCCTCTATGCAGTAGCAGGTCTTGTCATTGCTATACTTGCCTATGGTATAGTAAATTGGATTACTGATAGAATATCGATAACATAAGGGAGATACAACCACCATGAATACCTTTACAAAAATACTTCTCAGCGCAAGCATCTGCTCCACTGTTGTAGCTGGTGCCATTGCCCCATCGATCAGCGCAGCAGCGCCATCACCCATCAACACCTTTGCGGCAAGCACTACGGCAAAGGAAAAGGTTAAGGAAGGCATCAAGGGTGCTGGTGGAGACAGCAACCAAATAACTATCGGCTCAGCTATCAAAAGCATCATCGACATCATGCTCTTTGCCCTTGGCGCCATCTCCGTCATTATGATCGTCATCGGTGGTATTCGCTATACCACATCCAATGGCGATTCTAATGGTATTCAGGGTGCTAAGAATACCATTCTCTACGCTATTGTTGGCCTTGTTGTGGCTATTCTCGCCTATGCCATGGTCAATTTCGTCGTTGATAACCTCGTGAGTGGTGGTGGCCAATCCACCCCAACCGCCCAATATAATTACGTTTAACCATTACTATCGTCCGCTTTCTATCCACATCGCTTGCATTCTGCAATAAAATAGGCTCTTTTTCGGTAATTTTCTCCGTTAGCTCTTAACATTTTGGCAAATTTTTGGTATATATAGATAGTACAGGTAGTACAAGACAGTACTAACGCCAATAGAAAGGATATGACAATGAAAATCAATATCAAAAAAGCTATGCTTACACTCCTCGCCGTGCCAATGCTGGCTGCAGGTGTTGCTGGGCTGGTAGCACCGCATGTCGGGGCAGCTGCGTCCGACAACGGTCTTGGCCTCAAAAAAGGTGTTACTTCTGCTAAGGGGAGCGACCAAGTAAGTTGTCTCTTTGGTAGTGAAAAAGAAGGTTGTACTGATGGTACTGGTATATTCCAAACAATCGTCAACGTGATTCTCTTCATCGTTGGTGCGGTCGCCGTTATCATGATTGTGATCGGCGGTGTGCGCTACACCGTGTCAAACGGTGACTCCAATGCCGTCACTGGCGCTAAGAACACCATTATGTACGCCATCGTTGGTCTTGTCGTTGCGATTATCGCCTACGCACTTGTCAACTTCGTCGTCGTCAATATCGGTGCCAACCAAGGGCAGTAACACAACCACCTTTCTTCATTGGCTCTCTCATACCACCCTCTCGCAGGGTGGTACTTTTTGTTGAGGATAATTCGACGACACTTACGCAAGAAAGTCTGTCTATTGCTAATGGCGTCTGATACTGACTGTTTTTGCATAGCACTAGCCATGCTATTCCATTTCACCCTGGCTGGGGAATCATCATCACACTGCGCTCATTATACTTCACACTCAGAAACCTCATAATAAGCCATCGCACCATTCAGGAGGTGTTTTGGGAAGTTTCTAGTATTCTTTAGCTTCTTCAACTATATACCCTAACAGAGCCGTTTTACAAAATCATTACACCCCACTACTTTCGCCACCTCTTGTATGAGCTACAACCCCCTGATTAAGATCGGTAATCTCAACAGCTCTCAACCCTTCTCCTCACTACCATTTCTCCTACAGTTATTGCAAAAGCTTTCTCTAGAACACCAGTCTCTCAGTACTAATACCAAATGACAACCTTCTGCTACCAATATTCACGCTCTGCTAAATGAGATAGAGAACATATAACTAGATACCATAAGAGGCCTCAAGGCTCGCATTCATTACCTGCTAGCTACCGGAAGCGCAAAACAACCCCGCACCAGCGGGGTCATTATCTCAAAATCTATATTCCCTTTTCCTAGAGGATCGGGATTTTCTTGGCCTGCTCTTGCTTGACCTTCTCAAAGGTGATGGTTAGCACGCCATCCTTCAGCACAGCAGTCGTCTCATCCTCACGTACCGTTACAGGTAGCTCCAGTGTACGGCTAAATTCGCCCCAGTAGCACTCTTGGTTGTGCCATTTGGTAGCCACAGTGTCGTCGCCACTGCTCAGCGTGCCAACGATCGTCAAGAGCCCGTCATTGATCTTCACATCCAGCTCCTCGCGGTTCACCCCAGCGGTGCGAGCCTTTACTACGAGCTGTGTCTCGGTCTCGTACACATCGACTGCCAGTTGGCCAGTGTAGTCTTCCTCACTCTGGGCAGGCTCTTCGCCCCACGGCGAAGTTTGGCTCTGCTGACTCTGGGCAGGCATTGGGTTTGCTTGGGCGTGATTCATCGACTGGTGAGTTGGTGCAGCTGGCGCGAGCGAGTCATCACCCTCCAAAAATGCTGCCGCAAGCTCATCACCGATCAAAAGATCATCATCTTGACTCCGGGCCATAATTTCCTCCACATACTTTCTTTTGCTAATTCACAATTACCATTTCGACAACAGTCTGGATTTATTATAGCTAATCGATGGCGTATAATCAACCGGAGAGGCCTCATGAGTGTAAAAATCACAATACCGACCTACCTTGCTACCCTCCTCGCTCCACATACATGTTGTGGTTGCAACATCGTTGGGACACTGCTCTGTGATAATTGTAAAAACGACATCATTCGCAACCCGCTCTACCGTTGCCTCGAATGTGGCCAACCTACCCTGTCTGGCCAGTGCCAAACCTGCTCGCTGCCCTATGCGGCTGCCTGGTGTGCTCTGCAGCGTGAGGGTGCGCTAGAGCGATTGATCGACCGCTATAAGTTTGAGCGCGCCCAAGCGGCTCAGCACACCCTTGCAGACTTGCTGGACGCTGTCACACCGCCGCTACCAGCAAGTACCACCATTGTGCCCATCCCGACCATTCCGGCTCACCAACGCCAGCGTGGCTATGACCACTGTCGGTTGCTAGCTCAAGCCTTTGCCCGGCTGCGTGGCCTGCCCTGCCAGCCAGTCCTCACGCGTGCTCAGTACAGTGTGCAGCTGGGGAGTAGCCGTGCCCAGCGCCAGCGGCAAGCTCGCCAAGCATTCGCCTGCTCTCGCGCGCTTTCATCAGAGGTTACCTATTGCCTTATTGATGATATTTCTACAACAGGAGCAACGATTCGCTATGCCGCACGCTGCCTCCGCACTGCTGGTGCCCGGCAGGTTATTGCTGTGGTGGTGGCTCATCAGCCGTTTGGATAGTTGGTCATTTGGTGGTAGCTTCTCTAGGGTATATCGATGAAAACAACCCTCATCTTTTGTCCTGCTCCGTCTCATGCTATAATAAGCGAGACTGGAGAGATGACCGAGTGGTTGAAGGTACCGGTCTTGAAAACCGGCGTAGGCACCCCCTACCGTGGGTTCGAATCCCACTCTCTCCGCCATGTTGGGCTTACTCGAACCCTCGGTAGCAGGTGTGTTGCCGAGGGTATTTTTATATTGAATCAAGCCGCTACACAGCCCAGACCTCAAAGGTTTACCCTTCATTCTTCTTTATCTTATTTTTCTGCCATTCTTCTCCGATGGAGTATGCCTTGAGTTCCACTCTATGCTATACTAAACATATGCAGCCATCGCAATTCGATCAGTCATCCGCTTCAGATACAGCCGACCCGTCGCGCACCGCTCGTGCCGATACGCAGGCCACTGACGAGCCCAACCCGCCGCTCGAGATTCGCCGTGGACCGAGTGAAGCCAGCAGCAATTCGTCGCAGGTTTCGCCCTTCCCCGACCCCACCGAGCCGCTCCTCATCTGGCAAGAGCGTGAGGTAAATGATACCACTCGCCCCCGTGGCTGGTATGTGATCTTTGGTGTGGTTGTAGTGGTACTCTTCGCGATTTCGATCTTTTTGTTTAAGTCCTACACCTTCGCACTACTTATTCCTATTATGGCTGTGGCATTGATCGTCTCGCTGCAGCGGCCGGCTGCCTTGCTGAATTATAGCGCCAGTCACGCCGAGGTGGTAGTGGGCCAGCGTACCTACTCGTACGACACCTTTCGCTCCTTTAGCGTTACTGCCAAGCCTACACAAAACTGGATCACACTCATCCCACGCAAACGCTTCGCTATGCCCATCGTCATGTACTTCCCCGAGGATGTGGGCGAGCAGCTGGTTGACCTCATCGCCTCTCACCTCCCAATGAGCGAGCGCAAACCCGACTTACTCGAGCGGCTGATTATTTATTTGCGGCTGCAGTAGTGGTTTTAGCCACAGCGTCTTGCCCTCGGCGCACCTCTGTGCTACAATAATAAGCGATCTGGTATCATCCAGTGCACCTTATAGTTTGGTCTGGGCAACATTTGTTTCCCAGGTATGCACTCGTAGCTCAGCTGGATAGAGCGTTGGCTTGCGGAGCCAAAGGTCGTGCGTTCGAATCGCGCCGAGTGTACCACGATAGCCTTACCCAAACCTAGGTCATGAGTAACACGGTCTGGGCTGGT
>CAURWY010000004.1:0-121308 GCA_963529005.1 uncultured Candidatus Saccharibacteria bacterium
ATATCGATTTCTCTCCTATTATATATAAATATATAAAAGAAGAGAAAAAAGAACCCACGCTAACAGAGAAAAAACAGGGTAAACCAGGCGAATTTCGAAATTCGCCTGGTTTGAAGGAAGAAAATGAGAGAAATAGAGGGGAGGATGGGGGAGAGAAGGTATCAGAACAAACAATGAACAGAAGAGCTTATGTTTTTATTGGTCACAATAATGCGATACTTCGAACCCCTTGCATTTTTGCCTCATCCTCGTATAATAGACAATTACCATTTTCTAACAAAATAAGCGAGGTTACCTAATGTCTCTTGCTGTTGTCAGCTCAGAAGCAGCGCCTGTTTTCCCGTTACCATCCACTGTTGAAGGTAGCTCACAGCTGCTTACTAAGCCTACCCCTCAGACTTGCCAGGTTGGGCGTCTTGCGCTTGTTGCTGAATTGCCGACTATTCCGCGCCATAGCAGCGAGGAGCTCGATGCGATGCGCATTATCGACGACGAACGCCACCAGCGCGAGCAAATCCTCCACGATGTCATCGACAGCCTCACAAACATCATTACCAAGATGAAAGGGAGCGCCCATGGTGGCCAGCCGCCCATCACCATCGCACATAGCGAGATTACCTACTCAGTGCATTATTTCTATGAGCGCTGTCTAGACTGCCGCGATTGCGGCCACGGTTTTAATCAAGACCTCTTAGCGCAGGAGCAGCACGGCTTTACCTACGGTGGTGAGAAGCCGCCCAGCACAAGCGAAGCAATCAGCAACGTCAAAGAGCTCTTTGTCCTACTGGCCCATATGGCCCAGGCCGATACACGCGCCGCCTTTAGCAACAGCTACATCGCCCAGCTGCCCACTGATATTGAACCCCTCCGGCGCTGCGAGAGCGATGATCCAATTGGTACAGAGTACAACCAGTATGGTTACCGAGTTAGCCCGCCCGAGACGAACACTACCACTGATATAGGCATCACCCAGGCCAACACCTCACACCAGCCTACCCTATCTGCAGCATAGGCCCCGAGAGTTCCACCCATCAAAAAAACGACCACCGCTATTTGGATGGTCGTTTGCGCTATGTATTTTTTCTTATAGATAGATATACGTATCGTACGTACTAGCAGGCACCGTCATTTCGCTGTAGTGACCCCAGCCAGGGCCACCGGCGTTGAAGTAATTGAACTGGCTAATGCGGACGGTGTTGCTGCCAGCGTCGTAGCCTTCGATATAGACGATATGCCCGTACTGCCCCGCTGAGATAACACCAAGGGCATTGGCCCGTGGGGTGCGGCCCGTCGAGAAACCGGCATTGCGAGCAGCATTTGGCCACATGTTGGCATTGCCCCAGTAGCGTGGTGCGTAGCCAGTCTTTTGGTAGGTCTTCCAGGCAGTGTAGCTCACACACTGGCGGCAGCCATAGCCCAGTGGGTCTTCGCCACCACCAGATGCTCCACCATGCGACAACGCATTGGCATCAACGGTACAGCCACCAGCCCATGGGTAGCCACCCATCGAGCCATCACCAGAGGTAATACCAAGTGAACCACCACCGCCAGCGTTGCGGATGGCCGCTTGGATGGCATCCTGCTGCGCCTTTTGGACGCGGGCTTTCTCACTCTCGCGGTCGGCGGTGAGCTTTTGGTAGTTTGCTTCTTCGTTTTGGGTACGGGCAAGGAGGTCGGCCTGCTCGCGCTCTTTGGCAGCGAGGGCTTCGCGGGCATTCTTTTGGTCGGCCAAGACACGCTCGACTTCCTTCTTTTGCTCTTCTAGCTGCTTTTTGAGCTTATTGACGCGGGTGATTGTCTCGCTCAGCGTGGTCTGGATGCTATCGCGGCGATCTTGCTCCACCACATAGTCACCAAGGTTCCGGCTGCTGGCCAGCATCTCCAGCGGGCTAATGGTGCGGTCGACATACATATCGGCCAGCGTGTCACCCAAGGCGTCTTGGTTAGCCTTTATGTCACGCTTGGTCTGGGTAATCTTCTCTTGCAGTTGGTCGTGCTTCTTCTGGCTGATGTCGATCTGCGCCTGGATCATTGCCTTCTGCTTCGACAAGACCTCGAGCTCATTTTGCAAGCTCTTCGCCTTCTCGTTCAGCTCCTTGGCCTGCGACTGATACTGCCCAATCTCCTTATTGAGCGCATCGATCTGCCGCTGGTACTCCTCCTGCGACACAGCCGAGGCAGTCCCAGTGGTCACACCAAGGTAGGTGCTAACTGGCGTACTGAGCGCCATAATCACGGCAGCCGCCACGATGACCGACTTGGTGGCAAGCCCCTTGGTTTTTTTGGGTGCGGCCACAGCAGTGTGGGCACGCGAAACAGATGTGGTGGATTGTTTCATATTTCTTATGGTAACAAGCGGTGTGTGCTTTGTCAACACGGGCCTCCTTTGTATCAATGCTAAATCTTTAGGTAACGGCGGGTGGCCACCAGCGATGAGATGACGCCAATGCATGCGCCTAGTGCCATCATCACCAGGGCAATAAGCCACCAGTAGGATGCTGCCATATCAATCGTGGGCTGGAGAGCCACCCCCCACTTCTTGAGCGAATTGCCCGAGAGAAAGAGCGTAATGATACCCAGCGTGGTCGCAATCACCGCGGCGATCACCCCGTACACCACTGCCTCCACGAGGAATGGCCCCCGAATAAAGCCCCGGTCGGCGCCAATCAGCTTCATCATCTCGATCTCATCGCGCCGGTTGAAGATCGCCATGCGGATGGTATTGAAGATAATCAAGAACGAGATAGCAATAAAGAGCACGCTGGCCGCTACCCCAGCCTTTTGCGACATATGCGTCCACTCTGCAATGCGCGTCGTACCGTTGCGCCGCTGGCTCATAAAGGTCGGTGTTTGGGTGGCGCTAATCAACGGTTTGAGCGCAGAATTCGTATTGACAAAGTCTATCAGCTGCGATGTATCGTTGTTGTCGTGCAGGGTGATACGGATCGTCGCGGGCAGTGAATTCGTCGCCTCCTTAAGGGCGTTCAGTTTAGCCTCATCGTCCTTATTAGCTTTGGCAAATTGCTCCTTGGCTTCCTCGGTACTAATAAAGCGCACTGACTCGACGTTGCTGAGGCGGCGCAAGCTCACCAGCACCGGCTGAGCGCGCTCCTCCGAGACATCAGGGCGGAGGTAGATCGAGCGGTCGATATCCTTGTTGATAGCCTGAGCGGTGTCGGCCAGTGAACGCTGCGCGACAAAGGTCGTAAAGACAATCAGCAGTGTAATCGTCATCACAAGCGTTGCAGCAACGGTCAGCCAGGCGTTGCGGCTAAAGTTATTAACGCCGTAGTGGCACATCCGGACAAACGTCAGCCACTGGCGACGGCGGCGCTTTTGCTGCATCAAGGCACGGGCGGTATCTTTGCGGCGGCTCATTGGCGGTAACTCCCTCTGGCTTGGTCGTGCGTGATCTTGCCATGCTCGATGGTAATGACGCGGCGCTTGAGCCGGTTAACGATCTCGACATTGTGGGTGGTCAGTAGCACAGTGGTACCATATTTATTAATCTTCTCGAGCAAACGGACGATGTCCCAGCTGTGCTTAGGGTCGAGGTTACCAGTGGGCTCATCAGCGATGAGAATTTTGGGCTGGCGCACAACGGCGCGGGCAATCGCCACGCGCTGGCGCTCACCACCACTGAGCTGGTGCGGAAATTGCTTCTCTTTACCCCGGAGGCCGACGAGGTCGATTACCTTAGGTACTGTGTTCTTGATCTCGCGATTACTCATACCTGCAATCTCCAACGCAAAGGCAACGTTCTCAAAGACGGTGCGCTGCGGCAACAGCTTAAAATCCTGAAACACCACACCAATCTTGCGGCGCAGCAGTGGAATATGCTTATCCTTGAGGGTGTCGTAGTCGATGCCACCGACCACAATCTTGCCCGTCGTGGGCTTCTCTTCGCGGGTAAGGAGCTTGAGTAGCGTGCTCTTGCCCGCCCCGCTCGTGCCAATAATAACGACGAACTCATTGGGCTCAACGTGCAAGCTCACCCGATCAAGCGCCGGCTTGGCGTCCTTATCATACCGTTTGGTTACTCTGTCTAACAATATCACTATACCAGTATAGCATATGGCTGAGGGATGGAGCGAGAAAGCTATTACTTCTCCCCCACCCCCATCGCCAGATATGCCTCGATAAAGCCGTCGATGGCGCCGTCGAGGACGGCTTGGGCGTCGTGGGCTTCGTGTTTGGTGCGAGTGTCTTTGACGAGGGTATAGGGGTGGAGCACATAGTTGCGGATCTGCGCACCCCAGCTAGCAGATTCACCAGTGCGGAGGTCGGCCAGGCTGGCGGCTTGCTGCTCGTGCTGGAGCTGAGCAAGGCGCGAGCGCAGGATAGTGAGCGCAGTCTCGCGGTTTTGGATCTGGCTGCGCTCGTTTTGAATCGCAACGACGATGCCAGTGGGTAGATGGGTAACGCGCACCGCCGAGTCGGTCGTATTAACGCCCTGTCCGCCCTTGCCACCACTGCGGTAGACGTCGATCCGGAGGTCTTTGTCCTCAAGCTGCACCTGCTCGGGCTCAGCGATCTCGGGCATCACCTCCACCAGAGCAAAGCTCGTCTGGCGCAAATGGTCGGCATTAAACGGGCTGAGCCGCACCAGGCGGTGCACGCCATGCTCGCTGCGCAGCTGGCCATAGGCATACGCGCCGTGGAAGCTGTATGTCGCACTCTTGATGCCCGCTTCTTCGCCCGTCGAGCGCTCGAGGAGCTCCACTTGAAGGCTATGCTGCTCAGCAAAGCGCAGGTACATCCGCTCGAGCATCGCTGCCCAATCCTGGGCATCAGTGCCACCGGCCCCGGCACTGATCTTGATAATAGCCGGTTGGTCGTCGTGCTCGCCACTGTAGAGGAGGTCGCGGTGGCGCGCTTGGTAGTCGTGCTCGAGGGCAGCAAGCTGTTGCTCGAACTCTGGTATCATTGAGTCATCACCCAAATCCATTAGCTCCACAATGTCGCTCGCCTGGGCCTGCAGCACCTGCCATGGCTCTATCTGCCCTCGCAGTGCTGCTGCCTGGCGTGACACTTGCTGAGCGTGGGCTGGATTAGCCCAAATTTGCGAGTCGGCCAGCTGCGCCTCGAGCTGAGTGAGCTGGGTAGCTTTGTCCGTAATTTGCAAACGACGGATCGCATCGAGGATATCGGCGAGGAGCTGTGCGGCGCGCTTTTTGAGTGGTTGCATACGTCTATTATACCGCACTCTTGGAGGGCTCGCTCTACTATGTAGCGCAAAGTATTGCTGGAGCACACATCTCGCAGCGTATTGCTGCACGTTCGCTCACTCCGTTACCTTTGTTTACGTAAAGTGCGGAGTCTCGTTGTTATTACACTATCGCAATACATCGAGCAAAACCAAGAAACCACCATCGCACAGATAGTGGCGTCTCGTATAAGCAGCATTGCGTCGCCTCGCACTCCCCTACTGTGGCTGGACTGGTGTTGTGGGTTGGGCTGGTGCAGCTGGTGCTTGGGGCGTGAGGAGCTTGGTGGTCATTTCGTCGATGTGATCAAGCCGGCGCACGAGGTATGGGTGGTCGCTCAAGGTCTGAGCAAAGCGGTTCATTGGGCGGTTGGCGGTGTAGCGCTGCCACTGGCGAGCAGTCTCATTCATCCCCTCCGCCACATCAGGGCCAATGTGCACCTTGACGAGCGCATTCTTGACGAGCTCTGGATCTTCGGTGTAAGTCAGCGCCAAGCGGTCGGCCGTATACTCAGTACGGCGCTGCCAAAAGCCCGCCAGCCAACCAGACACCGAGGAAACAAACGGCAGTGCCAAGAACGGCTGCAGATACAGCATAGCTATGGTGTGCTTGTACTTAATGTGCCCCATCTCGTGGATGACGACTGCCTTGAGCTCGTCAGGCGTGAGGTAGCGGATCGAGCCAGAGTGCAGCACAATACAGTATGGATTCATAAAGCCGAAGGCATAGGCATTGATGACTGGATTCTGCGTGACGAAGATCTCTACCCGTGGCAAACCGAGGTCGGCCGCTGTGACGTTGGCCCAATCGCGCAGCCACGCATAATCGCTATACTCTACTTGCATAGCATTGCCCAGCATCTTCTGCCGCTCCATCCGGATGAAAAACATCCCAACAAGGAGGATAATACCAAAGAGAATAGCCCCACTAAACAAAGCTATAATAAGCCTCAGCCAGAGTGGAACTTGCTCTGCCTCCACACCGGTACCTTCTACGCTAAAATGCTCGGCCAGCGCCGTAAAAATAAAATACGCCGACGTCATAAAAAAGAAGCCAATAAAGGTGACTGCCAGCACGGTGTTGTCGCTAGACATAGCAGCACGGGCCACGGCAAGCTGCCCCTTGCTATACTGCGGCGCGGCGGCAGGCTGCGGTGAGTTGGTATATGGTTGCTGATTCATTGGGCTATTCGATTCCTTATCTTGTATCAGTTATATAGTTATTTGTATATATTATAGTATATCCTGCTCAATCGCAAAATAGCTTACACTCCACCACCCTGCACCACTGCAATAAATTGCTCACCACGGTCGGCATAGCTACGATATTGGTCAAAGCTCGCGGCAGCGGGGCTTAAGATGACGACATCACCAGGCTCGGCCTGCTGCTTAGCGGCAGCTACGACCTCTGTCATGGGCACGCTGCCAAGCGTTATAATAGACGCAGCAACATCATAGTTTTGTAATACTGCTGCAATCGCCGAAGCATTCGCCCCCATCGTAATGATAGCGCGGACAGACTCACCCTGAGCATGCACCTCTTGCGCGAGTGGCTCGTAATCACCACCTTTGTCTGCCCCACCAACGATGAGAACTTTGGGCTCCGCAAAGGCACGCAGCGCTGCAATGACACTGCCCGGTGTGGTAGCAATACTGTCGTCATAATACCGTACCTCATCCTGCTCTGCCACGAAGGCCAAGCGATGCGGCAAACCAGCAAAGCTCGCCAGTCCTTCCGCTAGACGCTGTGGCACAGCCTGTGGATCGAAGGCGAGCACTGCGCTCAGCGCAGCACAGGCATTCTCAATATTGTGCGCACCTGGCAATTGTAGGCGATCCGTTGCGCAAAGCCGCCGCTCACCCTGCCAAAAGGCACCATCTTTCACATACACCATGCCATCATCTGGCGTGCCATAGCGATACGCTGGTGGCGGCGTACCCAGGCTGCCACGCGCAACGTCCGTGTCAAGCGACTCAGCAATCTGCGCGGCATATGGATTGCTCGGATGATAAATACACACATCGCCCGGCCGCTGATGCCGCCGAATGTTGGCCTTGGCATCGACATACTCGGCAAAATTAACGTGTTTGTCGAGATGGTCGGGCTCAATCATCAGCACTACCGCGATCTGCGGTGAGCGCTCGGCATCCCACAATTGGAAGCTACTCAGCTCATACACCACCACATCATCCGGGCTAATCTGCCCCAGCTGCGCCAAGGCTGGCCGGCCAATATTGCCCACCACATGGACGGTGCGACCAAGGGCCTGCAGCATAGCAGCGATGAGGCTCACCGTTGTACCCTTGCCCTTTGTGCCTGTCACGCCAATGATCGGCGCGGGGCAGCGTGCGAAGAACTCATTCGTGGCCGACCACACTGTGCCGTCCGTCTCGATCCGCCACGGTGCCAGCCCAGGGGTGCGCATGACGATATCGGCATCGCCCAGCTGAGCAAAGGCATCTGGGCCCGTCAATACATCCACCACCCCAGGCGGCACATCAGCAATGCGCCGCTCATCGGCTATCACAATCTCCGCCGCAGGCCACACCTGCCGCGCATAATCATACGTCGCACGACCCTCAACGTCGTACCCAGCAATCGCAACTTTCATACCGTTATTATAGCATACACAGCACCCAAAACACAGAATATACAGAGGTCAGAGAGTGTATCATACTGCCCTTGTTCTTGGTACTCCCTCGTCATTCCCATCGATGGACGGTGACTCCACTTCTGTAGCGGTCTTGTTGATTTTTTGTGTATTTCTTTATATAAAGATCGCATTGGCATACCACCAAACACAATGCGCCGCAACAGCTCTTCCTCCGTCAATTTGCGCTTACTGCAACTATTGCTATAATATATAGTCTATAGTTAATTTGAGTATCAACAACGAAGATAAAGGACACAAGCAATGGACACTCAGCCCACTCCTAGCCATAACCAACCAGCTATGACCTCGCCAACGAACACAATGAATATGAACACATCGCAGCCTAGCAATACACCGCCCCACTTGGGTAACCCATTGCTAGCAAACAAGAAACTGCTGTATGGCCTGATTGCTGGCGCGGTGGGCCTCGTGCTGCTTATTGTCATTATTATTGTAGTGGCCATTCAGTCGGCACCACCAAGCCGCAAAGACTTGCAAGACGCCCAGGCGCTCATCCGCAGCCATAGCCGCACCGAGGATCGCTTGCTGCAGCCACTCTCTCGTGGCGAGACGATCGATACCAAGGCATTTGCAGACAACCGCAAAGAACTCATAAGCAAGCTTGGTAGCTCACGCGCCGTGCACGACGAAGACATCAAGCGTGCATACGAGCAGTACAAGCACGAGACGGACGAAGCCGTTACTGCACTGGGCAAGCTGCCTAGCTACTACTCCACCGTCGCCACTTTTATCAAAGAGTGCGCCGATACCAACACGCTCAACCGCCAAATTCTGAATTTTGACTTCCGCAAGGGTGGCAGCACAGCGCTTACGAGCGCTCCTGCACTGACCGATAGCGAGATCGAAAGGGAAGCAAGCAAGACCTATGGCTCGTGCATCGAGCAAGCCAAAAAAATGCAAAACATCAGCGAAAATGACAATGCACGCAAGCTCGGTACCGAATACCTCACATATTACCAAGCGGTCAAAGACCACCGCCTCAAAGCTGCTCAATACTACCGCACACACAGCGACCTAACGAGCCGCAGCAAGTACAGCGGGCAAAACACTGCACCCAAGATGCCCGACAACAGAGATAGCAAAGCCGAGACATACGTCATCGACGACGGCGTCCTCCACAAGAAGGATGGTAGCCTCACCGAGATGAACAAACTACTCAACACGAAGATGGCAGTGTACCGCGCAGGCTAAAATCAGCTCACAACCAGCACATACAGCCGGCTGTTTATGGTCGGCTGTATGTTAGGCTAGAGTAAACTGAGCAACCAGCACGCTATGCCTTGTGCCATGTATACCAATCCGCTGAAATACTTCCTCGAAGTTATCGGGGAGGAAGCAATCGGGCATATCCTCAGGATTGTAGCCGTACTTCTGGATATCCGCCTGTGCTTGTTCGCTCACAAATTCTTCTTACGTTAGAATGTAGAGGGTAGGTTACAGCTATACCTGATCACTCATAGCAGTGTACCACTACAACTCAAGGATCAAGTGCACTAAGCCGCTACTTGGACGACCTAAGGTCACCCTCTTGGAAATCGTCAACCTTATCGAATAGTGCCATCAAACTTTCGCGCGTAGGCATACCCATGACATCCTCCATCCATTGCCATTCTTTTTTAGAAGGTGCATACGGGCCCGCGGTGAGCTCATTCATGGCTGTCAATAAGTCGGAGCATTCCCGTTTTGTGAGGACAATCGTGACAAGGTCGTTATAACCTTTTTCTTCGTCTCCTGGGCGGTAACTTTTACTGTTGGTTGGATTGACGTCACTCATGTGTTGTTCTCCCTTGCTATTACTTCAATAATACAATAAAATCCAATGAATGCAAGTACCTCTCCTTGCCTTCACTAAAAATAGTAAAAATAATTTGCTCAAATTATATAAGCAGATAGGCCAAGCATCGCCACAAAAACTTCGACTCTTATAATACAAAGGGAGGCAACTATACTAAGCTGAGGTGCTTCTACCTCTGTGCAAACAGCCCTTCCAGCTGCTCTCCCAGCCGCACAATGTCGCTGCGCTCGCCGCTGCTCACGCCAGCGAGTGCCCAGGTGTTGGCGGCAATGAATTCACGTGCTACGGCGTTCATCTGCTCGAGGGTCGTGCCTTTGATCTCTTGTGGCACCTTGGCATAGTCCTTCACATACCCATCCCAGAAGAAACGGCCAGTGTAGAATCCACTAATTTGTGCTACTGTTTGCGCCCCCATTTGGTAGCGCCCCAGGCCGTAGGATTTGGCTGCCTCCAGCTCGGTCTCGGTAATCTCACCACGCAGCACCGCCTGGAGCTCACTGACAATCAAAGCAAAGAGCCGCTCCGCCTTATCACACTCCACCTCGCCACCAAAGTCCCAGCTGCTCTCATATTTGCCCACCGAGCCATCACTAAACATCCCATAGGCCATGCCCTGCTTGCGCGCCTTACCAAAGATGCGCGAGTGCATCGTGCCGGTGAGGATGTGGTTGAGGCAGTCGAGCGCGGCGTCTTCTTTGTCGCTAAGCTCGCGCGGGATCTCCATCGACCAGCCAAAGGTGAGATTGCTCGCTTCTTTGCGGCGGATGAGGGTGGGTTTACCACTGTGAAGTTCGTCGTGCGGCACCGCAAAGCGCTCACCACGCGGCAGCTGCCAGCTCTCGAGCATGCGCTTGATCTGCGCCTTGCGCCCCGCCATTTTGCCAGCAATGACAAAGCGAAGGTTGTCGCTGGTGTGGGTACGCCGGTAGTGCTCCTGAATATCGCTCAGCTGCACATGGGCAATGGTGCGCACGCGCTGGTGGAAGGTATAGATGTCATTTCCCAGTAGCTGCTGGATCTTGGGCCACAGCACTCGGTTATGATTGTTAAGATAACCAACAAGCTCGCTGCGCACATTGCCCTTCTCGGCTTCGAGTTCCGTCTGGTTGAACTTTGGCTGCGTGATGGCCACCTGCTGCAACTGCAAAATACGCTCCCACTCAAAATCCGCACAGTCCGCCACATACACCATAGACAAATCGCTCGTCCAGGCATTGTGGTAGGCACCGTTTTTGATAAACTCTGCCTCATACTCGTGCTCGCTCGCAAACTGAGCATTAGCACCAAAGGCCATATGCTCCATAATGTGCGCCGTCTCGTAGATGTCCTTGCTCGCAACATAGCGGTTGCCCGCTCGGAATTGGAACTGGAAGCTCATCACGGTTGCGCCAGGCACATCGATGAGAAGGCCACGGGCACCATTCTTTAGCCTGACCTCTGTTACTGTGTGTTGCATCTAGCGGTTCTTTTTGCGATTCTGCCGCTGGGCTTTCTTTTTCTTGCGGGCGGCATTACGTTTGCGGTTGACGTCGGCAGTGGTTGGTGCCGCTTTTGTTTTGGTAAAGTCGTGGTCGCGATTTGCTTCCCCGCTCGTGATCTCATTCACACCGCGCTCCACCGAGGTTTCGGCCAGGCGGGTGAGCTCGGTATCGTGCTCGTTGTCGGTTGCCTCACGAGTGATGGCATCTGTCTTGCGCACTTGGTAGATTGCATGGAGCACCTCCGCCCGGAGATTAGCCTGCAGGCTATCAAACAGCTTTTGCGACTCGGCGCGGTACTCCACCAGCGGGTCGCGTTGGCCCACGCTGCGCCAGTGAATCCCCTCGCGCAGGTGCTGCATATTCTCTAGATGCTGCATCCACAGCGTGTCGAGCACCTGCAGATACACTTCACGCTCAATACCGCGCAGTAGCTCGCTACCCAGTTCGTCTTCTTTGTCTTGATACAACTTTTTCGCCGCATCGAGTGCCATCTTGGTCCGGACACGATCGCGCTTCTCGGCACCGATTTTCTTAATCTCGTCTTTATCCAGCGGGAAGATCGCGCCAAACTCCTCAGCGAACTTCGGGTTTTGCTTGGCTGGTACCTCTGTGAGGCTCTCTACTGCAGTGCGCAGCAGGCGCTGAATTTCTGGCTTTATGTTGTCGCCATCAAGGATCTTGCGTCGCACAGTATAGACCACTTTGCGGTGGCGGTTGATGACGTTGTCGTACTGAACAACATTTTTGCGCGCATCGAAGTTAAAGCCCTCAACCCGCTTTTGCGCCGCCTCAAGCGTCTTACTGACCGCTTTGTTTTGGATGGCCATGTCTTCTTCTACTCCAAGGCGCTCCATCAGGCCAGCAATACGCTCACCCTGGAAGATCCGCATCAGATCGTCTTCGGTCGAGACGTAGAATTGGGTGTCACCCGGGTCGCCCTGGCGGCCACCACGGCCACGTAGCTGGTTGTCGATCCGGCGCGACTCATGCCGCTCGCTGCCGATCACCACCAGGCCGCCAAGTTCCTTCACGCCCGGCCCAAGCTTGATGTCTGTGCCACGCCCCGCGATGTTCGTCGCTAGCGTCACGGCACCCTTTTCACCAGCGTGTGCCACAATCTCGGCCTCACGCTCATTATTCTTAGCATTGAGGATCTCATATGTAATGCCCGCTTTGTCCAGCCACTGGGCGATCAGCTCATTCTTAGCAATCGAGCCCGACCCCACCAGCACCGGCCGGCCTTGCTCATGGTACTTCTTGATGGCGGCTGCCACAGCTTTAAGCTTAGCCTTTTCGGTTTTGTAAATAAGGTCTTGGTGGTCTTTGCGGGTAATTGGCTTGTTGGGTGGCACTACCACCACATCCAGGCTATAGATCTGCTGGAACTCCTCTGCCTCAGTAAAGGCCGTACCGGTCATACCACTGAGCTTCTTATACAGGCGGAAGAAATTCTGGAAGGAAATAGTTGCCAGCGTCATACTCTCTTGCTGAACGGGCACGCCTTCTTTCGCTTCGATCGCCTGGTGGAGGCCTTCGTTGTAGCGGTTGCCGATCTTGAGGCGGCCAGTGTGCTCATCGACAATGATCACCTCGCCATCATTGGTCACCACATAGTTTTTGTCACGATGGAAGAGCGTCTGGGCGCGCAGAGCTTGGTTGATATGGTAGACACTGCGGACATACTCAGGGGTGTACAAATTTTTTATGCCAAGGAGTTTCTGTACCTTATCGATACCACTATCTGTCAGGGCCACACTGGTGTGCTTTTCGTCAAGACGGTAGTCCTCCGGCACAAGCTTGGCAGCAATCTTGGCAAATTGGTAGTAGCTATCAGGGTTCTCAGCCGCAGGCGCACTAATGATGAGTGGGGTGCGCGCTTCGTCGATCAAGATAGAATCCACCTCGTCTACAATGGCAAAGTTGAGCTCGCGCTGGCGCACCAGGCTAATCTCATTGACCATATTATCACGCAGGTAATCGAAGCCAAACTCGTTATTCGTCCCATAGGTAATGTCTGCCTCGTAAGCTTCGCGTCGTGTACAGGGGCGGAGCTTTTGCATGCGTGGATCAGTATGGTTCTCGTTGGTATACGTACCATCGTAGAGGAAGGACGCTTCGTTAATGATCACACCAGTGCTAATGCCCAAGGCGCTATAAATCTGCCCCATCCAGCCAGCATCGCGCTGGGCTAGGTAGTCGTTGACAGTCACGACGTGCACACCCTTGCCCTCGAGCGCATTGAGGTATGCTGCCAGAGTGGACATCAGGGTTTTGCCTTCACCAGTCTTGAGCTCGGCCACGTTGCCTTCGTGTAGCACCATCGAGCCAATCAGCTGCACATCATAATGCCGCTCGCCAATCACCCGGTCGGCCATCTCGCGCACCACCGCAAAGGCATCTGGCAAGATGGTATCGAGCGTTGTGCCCTTCTTGTGCAGGCGCTGCTTGAGTACCTCTGTTTGCTTGGCTAATTCCTCATCCGAGAGTGCCTTATATTTAGGCCCAAGTTTGTTAATTTGGTCTACCTTCTTTTGCAGACGCTTCAAGATCCGCTTCTGCGGATCGCCAAAAATCTTCGTCAGTGCTTTTTGCTGTGTTGTTGCCATGGTGTCAAACTTCCCTCGCTTTCCTCTCTAAGCGGCCATTCAATTCAAAAAACTCCCCTCATTATACCGGGTTTGCGGCTGTTTGGGAAGGGCACGGAGCTGGAGTTGCTCATATTGATAACGACACCGGTTATCTTAGAGCTCGCGATCCATCGCATCATCCCGCGAGTCGTGATGGGGAGATTGTGGTATGGGAGTGTCCTTGGGTGGATAGATATTTCCTGGTGCTGGTACGATTGGATCGACCAATACCGAATACGCGCTCAATACCTTCGGATTCTCCGCACATCCCTCGCGTGCTGCTTCTCTGAATATGCCACACAATAGGACGGCAAAACGCCCCATTTTCTGTGCTTTACTTCGCAGGGTGTGCTCGTGTCGTGCTACGCTAGGCTCAGCACCGCCCCCCATTCATGAGGGTAATCAGCTCTTCTTGTAGTTCGTCTAGCTTTGTACGCGGCATTTCTTTATTCGTCATATTTATTATTATACTATAAACCTTAATCAGAACATTTGCAGCGGTAGCTCACTTTTATAGCAGGTTCTAAAATTGAGGCACAACAAAAGACCAACACTCTCCAGAGCATTGGTCTTTTGTAAGCGAAAGCTTTAGCTACTCCGCAGGATGATCCTGCTCGCGCTCGAAGCTACGCTTGAAGCGAGCGAGAAGGCCACGGCGACCAAGGTGTGGCAGCTGGTTTTGCTTATATTTGCGCAGCTGGCCAGCCAGTTTGCGCTCGACGATGTCGGTAGCAGCCAGGACGTTGAGCGTAGAGTCTTTGGCCTTGATGGTTTGGTCTGGCACAGTAATGACCACCTCTACCTCATATTTATTACCATGCTCGCCATTGATCTCCTCGATGCGCACCATAGCACTGACGGTCTTGCGAGCGTGGCGCGACACCATGCGGTCGAGCGCACCGATCTTCTTGCGGATGTATTTTTTGGTTGGCTCGTCTGGCGAGTATTTGCCAATACCGGTAATGTCGATGTTTGCGATCATGCTGACCCCTTTCGTGTTAGCAACTTGTGCTTATAGTATAGCATGGTTGAGGAGAAAACAGGGGTTGTTATGAGTAAATTATCAGCGCAGAGAGAGATGTTCGGCTAGCAATCCCATCCGTTCGGCCATCTTTTCGCGCAGTTCTTTAATCTGGTCGAGCAAAGCCTTCGCCTCGTTCTTGGGCGGTGTCTCTACGCGGCAGTGCGCCCCTTCTATAAGTTTTCTGACATCATGCAATTCTCGTGCATCAGCCTCTGCGCGCTCTAGGTCTTGCTTACCGTCTTTATCTACCGGCTGGAAAAATGTGTACGGCTCACTATCGATCTGACCTGTCTGGCTGCCATGGATACGCTCAATTTGCCACTGGCCATCATGGCCATCCTTCGGGCGACCGACCTTCGAGCGATACACCACCCAATCATTACTATCAGGTGTCATAATGGTGACAGATGGGTCCAAAACGACCGACATTTCATCAAGCACAACGCCAGACACCTCTATATACTTACCATTGCGGCCTGTCAAAAATATAGTACGCTCAGTGGCATCACCTTCACCTTCTTTGCTGATCTCTGGGTTGGTTTGGATACGACGCTCATGCAATGCACCTGGCCTATGTTTGGCATACTCAAAAGGTTCATCGGTGAGTACACGGCCCATTCTAGCCTGTAGCTCATATGCAATCCCCGACAGGTCTTGTCGTTCTCCGCTTCTTGGGTCTCTTGCTGGCTGATGTTCGTTCATTCTTGCTCCTTTATTACACAATTCTCGTCCTATAGTGCAGTATATTATGGATAATGTCAAATGGCTGTGGGCTAAGCTGTGACGCCGGGCCATTTTACTTTTGCTGATTTTGATAGCGAAGCAATGTCTGGTACTTCACCTCTATCTCAACGGTGTGCGCTGCAAGGCTATTGAGCGCTTCTATCAGGCGGCCAACCCGTCGCAAGCTATCCACCGGGACAAAGCTGCGCATGGTTACAGCTGGTGGCTTGTCCTGTCGTTCGTTAGGATAAACTGGGGCAAGATGTGCCACATATGGCTGCATTGTCTGGCGATCGACCATGAGGCGGTAGGCACTTGTTTGGCCCGTTAGCCGATACACGTCAACCGCTTGGCCACCCACACAGCGGTCGGCTGCGCGGTCAACATAGCCAGAAACAATCAGTGTTGTATCGCGGAGCGGGTAATCTTCCCTCGCATGTGTACCAACATACTGGACAGCTCGATGTTCTACCACAGGCTCATGATACTGCCGCCCAGGAAGGACGTGAGTTTCTATCGCTTCCCACTGCACAGCCCGGGCAAATGCTGCACCGGTGATGTGCCGTACCACCGCCTGGCCAAACCATGCTGCCGCGTACCGCATGGAAAAGGCAAAACGCTCATCGTGTGGGCCGTTTGCTTCGGACGCCACTGGCTTCCCTACTTGCGGTGCGCCGCACCGATTGCTTCGCTAATAGAGACGTAGTCGTCTCGGTCGAGCAGCTCCACCAAGCCCTCGTTGATGTCGCCCACGACCTGTGGCCCTTCAAACATCAGCGCTGTCACCAGCGCCACCAGGCTCGCGCCAGCCCGGATCTTCTCGTATGCATCTTCTGCCGTAAAGACACCGCCCACACCAATGATGACAAAGCGGTCACCATACAGTGCATACGTCTTGTGGATAAGCCGCGTCGTGATGGCCTGCGCTGGCCGGCCACTAAGGCTACCGGGAGTATCGTCGGGCAAGACACTTGGGTCGGTGAGCTTGCTGCGATCTTTGACGAGGTTACCGATCGTCAGGCCCGCGACATTATGCTTGTCAATGATGGAGAGGAGCTTGGCAAACTGCGTCCACGTCTTATCCGTTGGCATTTTGATAAAGACGGGGCGCGAGAGCTTCAGTTCATCCACTGCAGTGAGGAGTTTCTCCAGGCGAGCGGGCGTCGTGAAGGGTTCGCCGCCATAGGCATTCGGGCAGGAGATATTAATCTCGTACAGTGGTGTGCAACCAGCTTCTTCAAGCTGGCGGAGGCTGTCGCAGTAGTCGGCAATCGCTTGCTTGGGGCGGACTTGCTTAGGGCTGTTCGTCTTGGCTACGGATACGCTGAGCGGAAAGTCGCGCCAGACCCGTGGTGAGTAGCCGCGGATCTGCTCGATCGCCTTGGCCACGCCGCGATTGGCCAACCCAACATTCACGACGATCGACTGCTCACTAGCCAAGCGACGAAACCACGGCTTAGGGTTACCCTCACAAGGCACGGCTGTTACTGAGCCACCAATCTCAAAGCCGCAACCAATCTTCTTTGCCACAGGGGGCAGATCAAAATCTTTATCCAGCCCAGCAGACAGACCAATAGGATTAACAAAGTTAAGGCCAAGAATAGTCTGCTCGAGGCGAGGGTTCTTGTAGCGCCAGCCACTAAGGAGCTGCTCACCCCGAATGGCATGCAGTGCCCGCGCTGTCCAGAGCATCGACTGGTGCGCTACATCGGGCTGCCGCCGGAAGAGAAACGGCTTAGCAACTTTGGCATAGCCTTTGCGGCTCATTTTTCTGATTGTGCGCCCCATCTAGAGTACCTCCCTATTGTTCAGATATGGCTGCAGCACCGTTGGCACGCGGAGCTGGCCGTCTGTTGTTTGATAATTCTCGATAATCGCTACCAGTGCACGAGCCAAGCTCACTGCCGTGCCATTGAGAGTGTGTACCACCTGGAGCGAGCCATCAGCCCGGCGGACGCGGATGCCGAGGTTGCGCGCCTGGAAGTCGGTGCAGTTGCTACAGCTGGTAAGCTCGCGGTAAGCACCATCAACAGGCGACCAGTACTCAATGTCATACTTCTTGGCAGCTGGTGCACCTAAGTCTCCCGCCGCGATATTTACCACGTGGTATGGCACACCCAGGCTTTGCCAAATCTCCTCCTCCAGTGCGAGGATTTTCTCGTGCATCTGAGCCGACTGCTCGGGCAAGCAATAGATATACATCTCTAATTTGTTGAACTGATGAACCCGAAACAGCCCGCGACTAAACTTCCCGGCAGCGCCAGCCTCTTTGCGGTAGCAGGGGCTGTAGCCAGTGTAGAGGAGCGGTAAGTCCTTCTCACTCAGGATCTCATCGGCATGGAAGCCTGTCAGTGGGGCCTCGGCTGTGCCAATAAGCATAGTGTCTTCGCCCTCAATAAAGTACTCGTTACTCTCCTTATCGCTCTTGGGCGCAAAGCCCGAACCACGCGCCACGCGACCACTCACCATGTGTGGCACCGTCATGGGGCGGAAGCCTTTGCCGACAAGGAAGTTAAGGGCATATTGGTAGATGGCATTCTCGAGCAGCATTAGGTCGCCCAGCACATAGTAAAACTTCGTGCCAGCTACCTTAGCACCGCGCTCAAAGTCGAGCCAGCCCCGGCTCATAGCAAAGTCGAGGTGATCCTGAGCCGACTCACGTCGCTCACCCCACTGCTTCATCTCCACACTGTCTGCCTCGCCGCCTAGTGGGACGTCTGGCAGGGTGATATTTGGCACTGCCTCTAACTGAGTAAAAAAGTTGTTCTCTATGGTGCGCAGCTCCTCTTCCAGCGTTGCGAGCTCGGCTTTGAGTGCCTTGCCTGTAGCGATGAGTTCTTGGCTTGGCTTGCCACCCTTCATCTGAGCGGCTGTCTCGTTGCGCGTGGTGCGCACAGCATCCACCCGCTGCTGAAGCTCCCGGCGCTGATCGTCGCACGCGAGAAGCTTAGCGATGGACACCTCATAGCCCTTACGGCGCGCTGCTGCCTGCACCTCGTCGGCATGCGCGCGAATATAACGAATATCTAACATAACTATATTATATCAGATACCACGCCAAGCGTAATGGCAATTTGTTCGATAAAACTTCCGGGCACGATGGCCACCCAGCCACGGTACTATTGGGCAGATAGCACAGCTTGCAGACCCCCATTTTTGCCTCACTTTTCTGCTCTCGATCACTCCATGAGCGAGGAGAAACTAACACAGAACCAGCCATAGTGGCTGGTTCTGTAGGGGCTGGTAGTGGGCTGACTAGCTTAGTCTGATATCTTGACGATGCTGAGGCTTGCATCGGTGATGTTTGCGTCTTGGCCAGCCGAGTAGACGACGAGCTTGAGCGGTGTCCCGGCCGTTACTCGCATCAAGCGAGTGTATGGCATGGTAAAGCGGTAGCCCTGTTGGTTGTTGCTCCACACACCCTCTGGAGTGTCGCGGGCTGTGTCGTTGACAGCCTGGTACACACCGCGGGGTGACGATGTATCGTTCAAGCGAATCCGCGATTGGATCAAGTACACACCATCACTTGGTGCAATGTACGATTTACTCCCGGCATCCCACGACCCGCCACCGTTGTTTGTTACGACGGTCTTGAGCGGCACTGGCGCAAAGGTATCCTTAGCAATCGTTGCAGCCGTCACACCGCCATTACCATTGCCAAGTGTTGCCGTAAAGATAGTCATCTGGGGGAGACTCCGCCATTCCATGTCGCAGTTTGCTGCCGACTTCTTCGACAATATTTGGCCAACCGTGCCACCCGCCGGCACCGTGCTACCCGCAAAGGTAAGGCCGAGCTGCGATGTGCCGTTGCCTGTGACAGTCATATTTGGTGAGCATGGCTGAGTGCTGTTGGTAACATTAATCGTTGCGTTGGTGCCATCCTGGCCTTTGGGTCCAGTAGCACCTTGCTGCCCCTGGATGCCTTGGGCACCTTGTGGGCCGGTCTGGCCAGGATCACCCTTCTCACCCTTGAGGTCGGTGTAGGCAATGAGGTTTTGCCAGGCTGTTTCGCCAGTGTAGCGCCACTGGATGTAGAGCGTGCCCTTCTGGAGCTCGATTGTTCGGCCATCGGCACCTGCTGGGCCAGTTTGACCCTGCGGACCTTGTGGACCGGGCTGGCCTGGTTGGCCTGGTTGCCCTTGCTGACCAGTGTCTCCTTGGTCACCCTTCGGGCCGGGTACGCCTTTTTCTCCTTGTGCGCCAGGTGTGCCAGGTGTGCCAGGTGTGCCCTGCTCGCCTTTGGCACCTGTGTCACCTTTCGGGCCAGCATCGCCCTTCTCACCCTTTTCACCTTTTTCACCATTTTTGCCGTCTTTGCCATCTTTGCCGGGCTCGCCTTTGTCACCTTTTTCGCCCTTGTCGCCCTTAGCGGCCGATGCACCATCTTTGCCATTGGCCCCGTTTGCACCGTCCTTACCGTTGGCGCCATTGGCACCGTTTGCGCCATTTTTGCCAGCTGCACCAGTAGCACCATCGCGGCCGCGTGCACCATCTGCACCATCACGGCCATTGGCGCCATCTGCACCTCGTGCGCCACTCGCTCCGGCCTCGCCGCGTGCACCTTGCTCGCCTTTTGCCCCGCGCAGGTCCTCGACCGAGGCAATATCTTGCCATGCGCCATTCATAAATTGCCACTGGATTTTCCCATCGTGCTGGCGCAAGCTCACTTGGTCTGGCCGCACACCCTTGAAGCTACTATTGTAGCCCCATGGCCACCACCACCAAAGCAATATAATGATGATTAATAATATCCCAAACAAGCCAAACACGAGCGAACGGCTTGCAAATTTTTTGCGGTGTTCATTCATAGCGATACCCCTATTTATACCCTTTTGCCCAATTATAGCACAAGCGTTATAAAATTAAAGAGTACTAGCCACTCTGCCCTCAATTCTCAGCTATCTTTAGGTCTATTTTCTCGCTCTACACCTGTTAGGTGTACAGTAGTGCTCCTCTTAGCTAGCCAAAAACCCGCTTTGCCTACCACAGCACAGCGGGTTTTGGCTCTTCGTATCTATCTAGATTACTCTGTACGCAGCGCTTCGATTGGGTCAAGCTTCGCAGCCTTGCGGCTTGGCAGCCAGCCAGCAATGATCGCTACCAGCATCAGGCCAGCCACCACTGCAGCAGCATGCTCTGGTACAAAGACGAGGAGTTTATGATCACCAAAGTGGAGCTTCTCCGAGATAACTGGGTTAAGCGCCACACCAGCGCCCCACGCGCCCAGCACACCCAGCGCACCGCCCAGCAGGCCGACCCAGGCAGCCTCGTAGCGGAACAAACGGCCAATATCACGCCGGCTTGCTCCCAGCGCCTTCATTAGGCCAATTTGCTGCGTCCGCTCCAGCACCGAGATGTACTGCGTGTTGACGATGCCAAAAATACTCACTATCAGCGCCAGCGCACCAAAGCACAGCACAATCGCCTGCAAGATATCAACAAAGCGAAAGAGTGTCTGCTGCAGATCCTTGGCGGTGGCTGCGGTGTAGCCATCTTTCTCGAGGGACTTCTTGGCAGCCTCAGCATCCTGCTTGGCAACTGCGGTGGCAGACATGTACTTTTGGTATTGGCTCGTACCCTTAGTACTGTAGTCACTCAGCTCGCGGGCTACTTTGGCATTAATACCAATACCGCGCATTGCTTGGGTTTGGTCGGCCGATTTGCGCGTCACGGCCGCAATAGTAAAGGTCTTGTGCAGCTCCTTGCCATTGATCAGCTCATTCACCCCAGCCTGCCCCTTCTCAGCAAAGACCTGGCCAAGCGTTGCTTCATCAATCTTCTGCGGCGTCTGCACCACTGTGACAGTCAGTTGTTTGCCCACCATTTGGGCAGGCGATTGCCCGAGCGTCTCGGCATAGCTCTCAGGTATAACGGCTTCGCCGGGCGCGAGCTCAGTACCCTTGCCCAGCTGCTTACCCGCCACGACTTCGGCCGCGAGAGCACCATCAAAGACACTCACATCACTACTGTATTTCTTGTCTTTCTTGGCTGCAAAGCTTACATATTTGGGCTGGAGCTGATAGACTGGCCTCACCTTCTCAAGGTCAGTACGCGCCGCCAGCTTGTCGATGTCTTTTTGGGTGAGGGCTTTATAATCATTGCCATAGCGGTTGATACTATCAGGATTATACTCACGTAGGTCAGCCTGCTGGCCCGATTGTACCCCGATGAGCCGCTTGTCTTTGACGACAAACACCGCCTTGGCATCAATATTACTGCTAATCAGCCGGTCAATATACTGGCGTGCACCCTCGCCCGCCATCAAGCTCGCCATAATGGCGAAGCCGCCCACCGCGATAGCGATGCTGGTAAGCAGGGTACGCATCTTGGCGCGGCGCAGGTTGCGGCCAGCGCGGCGGATAATATCAGTCGTCTTCATGGTTAGTCTGCCCTCCTTGGTGTTGGCTTGGTGGTTGTGGATTTGGCTTTTGCAGTAGCACTTGCGGCTTTTTTCGTTGTTTTCTTGGGCTGCGTGGCAGGTGCTACGGCTTTGGCTGGGCGGCGAGTTGGCGCTTTTTTAGCCTTGGGAGAAGCTGTCGCCTTATCCGTAGCGCTGTCGTGATCAATCACCCCATCTTTGATACGAATGATGCGCTGGCAGCGCTGCGCTAGATCCTCGTCGTGCGTGACGATGATGAGCGTGGCACCATGCTCCTTAGCATAATTAAAGAGCAGGTCTTCCACTACTCCAGAAGTTGCTGAGTCAAGGTTGCCCGTCGGCTCGTCGGCAAAGAGAATCTGTGGCTCGGCAGCAATTGCTCGAGCGATCGCCAAGCGCTGCTTTTGCCCACCACTGAGGTCTTTAGCTCGCGCTTTGATCTTGTCCTCCAAGCCAACTGCCTCGAGCGCCGCCACAATACGCCGCTTGCGCTTACTGCGCGGCACACCTGCGGTCTCGAGCGACAGACTCACATTGTCATAGCAACTCTCGCCACCCTCCACAAAGAAACTCTGGAAGATAAAGCCCATCGTCCGCGCTCGAAAGCGGTCGGTCGCCTTGCGCTTGAGCCGCAAGATATCCTCGCCGTTGATGATCACCTCACCCTGCTGCGGCTTATCCAGGCCAGAGATGGCATGCATCAGCGTGGACTTGCCCGAGCCCGACTTGCCCAGCACTGCCACGCTCGACCCCTCCTCAATTGCAAGACTTACGTCCTTGAGGGCGGTGAAGGTATTTTTCTTCTTGCCGTAGACTTTTGTAATGTTTTTTATTTCGATCATTGCGCCTCCATAAGCTGCTAATGTTAATAGCAATTATACCGCAATCACCTAGTGAGAGCAAACTAGGTAAACAACGATCGTGGAGTTTTTTCTCACGCTTGAGAAGCAAAATTCTAACAAGGTCGAGTCGAAAAAATCTTGCACATGAACTGTCGCTCCCCACTATTTTATCCGGGTGAGGCAAGTATGAAAACAAGCTACAGAGAAATTACACTGGTGCCAACGCGCCTACCGCGAGTAGGATGATGAGTAGCGTGCCAAGCGCCAAGCGATAGCCAACAAACTTATCAAATGAATTGCTCGAAACAAAGCGCAGCAGCCACGAGATTGCCACATACCCCACCACAAAGGATATAATAATCCCCAATATCATCTGTGGCCAACCAATCAAGCGGCCAATCTGGTGTGACTGCGTGATGGCCTCCAACCCACCAGCTGCCATCAATGCCGGAATCCCCAGGAAGAAGCTCATCCGTGTGGCAGTCGTGCGGTCGATATCGCGGAACAACCCCGAAGCAATCGTCGCCCCCGAGCGCGACACCCCCGGGATGAGTGACAAGCACTGCATCAGGCCCATTGCCATAGCATCGCGCCAAGTAAGGTTGCGCTCATGGCGTGTCTCGCGCCCCCGGCGGTCGGCCAAAAACAGTACAATACTCCAAATCATCAGCCCAGCCGCTACAAACCACAGGCCGCGTAGCACCGTCTCGATCGTATCCTTAAGAAGCAAACCAACCACCGCAATCGGCAGCGAGCCAATGATGACATACCACCCCATTCGGTAGTGAAACGTCCGCGCTCTCGGGTTCACCACGCCAGCACACCACGCCGAGGCAATGCGCCAAATGTCCTGCCAGAAATAAACAATCGCCGCAGCAATCGCCCCAATCTGCACCACCGCCGTAAAGGCGACAAGCCCAGGGTCACTCACCGAGTAGCCCAGCAACTTCTCTGCCAGCATCAAGTGGCCCGTACTCGAGATGGGCAAAAACTCAGTAATCCCCTCGACAATGCCAAGAATAATAATATGAAGCCAATCCATAATGTGTTTTCTTTATGTCTCGTACCAAGTATACCAAGTTCGCCACAAAGCACCAAGCCGGAAATGAAAAAATGGTGATCACGCTAGTTTGTATCTAAAAGCCACGCACGATTATTGCCAGTGAGATTTTGGGACTCAAGCTGGCACAATTTGACACAGGGTTCATATATTGATATATATATTAACTTTTGCTCGAAGTACGTCTCAGGGCAAGAGTTGCCCTTTGCTTCGAGCTCACTTCTTGCAAGGAGGTGAGAAAGATGAAGCCGGAGATGTGGTGTATAGTCATCATACTTAGTATGATGCCGTTTACGCTAATCCTTTTGCTTATCGCCAGCGTTTTTGAGAAGCAAGAGTGGTACAAGGCACTCAAGTGTTATGCATTTTTGAGCCTTGTCATAGATATCATCTCAGTCATCATCCTGCGGCGCTGCAGACCTATCGATATACTACAGCCGATAGATTTAGCTATCGTGGCAGTAGCCTATGCGTGTAGCGTCTGCACCATCTTCTCCTTTGTGTCTTTGTGGCGCATCAGAAGGTGGCGCAAGAAGCGTCACAGTCAGGGCAAATAGCCCATCAACATAGCTCACTAAACCATGTCTCGACCTGATCGTAGTGCCCTTAAGTACACTCTCGGGTTGAGATATATCCGGATTCAGTTTGAGCATGGTTGGTGGGCTATGTTTGTGGCCGATCTATTTTCGTTCTTACACTCAGAAGCGACCACGACGAGAGATGGCCGCTTCTTTGTTTTTGCAGAAGAAAGACTGAACAATAGATGCGCACTGAAGCAAGCAAAGCAGGAGGCTCTACCACCCGCCGCCGCCTCCGCCGCCTCCGCCGCCGCCGGAGAAGCCACCACCAGTCGAGCCACCGCTCGATGACGAGAAGTCACTTGATCCAACAGAAGTAGAATCGGACAAGCTACTCATACTCGAGACAAACATTGCTGCATTGAAGGCACCTTGGCCAGCATACCAATCGGGCTGGGTGCCTACTTCCTCATAGTACTGCCCCAGCTGCTGGCTCCACTGCTTCTCTTGGCCAAAGAGCACAGCATAGGGCAATACCCGCTCGTAGAGTTTGACAAGCTGAGCGTGGTCACCAATATCAACCTTCTCAGCAGTCTCAGGGCTCTGCAGCAGGCGTAGGCGGTCGGCCTCAGCGTAGCGGATATACATCTTGAGCCCCAGCAGGTAGCGGCGCAATGCCAGCCCTTTGTCCGACAGCGGCTTAGCAAAGCCCAGCTTACCAATGAGAATCGCTACAAAGATCCCTGGGAAGAAGAGGAATTGCAGCCCGCTGAGGAACGGCACAAACATCGTCGCCGCACCCAGCACCAGCACTAGCGCACCCAACACACTCGCAAGGATACGAAAGCCCCGTGTACCCTTCCGGCTTGTGTCGCGCAGCTTGTATGTGTGGTCGATGAGATTATCAAGCTTCTTGGCATTATCACTTAGGCGGAAGGCGTAGGAGGTATTGTTGCGTAGCGTCTTGAGGTTGATGCGCTCGCCCACCGCCGGCAGGTGACCAAAGATATCGCCCAGGATCTCTTGTTCCTCAGGATGAAGACTGCTGACATCCTTGACGACTTCAAGCTCGTACTGTGCCCGCGAGAAGAACGTCTTGGGCTTGACCTCAATCAAACGAATGTAGTGCCGCACCGCCCAGTCGATCATCTGCGCTGCCATAGCTGAGCCCTTCACCATCCGGAATGGCCGCACGATCTCCGCCGCTGTTGTCACACTTGTGTCGGGTGGTGGCAGGTATTCTGGCACAATCGTCCCTAGCTCCTTGCTCCGGCCAATCGCCCGCTGATAGAGCCAATACACCACACTCGAGACAAGCCCCAGCACCAGCATACTCACAAAGAATATAAGCGGAAGGAACGCCTCCAGCCGCTCTTGAAACACCTCCCCAGGCGTCTTCTTATACTCCGCAAAGGTGCCCTGCGGGAAACCCAGCGCCAGCGTCATACCGGCATACGGCGCGAGGTAACCCACCGAGGCAGTTATGGTGTCGACGCTCGGTGACGTGACGGTGCAGGTGGTGCGACTCCCTTGCCTGCCAATGTAACACTGCGGTGTTGTCCGGCTGATGGCGGCAAGCTCAGGGCTCAGCTTGAGCCTGACAGTGGCATTGCTAATGGGTACTCGCCATGATGTACCAATCACATCCCAGTAGAACTCATTCTTCTGCGTATCGCCATAGTTCCACGTGACATCACGCTGGGTGTAGGTAATGACGTATGTCTTGCTACCCGAGACGTAGGTGTCTTTGTTGCCAATGCGCAGGGTGTTGCCCGACCAACTATATTCATAATCATTACCATGCTCATCCTGCACCGAGCCAAGCGCAAAGCTCGTGTGGTGGCCCTTATATTGCGTGACGAACTCCGGTGCGAGGCCATGGTTCTGTTCTGGCGGGAAGTTTGCTGTAATGGTGAGCTTCGTCTTGAGGGTGGAGCGCTTCTCGCTATCGCGCCCAAGCTCCATATCAACCGCATATTTGGTAATGGTAAAGTTGTCTTTACTACTGCTCGATGATGAATAGGCTCGTACCGATGTGTCGGCCTGCATTGGCACTGCCCCGAGCGCGGTGCCAAGCAGCACCAAGCAGACACCGATTGCAGATATAACGCGTGTCATTCTCATACATCGATTGTGCGCCATGCGGCGAGGAATGTCAAATGGGAGACATCGCTCTCGTACACCCTCAAATATCCCCGCCAATCACTTCTCCCTACCCCTGTTAATCTCTGTTCAAGCTATACTGCTTATGCTGTGATATTGCAAATGGTTATGCTATACTCACAGGCAATACCTAGTGGCTAATTGGCGAGGTGAGGAGTATAGCAGGAGTGAGACGATATTGGACGCATTTTCGGTTTGCAGGCGTAGCAGCAGTGGTAGTGCTAGGAGTCGGCTTTATGCAGCTACATCAGGTAGCAATGGCTGAGCCCGCTACGAATTCTAACTCCAACTCGTCCACCAAAAAAGACGGCAAGCCCGACATCTGCGACCCCAACACGATGCGCTTCAAGACTACAGCGCTGAGTTCCCCGACCGACAAAGCCCGCGCTGCCAAGGCCCTCGCCAACCTCCGCGGCCTCATGCAGCCCATCCGCAACGCTGGCGATGGCAGCACCATCACCGCCGCCAAGCAGTACGGCACAGACTACACTGGCGAGATAAAAGGCTCATTCCAGCTCAAGAACAGTGGTAGCTATGCCACTGGCAACCCCACACCTCTCTCTGTCACTTCACCATCATCGGTACCAGGCAACTACCGCGGCAAAGTATTGGGCAAAGCGCCCACCGGTGGGAGCCGCGTTGTCAAAGCCTTCCGCGCTACCGACGCCGAGTATGAGCAGGGCAAGGTTACTCCTGCCCAGGTACAGGGCGATGGCAGCTGGACGCTCGACCTCTCGCCAGTTGATGGCAGTATTGGTGGCGAGTGGCGCTTCCGTCTCTACGATGCCAGCAGTGGCCAACCCCTCGGCGAGAGCTGGCCACGCGTCACTGAGTACCAAAATGTCGAGATCCAATCCTACGTCATTACCGACCAAACCTACCTCGTTGCCAAGCAAGCCGCCAACACAAACCATACCTTTAGCTTCCCTGGCACCGAGAAGGGCCATAAAATGCTGCGCCTGGTGGATACGCGCAGCAACAAGATCCTCGCTGAGTACTTCCAGCCACAGCTGGCGGGGCTAATCCGCTCGTACGAGTTCTCACCTGGCCAAGATGGCTATGGCACACACCGAGTGCACTATTCATTTATGTACGATCAGTCGCTGGCACTGCTCGTGGCGGTTGGTGCGGGCGATAAAGCAATGGCAGACCAGCTCGTCAATGGCTTCAAGACCATCCAAATCAAATCCGGTCGGTCGCGTGGTGCCTTCCCCTCCAGCGCCCACCAGCTCGACCCCAGCAACCAGCAGGCGCGCTATTATACTGGCGGTGTAGCCTTCGTCCTCTATGCGCTCATCCGTTACCAAGAGAAGTTTGGTGATATCAATGGCGTTAGCAGCATGGTGCGCTCTGCCCTGGCCTGGGTCAAGACTAAGAAAAGTACATCTGGCCCTGGTGCTGGCCTCTACCGCGGTGGCACGAATATTAATGATGACGATAACAACAAGCAGTTCGAAATCGCCTGGCACTCCACTGAGCACAATACCGACCTCTGGCACGTGTACGAGCGAGCCTCGCAAGTCTATGGCGACGCCAGCTACCGCCAAGAGGCCGACAGCCTGGCCAAAGTCATTATGGAGAAACTGTGGAACAAAGCCGAGAATCGCTTCGATCAAGGGCTCGACGACCACGCCAAAGCGCTCGACACCTCCAGCTGGGGCTCTATCTTCCTCAACGCAATCGGCGAGTACGACAAAGCCAAGGTCTCGCTAGCCTACACGCGCAACTTTGCCATGAGCCGTGCCGGCTCTCAGGGCTACACTCCATACCTCACCGGCACGTACACCCCCACCGTCTGGTTCGAAGGGACATTCGGTGTCACCCAGGCCTACAACGTCGCAGGCAACAAAGACGAAGTCGCTGCTAGCGCCCAGCGAACGTACCGCTCCCAAGGGGCTAACGGTGCTTGGCCGTACGTTACCAATGTCGACGAAGCCAACCAAATGACGAATGCTTACTCCGTCGCCTCGACCGCATGGTACTTGCTGGCCACTGCTTACCCCGACGCCATTTGGTCAGAATGCCGCACCGACAAAAAGCCCGACGAGAAGAAGCAGCCACCAATGGTGCGCCACATCGGCAAGGTCACCCTAGACAAGTTCCTCGCTGGCGAAGACAAACCGCTGTGGGTCTTCATCCTTATATCACTGCTCGCTCTCTTGGTTGGTATTGCCGCGCTTATTCTCTACCTTATCCGGCGTTATCGCGCCAAGAATGCTGCCACCACGCAGCTAAGTAGCAAAGATAGCAACACTCCTCCAGGCGGGCCACCAAGCCCGAGTGGTGGTAGCGGCACACCCCCTCCGCCAAGCAGTCCGTCAGCCCCAAGTGGCCCATCATCAGCCAGCGGCCTGGGCGGCCTCGCAATGAGCGCCCCACCACGCACCACTACTCCACCGCCACACCGCCCTAGCACAGCACCTAGCCGCGGCACCTCCATCGCTGTTCAGAGCGACACCTCGCACCCCGCATCACCGCGACCCGCGCCAAGCAGTCCACCACCACGACCACCAAGTGTATCGGGCTAGCTCGTAGCGATGAGCGTGTAAAAACCACCAGATTTTGCTGGTGGTTTTGTTTTGCGTAAACAGGCTCTCGTGACCATACTGCGGCAGTCTATAGTCTCCCCTTCTAGCATTTCTCTGATCACACTGCACGCGCTAGCTTTTGCATTGCAGCAAGGATGTTTTTGTATTCATTACGCGCATTACCAATCAGACCTTACCAATTATTGCTTGAGCCAGATTCAGCCCAAAATAATGAGCGTTTTGCTATTTCTGTGCTTATATCAACACGCTTATTGTACAAATCGTGCACGATAGTACACAATTAGCATATCTATACGCTATTGCAATCCCACACTCACCTCGCACGAGTATAGTATGCGAGGTGCTAATAGCCCCAGCTACCGCTCTAATCCAGCTTCACCCCTGGGTACACCGCCCGCGTTGTCTCGTCGATGTCGCTTTTGAGCTGTGGGAATGGCACACCCTCACGCGCCGTGACACCTTCGAAGATCCAGAAGACGCGCTCGCTAAAGCCCCAGCCACAAGCTGGTGGCATGCCGTATTCCAGCATTTCCACGTAGTCGATATCCAGCATCATGGCTTCCTCGTCGCCCGCGTCGCGCATCTGCTGCTGCTCCACAAAACGATTCAGCTGGTCGATCGGGTCATTCAGCTCACTAAAGCCATTGCCAAGCTCGCTGCCGGCAATCACTGGCTGGAAACGCTCCACCGTCTGCGGGTTATCCGGGTTGGTTTTGGATAACGGGCTAATAAACTTCGGCGTATTAACCAGCCAGACGGGCCCCGCTACTGTCTTGCGGATGTTTTTCCACAGTTTATCGATGCCGCGCGGGATGGAATCGGTCTTTTCTACCTCCAGGCCATATTCTTTCAGCTTAGCAGCTACCTCGTCGATCGTCGTATTATACACATCAATCCCGTAGTGCGTGTTGATCACCTCAGCGTAGTCCCACACCTGCCACTGGCCGCTCATATCGACCTCAAACTCGCCCAGGGTAAACTGCAGGGTGCCAAACGTCCGCTCCAGCACATACTTATACATGTCTTCCATAAAGCGCATGCCTCGCTGCCAGTCCCAATAGGCGGCGTACCACTCCATGGCGATATGCTCGGGCAGGTGCTCATCAGAATAATTCTCGTTGCGAAAGCGCGGGCCAATATCGTAGACCTTCTCAAACCCGGCCCCCAGCAGGCGCTTGAGCGGCAGCTCGTGACTAATCCGCAGGTAGAACTGCTGGCCGTCCAGCGCGTCCATGTGGGTCACAAACGGGTTGGCATCCGCCCCACCGGTGGTGTGCTCCAGCACCGGCACGTTGACCTCGGTAAAGCCGTGTTGGTTGAGGTAATCGCGCGTCGCCTGCCAGAACGTGCTGCGGCGGTAAAAGCGCTGGCGCACCGCCGGGTTAACATTCATATCCACGTAGCGGCGGCGGAAGCGCTCTTCTTTATTCTCCAGCTTTTCGGGCAGTGGCCGCAGGGCTTTGGTGAGCAGCCGCAGCTCACGTACCCCAACCGAAATCTCACCCGTCTTTGTTTTTAGCACCGTGCCAGTCGCCTCTACAAAGTCGCCCGTGTCGAGCATTTTGAGCTGTTTCATGCCGAGAATGCCGCGCGGAGCGTCGAGCTCGGCCATCGTGTCGCGCTGCAGGTAGAGCTGCACTTCGCCGCTCGCGTCTTGCAGCTTGATGAAGGCCAATTTGCCAAAACTGCGAATGGACACCACGCGCCCAGCCACCGCCACCTCCTGGCCAGCCAGTTCGTCGTACTGCATCACCACTGTCGCACAGTCGTGTGTGCGCTCAGTGTGTGCTGGGTAAGGGTCAATGCCTAGCTCGCGCAGAGCAGTTAATTTTCGTAATCGTTCGTCTCGGTAGTCTTGTAATGTCGCCATAATTGCTTGCTATTATAGCGGAGAATGGGATGGTTGTCGACTAGGACGATGAGGTTGCTTATCTACTTGGCGGTGTTGGCTGAGGTTTGTGCGGCGGGAGGCAAGCTACTGCTTCCCTGCTTATACCAGTTGTATCCTCTGATATTCTCACAGCCGAGCCGGTATAGCCAATAGTGTCCGGCTCTGTCGTAGTGTTTATGTGCCCACCATCTACCTTAATCGCAAACGGTATCTGGCCTGCTTCTCTTCGTTCTTTCTCGGTATAACCCTCTCGAGAGTACTCAACAGTTACTATAGTGCGCCCTTGGTTGCCTTGGTTGGTTGTATAAGAATACAATGAAGCTCGTGTCAGTGTACCATCAGGATTAGCAATCTCCACTGGTGAGTTCTCTACCGCAACCTTCACCTCCTGACTTTGTGGGTTAGTACAGTGAAGTTCGCCCGTCTTGGGGTCAATCGTGAAGGGATCAACTTCTGTATATGCTGCCAACTCACCAGAGGTTGGCTGTGCTGCAATTGCCGAGCTTCTCTCGCGAGACTGGTAGTGATGATAGCCAAGATAACCACCACCAATCAGCGCCGCTGCAGCTGCCGTCAGCGCGGTGAGCCGCCGCACTGCCGGGTGTTTATTATGCTCATGGTTTAGCCAATTATGTGTATGCTTCTTGTGGGAGTAGTGTGCGTGTCGTGCTGTGTATCGAGCCATCGTCGGTCTCCTTGGGCTGTTATGGTTGATCCTCTATCATAGCATAACATCGACAATAATGCAATGATGGTGAATTGCTTATGGTTTGGTATGGTTCATTCTGTATTTCGAGCAGGCTAGCTACTACCCAAGGCAACATCGCTCACATACCTAGCCTTTCTCACTTCTTATCATAACGATGAGCTTCTTGCGCCATCAAGTACGAAGTAATGATGAAAACCAACACGCGCTATACACAAACTGCGAGAGCAAAGTATATGTGCTGTAGATCGACTCCTACCCCACCACCCCAATACTAACAAAAACCGAGCAGCGCACACTGCTCGGCCTAGTATTCATCGTTGAGATACGCTTATTGCACCTGCTGAATAGTGTAGGTGATCTCACCCTTGGGGGTGGTGATCGTCACTTGCTCACCTGCACGGTGACCCAGCAAGGCTTGGCCAAGGGGCGATTCATCGCTGATCTTGTTCTCCAGCGGATCAGCCTCAACTGGGCCTACCACAGTATAGGTCTTTTCTAACCCAGCGTCCGAAGCGAGGGAGACAGTACTACCTAGGTGGATGGCACCAGTGCTTGGGGCAGTAATCTGCTCGGCATTAAGCAAGATCTCTTCGATCTCGGCAATGCGCGTCTCTACCACGCCTTGCTCTTCGCGTGCGCTGTCGTACTCGGCGTTTTCACTCAGGTCGCCGTAGTCGCGAGCCTCAGCAATCTTCTCGGCAATTTCGCCGCGGCGACCCTTCAGCTCCTCCAGCTCTGCCTCGAGCTCTTGGCGGCCAGCATCAGTAATCTGGTAGGTTTTTTTCATTATCTTCATACTCCTTTCTTGCAAAGTCGGTGAGGCAAGCCGGGGCACGGCTACACCTTGCGACAAGCTCCGCAATGGTTACCTAGTGTAGCAAGCAATTGGCTTGTCGTCAAGCGCTGCTGCTTGCCCGTCTGGCGATCTACGACCTCCCACTCCTCTGTCTCAAGCAGCCGATCACTCACCGTGACGCGGGTTGGCATACCCAGGAGTTCTGCGTCGGCAAATTTCTCCCCAGGGCGGGCGGCGCGGTCGTCGTATAGCACCGTAATGCCAGCGTGCTGCAGTGTATCATAAAGCTTATCTGCTGCCGCTACCGACTCCTTGCCAATCTGCACCAAGTGGACGCGGGCTGGAGCTATTTCCTCGGGCCACACTAGGCCTTTGTCGTCGGCGAACTTCTCTACAATCACGCCCATCACGCGGGTAATACCAATGCCGTAGCTGCCCATGTAGGCGTGGTGCTGGCGGCCGTCCTCACCGGTAAAGACCAGGCCCATCTCCTCTGATTTTTGGGTACCAAAGTTGAAGATATTGCCCACCTCGGCCGTCTTGACGCGCTCAAGCTCGCTCTTATCAATGCCAAGCTCACGTACGGCTTCGTCCACCACTTCTTCGTTGATTGCCAGATCGCGGCCGCGGTGCAGGTAGATGTAATCCTCACCCGCCTCGCAGATCGTCTGGAATTCGTGGCTAAACTTGGTAAAAGCCCCGCCGCTGGCAAAGGTCACATAGGTGTCATCCCCCAGGCCAAAGCGGTGGTAGCAGCGCTTGTAGGCCTCGATGACCGCTTGGTAGTAGGCCTCCAGATCTTCCTTGCTGGCGTGGATGCTATACATATCCTTCATGATAAACTCACGCCCGCGCATAATACCGCTCTTGGCGCGCAGCTCGTTGCGGAGTTTGTTCTGGAATTGGTAGACGCTGATGGGCAGGTCTTTGTAGCTTGTGAGGTAGCTACGTAGCAGTTCGATAATCGGCTCCTCGTGCGTCCAGCCAAAGCCGACCTCAGTGCCATCCTGCAGGTGCGACTTGAACCACACGTCCACCAGCTCATCGCTCCAGCGGCCGGTCTCTTGCCAGAGCTCCTGGCGCTGCAGGGTGCTCATCAGCAGTTCCTGGCTGCTGATGCGGTTCATTTCTTCGCGGACGATTTGCTTGATATTCTCGAGCACGGCCAGGCCCAGCGGCGTGTAGGAATAGACGCCGGCCATCGTCTTGTGCACATAGCCAGCGCGAATCAGCAGCTGAGCGTTGTGCGCCACCTCATCGGCGGGGGCTTGTTTGCGGGTACGGGTAAAGGTGTGTGATAATCGCATAATCTCTCTTATAGTAACACAATATTGGCAAAAGCGGCATGAGACAGTCAGGCTGAATGCTCATAATTTCATCTCAAAAACCATCGCTGGCCCAGAAGCTCACCAAACCGAAAATGTTCCGGCCAGATAGAATGGTAGTGCTTTTCCGTATATTTGGTCGCTGGCCTCCAGATATTTTCTTGTTCGATGAGCTCCTGCGCCAGTAGAGAGATGCCAAGAAAGAGGGGTTCTAGGATTGATACGGGAGAAAAGATATCGACACAAAATAAAATCTCTAGGTTGAGTTCGCCAGGCGGCTCGTTCTTCCCTACCCCACCATAAAGACAAACATCGCCAAAAATGCAATCGTGTTCTTGACCATATGAATGAGAATGCCGGGCCATATTGTGCCAGTCGTATGGCGCAGCGCCACCAGCACCACGCTGAGCATCGCCACATCAATGCCAACGTTGAGCTGACCGTGCACATAACCAAAGAGCCCACTCACCACTACGGTAATAAGCCACACTGGCATGTGCGCGGCATGGAGCTTGCTATACAAATAACCACGAAACACCAACTCCTCGGCCACCGGTGCCACCACCACCAACATTGCAAAGGCGAGCAAACGCTCTGCGCCATAGAGCTGCTGGTAGCCGAGGTTCTGTGCCTGAGTCGCATCAAAGCCAGGCAACCACTGCTTGGCCGCCGCCAGCGCAATCATCGACAGTACAATGTAGATAATGAAGCCCACCAGCGCCCAGCCAAAGTCGCGCCACTGCAGCGCGCGCCGCCACCCAAGCTGGCGCCAGGTGGTGCGAAAGCTCACTGGCATCTTGGGCCGTGCGCGCCGCACCAGCCATGGTAGGCCAATCAGCAGCATCAGCGCCACCACATAAACTGCTGTTTGCATCATAATGAGCGGCAAGACTGGCACCGACTCTTGGCCATGAAAGAGAAGGTAGAGTACCACACTACAGAGTAACCCTGCCCCCATAAAGCTCAGCCAGACCCACAGCGGCCAACCGAGCCACGAGGCAACGCGCAGCAGGCGCTGGCGTGGCGTGAGCGGTGTCTTGGGCTGGGAGGGGTGAGCGGCTTTGGGCCGGAGAGCAACACGTATCATAGGGTAAATTCCTTGGGTATTACTATTGTGTGGTGGAGTGGCCACACCTCATCGCAGCGCACCGCGCCACAGCACCGCTCTACCATATCAGCCTGCATAGCCTGCATCAGTGCACCAACTTCCCTATATCAGCAATCGTCACGAGCACAATTAAGCCAAGCAAACACAAGAAACCAGCCGCTTGGATATTCTCTTCCATCTGCTTGCTGAGTGGTTTGCGCAGCAGGCGGAAGATCGCCATCACTGTCCAGCGGCCACCATCGAGCGCAGGAATGGGCAAGATATTCATCACTGCCAGCGATAACGCAATAATCGCCGTCAGCAGCAGCACATGAACCACACCAGCCTGCCCCGCTGCTGGGAAGATAATGGCAAAGATCCCCACCGGGCCAGCCACAGCATTGCTCACCTGCGAGAGATTTTGCTTGGCCTGCTGGCTCGTCGCGCTGTCGCTGCTAAACTGCTGCACCAGACTAGTGGCGAGATTTATCACCATATCACCCAGGCCCTGGAGTGTCGCCCCAGTGAGCTGCGCTGTTGTCACGACACCCACAATCGGTGCCGACCAGGTGGCACGGATTGTATCTTGCTGCTTGGTGAGCTCTGCCCCTAGGTAGCCTTTGCGGTCGGGGTTATCTTTGCGCAGCGCCACCATGGCAGTGGCTTGCTTATCACCGCGAGTATACACCACAGGCACAGTTTCGCCCTTGTGCTGGCTGGCAAAGTGCGCTAGGTCGGACGTGCTGCGCACCGTTTGCCCAGCCAGCTGGCTAATTGCATCACCCTGGCGGAGGCCTGCCTTGGCGGCGGGCAAGCCAGGAGTAAGTGTGCCCAGCTGCACTGGGTGGTTACTCACCACTGCGTCGCTTGGTAGGTAAAATTGGTTGTCGATCATCTTGGGTAGGCCCACCCAGGCGAGGCCAGTAAGGAGCACCACTGCGGTCAGCCAGTTGACGGTCACGCCAGCCAATAAAATCTTGGTCTTCTGCCAAAAGGTTGCTGCGCCATAATCACCAGGTTGATCGGCCGCATCATGCTCGCCCTGCAGCTTAACAAAGCCACCCAGCGGCAGCCAGTTGAGCGAGAAGCGGACATTCTCGCCCAGAATACTTTTTTTGATCACCTTGCTATAAGCCTGCGGTGGAAAGCCAATGCCAAATTCCTCCACCACCACACCATTGCGCCGCGCCACAATGCCGTGGCCTAGCTCGTGCGTTGCCACCAGTAGCGTCAGTGCGATTACCCCAATAATAATACCAATGACTATTTCCATATTCCTCCTTCGTTATCCTCCAAAGCGTCGCTGCCGCCGGGCATACTCGGCCAGCAAAGCATCGACGTCGGCGTGCGTCATATCTGGCCACGGCTTATCCAAGAACAGCAGCTCGCTATATGCGCTGCGCCACAGCATGAAGTTGCTCAGCCGCTGCTCACCACTAGTACGAACGATCAAATCACACGGCGGCACATCTGGTGTATACAAAAATTGCTCAAAGATCTGGGCCGTTACCTTCTTGTGGACAGAAAGTGTTTTGCGTAAGCGATTGACCGCATCAATGATCTCCTGCTGCCCACCATAATTAAACGACAGAACCATCGTACCCTGCTGCAAATCCTTGGTGGCAGCCTCGGCAGCATCAATTGCCTTCTTGACCCGCCGGCTCAGACGCAGGCGCGTCCCCGCCACGCGGATACGCACCCCATGCTCGATGAAGATCGGCAGGTCTTGGTCGAGCATCGTCACCAGCAGATTCATCAAGTGTTTGACCTCTGGGCCGCTGCGATGCCAGTTCTCGGTGCTAAAGATATAGGCGCTGACGTACGGCACGCCACGCTTGATGGTGGTAAGGGCAATATCGCGCAGCTTCTCGTAGCCCGCGCTGTGCCCCTCTTGGGCAGAGAGGCCACGCTGCTTGGCCCAGCGCCGGTTGCCATCAACAATATAGCCCACATGCTGCGGCAAGTGCGTGGTAGTGCTCATGCCTGGCTCCATGATAGGCGGTTGGTTGCGTACGTCGGCAGAGAGAACGTCATTAAATCGTCAAAATATCCTTCTCTTTAGCGGCAAAGGCGGCTTCTATCGTGGCTTGGTGCTGCGCCATGAGGCGATCGATCTCCTTCTCCACTGCCTTCACATCATCTTCACTCAGCTCCTTGGCTTCTTTGCGGCGTTTGGCGTCCTTCAGGGCGTCTTGGCGTACCCCGCGCAGCGCAATGCGTGCTTCTTCTACCTTCTCGCTGGCTTGCTTGACCAATTGCTTGCGGCGCTCCTCCGTCAGTGGCGGCACTGGCACACGGACGACGTGACCATCGTCGCTCGGGTTAAGGCCAAGGGCTTGATCGGCCCGGATGGCGCTGGTGATCTTTTGCAAATTAGCTGGGTCAAATGGCGTGATCTGCAATAGCGTCGCCTCTGGTGCCGTCACGTTAGCCACTTGGTTGAGCGGCATGCTGGTGCCATACGCCTCGACCATAATGCCATCAAGCATACTCGCGTGAGCCCGGCCCGTGCGGATCTTCCCCAGGCGCTCCTCCAGGTGCTCCAGCACATGGTTCATCTTTTCTTCGTAGGGGGTGGTATCAAACATCGCGATCTCCTTCTTGGTTTTCCTTTATTGTACCATTATTTGCTGGGGTGTGAGGAGAGTTTGCAGAAAAATAGCGGGCATTGTTGCTTGCGCTTGCCAGATAAAATACTATTTGAGTGAAGCATCTCTCGGTCATTGCTTATCTAAGTCTTCATTCATAATCCCAGAATCGGTACAGTGCCCTCACGGCATACTCACTACGCCGAAAATGTTCTGGCCAGATGGTGCGAGGAGCTTACCCCCTCGCGTATTTGCTGGCCTCCATATATTTTCTTGTGCAGCGAGCATGCCGTGAGGGTGCACAAAAAAGCGAGCGACACATCTCGTGCCACTCGCTACGCAAAAGCTTACTCTCTCGTGACTACTCTGTCACGCCCAGCTCAATCCGCTTGAATTGGCTGACGCGGACATTCTCGCCGCGCAGTGCTACCTGCTCTTTGATGAGCTGGCCAACGGTTTTGCTGTCGTCGAGCACAAAGGCTTGCTCGGCCAAGACCTGCTCAGCGAAGTGCTTCTTGAGCTGCCCTTCGACGATTTGGTCGCGCATTGCCTCGGGCTTGCTGGCCAAGGCATCGCTGGCGAGAAACTCCTGCTTCTTGGCGTCGTACACCTCAGCTGGGATGTCGTCCATCGTGGCATAGCGCGGGTTCATCGCAGCGACCTGCATAGCAATCTGGTGCGCAAACTCCTTAAACTCAGGCAGGCGGGCCACAAAGTCTGTCTCACAGTTGACCTCGACCACCACGCCGATCCGACCACTGTGGACATAGCTCTCGATCAACCCTTCGCGGGTCTCGCGGTCGCCCTTTTTCTCCGCCTTAGTCAGGCCCTTTTTGCGCAGGGCATTGAGCGCAGAGTCGAAGTCACCTTCGGCCTCCACCAGCGCCTTCTTGGCATCGGTCAGGCCAATGCCGGTCAGTTCCTTGAGCTTCTTGATGTCGTCAATCGTCACCGCCATGGTTAGTTCTCCTCCTTCGTTGCCTTGCCTTCGTTAACTGCTGCACTGAAGTAATCGAGCATCAGCTGCAAGCTCTTGATCGCATCATCATTAGCAGGGATAGGATAATCAACCAGGTCGGGGTTGGCGTTGGTGTCGACGATACCGATCACCGGCACACCCAGTGTCTTGGCCTCGCGCAAAGCGTTGTTGTCGGCCAAGATATCAAGCACCAATACTAGGCCAGGCTTGCCATTAAGGTCTTTGATACCACCGTATTTGAAGTTGAGGCTGTCGATCTCTTCTTGGTAGCGCTGGACTTCCAGCTTGTTGTAGCGCTTCTCGAGATCACCACTAGCCATGCGGCGTTCCAAGTCCTTGAGCTTCTTGATCTGCGCTGTGGTGGTCGTCACATTAGTAAGCATCCCACCGACCCAGCGGTTGGTCACATATGGCTGGCCAACTGCCTCGGCCGCTTGGCGGGTGATGTCCTTCGCCTGCTTCTTGGTGCCGACGAAGAGGACTTGCTTGCCGCTTGCCACTGTCTTGCTAATGATGGGCAGCGCCACATTCAGTGCCTCGACCGTCTTGGCCAGGTCGATGATGTGGCTATCTTGCCGCTTGCTATGAATATATGGTGCCATCTTCGGATGCCACCGGCTGGTCTTGTGCCCAAAATGAGCACCGGCTTCAAACAAAGCCTTGATATCTGCCTGCAGGGCCATATCGCATTACTCCTTTTTGCCTCGCCCCACACGGTATGGAGTGGTGTGGAGCTGTGTCGTTATGGTTAGTTACAGGAGAATTATAGCATATGATAGCTGAGTATCAAAGGGGTGGTGGTTCTCACGCTGCTTCTCTCGGATGGTGTATGTTATGCAATGACTACTAAAGTTAAGTTGTAGACTTATGTGCGATCTTGCGACGCAGATTGCGCTCGCTGGTGTTTGCGCAATGTCGTCAGCAGCAGATAGAGTGAGTTGCAGTCCTGCAGCGTTGCATGTGTAGGGGTGATCATACGCTCACCACGTGAGGCGTCGTCTTGTGCTTGATCAAACACCCGCACCCCTGTCGCATCGTAGTCAATCACCCAGCGCTCGGCAATCACCACTCGCCCAGCATCCTGCTGAAGCCATGGCTCAACGGCATGCTGGATATGGCTGAGGTAGTTCGCTGCTACTTTTTCGTTGTCAAGCGGTTCAAACGATAAATTCTTCAGTTGCTCAACTGGTGATTTAGTCTCCTTCATAGCGCGCTCCTTTTTCGTTTTCATTATACTGTTATATGGTTATGAGGGTAGCGACGAGTCTTGCCATTGCGAGTAAGCGCAAGGTGAGGATGTGTAGGTGTATCATCATTTAGCTTATCTATATCAGCCTGCTTAATGGCAACCGTTTTTAGTCCAAAGTGTCCATCAGTACGCTCATCTATAGTAACTGGCCCATCCATTCCACTGATAATATTAAGCTTAGGAAATGCCTCAGAAATTGCCGGCGCTGTGCCTTGTCGCAGCTGAGGCGTATCATCAATAGCAGCAAACCCACCTCCCTCGTGCACCAATGGGTGGCATGCGATGAGAACAAAGTTCTCTGGCTGGAGCGTCTTCACCATAGTAGATATGCCAGTATTTTCCGCCCAACTATCTGCGTCAGCTGCGATATGATCTGTAGCTGATAGCGCGAACTGCTCTTCCTCACCATGCCCTGCCAATACAATCTGCTGGACATGCCTATCAAGACCAACACGCTGCAACACCCCCGTTAATCGTACTAAATCACCCGCATTACCAACCTCCGCTGCGATCACATCATCAGACTCTATATAGCGCATCCGCTCAAAGGCGTTGTTATGGTCGCCCGTCGTTCCTTTAACCATCACAGTCACATCGTCGCCAGACTCAGGATAGCCTCTAGTAAGGAGGTTGTACGTCCCTTCTAGTACACGAGGGCTCCAGCCCGAAAAATGCACCACACCAGTTGTTTCATACAGCTGCCGAGCCTTATCCTGACCAATGGTACGCACCGTATCAAGATATCGCTTGAATACACCCATTGGTTCGAATTCATATTGGGCACTATCTGCCACATCACCAATGTAGTCTTGGATTGCCTGTTGAGGCATGTCTGGTAATCGATCATGATAGAACTCTTCAAACATTGCCAATACTTTGTCATCTTGGCTGTCTGGTAATTGCTCAGCAACACCATCGATATAATCTAGCGTCAAAGCATCCAGCTTGTCTTCCTCGCCTCGATTAATATACTCTCGGACATACTCGGGGCAAGCTGGATCATTCTCTGCACACTTCACCCAATGTTGCGGCTCAAATCCCCGTGCTGCCAGTGTTGCGCCAATATCATATCGCATGCGACGTAGATCATTATCTGATACACCATTTGCCGCATGATCGGTTGCAGCAAAGTGAAATGCCTCAGCCAAGACCGCCTCGTCAAACTCATCATATAGCTCTGAGGGGACATCATCGACCAACCGCTCGGTGTGTTGATACGATGCTAACAATTGGAGCTTCTCACTTGGGTCTTCTGTCTGGCGCAGCAACTCAAGCCGCTGATTGAGAAACTTCTTGACACCAGTATGTATCTCTGGCATATAGCGATAATTTTGCTCGATGATCATTTTGTCGGCCTGCATCAATTTCTGTGTAATCGCTTGCTGGGTAGCATCAGGTTTGAGCGAGCCCATTCGTGCATCAATGAGCGTGCGTCGCATAGCTTGCTGCTGAGCGATTACCCGCTCGAGCTTGGTGCGCTGCGCATCATGTTTTGCATTATCGTACTGTTCTTGGAGCTGTGTAATCCGCTGCTCAACCTCCGTTATTCGTGGCGTTATGTCATCGCCATCACGTAGCCGAGCAATCTCTTCGGCCGATAATATTGCTGCAATAGCGTCGTACCCTGCAGCGTATGTCTCGTTTGCACGCGCATCAAAGTGCTGCATATCCGGCTCAATACGGTTCGAGTCGTCATACCAGCGCCAGTGTGATCGCACATCGGTGATCGTCTCTTGCATTGCCGTACTAAGCCCAGTCATATCCACCATCTCGAGTTGTGGTGTTAATTCTTGTACTGCAGAAGCATCACGAAAGGCCGCAGCAACATCTTGTCTGGAGTCAGCAAGGGCTTGCTCGCGCTCGCGGGAGAGTTCTTCAGGAGGCCGCGCTTCAGTATGAGACACAGCTCTGTCAGACTCCAGCACACCACCCTTATACACTTGATTTATTTCAGTATAGCTATCGCCAGACAATCTTTCTATGCGAGAAGGTGCTACTGTATTTGGTGAGTTTGTATATCGCTGATGGTGTTCCATTTTATTAAATAGTCTTTTTAATTGTAGCTATCTGTAGTATACCACATTTTTTCTATAGAGAATGCATCTTTTGACAACCCCCCACCCTCTCTGCTACAATATAGCGGTTATGAAAAGCAGTATTCACCCACAAACCTACCGCCCTGTCGTATTTAGCGATGATCAGGCGGGCTTTGCGTTTTTGACGCAGTCGACGGTCGCTACCGACGACACTATCACCTGGGAGGATGGCAACGAGTATCCGCTCGTCAAGGTCCACATCTCCAGCAAGTCTCACCCATTCTTCACTGGCGAGGAGAAGATTATCGACACCGAGGGCCGGGTCGACCGCTTCGAGGCACGCCGCAAAGCTGCCGAGGCACGCCGCGCCGCTCTAGCCAACAAAGCCAAGAAGCAGAATGCTAAAAAGGCTGCCAAAGCTGCTCAAGCCAGTGCTGGCAAAGACGATTTCGCCAAGGCTGCGTAGCCACACTTGCAGGGCAATGGTATAATGCTCACCCTATTTCTAAAAGGGTGAGCGTTTCTATATACCGGTTTACCTATGCGTCTACTTCTCTAACTTGGCGAGAGATTTTGTCCATCACGAGCATATAGCAACATAGATAATGATCTCAAGGATCTACTATGTTGCTATGTGATTTTTCATGTATCGTGTTGCTTTTTACCTTACAACACGAAAGTTCCGTTTCCGCAGTCGCAGCACCGCCTCGCCCAATCGTCCTGCTAAACCTTTTTTGGCCTGCGCCTCAGCGACGTCGGCCGTTATAATATCGTGCATTTTGCATAGTTCAGCATAAAACTGTGCTGGATTGTCCTCTAGTGTCCAGGTATGCTTATATTTACCCGCATCAGGGCCTTGCCATACATACTCAGTTTCCCGTATAGTATTGCCCTGCAAGACAGTTCTGATATCACTATGGTTCGGGTTGTTCGTTGCACCACCGACGTGCTCGCGGCGCACCCCAACTTGCGGCTCGCCCTGCTCACGCGTTGCAATAAAGCAGTTGCCACCATCTCGGACGATCTTCACGCTCATTGCTGGGTCATCAGTGCCCTCAAGTGGATAATCTTCAAGGATACTTGGGCGCGTTATTTCGCCTGCTTCTTCTGTGGCATGCTCTTGCATCTCACCCAAGATTGCCGTCATCATGCTGTGTGCTTTTTCATGCAGCTCAGATGCCTCGTTTGTCTCTGTTGTTTCAGCCGCAGGTTCCTGAGTGGATACCGCTCCGTCCTCTGATGGTTGGTCTATCCCCTTTCGCGATGCAATAAATGTTTCGAGCTCCCTATCAAGTTCCTGCTGAAGCTCTTTGTGGCTAGATAGGTCAATTTTTTCAATCGTTGGATATGTTTTTTCAGTCTGATAAGCAGGCTCGTGCACGAGCTGGAACCACTGTATATCACCTGCATCAGATACGTACGCACCAACAGCACAATTATCACCCCACGTGACATCCTCCATGGTTGGCATTGTAGGAAGCTTACCTGCAGAACCCTCTGTTTGCTTCAGTAAGAATACAGAGCCTTTTGATTCTCGTATATCATTAAATGGTTTACGATCATATGCATTAAATGCTATCATGGCCGAGTTCGACCCATCAGCAGTATACTCATGCGGTGCAAAGTACTTTGCCGTAACTTCCACTGACTTTGGGAACAAATCTTCTCGCACAAGCGACACACCAAGAGCACTGCCCAGCGATAAATCAAGACGCCGAAGCGGGTGATCCTGGCCATATAGCGTACCAATGCTGTATGCCTCTGTAGCCTCAGGCTTTTTAATGGCATCTTGCAACCGAGCTGCTATATTCTCTTGTGTATCGTTACTCTGCTCGTGTGTTGACTCGGGCATTTTGTATAACCGACTCAATACTGGCTGTTTGTCTCTTTGCATATGTTGACTCTCTATCTATACTTATACTTAATACCACATAAGGTACTCTCTCTCTCTCTCTTAATTTGTCAAGCTATTATGCAATAATTACATCTTTCAGTAAAAATATCTATCTGAATTCTCTCACATATTCTCTTTTCTACCAAAGCGACGGAATGGTGGGCGCTCGTGTAGATCTGGTAGTTACTCTGCAACTTCAGGATATCCAATAGCTCAAGAGTCACCCCCCGTGGTATAATCATTAGTATATGCCCAAAATTTCTCTCGATATCGCCACCCTGACGGCTGAGCGCGCTGCGCTGGAGCAGTTTCTTGCCCAGCCTGATGCGTATAGTGCACCCGATTTTACCGCCAAGAATAAGCGCTTTGCGGAGCTTGAGACCATCATTGCTACTGCTACCAAGCGCGCTACCGTGGAGCAGCAGCTGGCTGAGGCGCGTCAGCTCGCTCAGGGCAACGATGAGCTCGCCGAGCTCGCCAAACTCGAGATCCCCGAGGACGAAGCCACCATTGCCCAGCTAGACGACGAGCTCTTCATCCTCCTCACCCCCAAAGACCCCAATGACGAGAAGAATATCATCATGGAGATTCGGGCTGGCGCTGGCGGCGATGAAGCCTCGCTCTTTGCGGCCGAGCTCTACCGCATGTATCTGCGCTGGTGTGAGGCGCATGGTTACCGCACTGAGCTGCTGAGCGAGTCCGCCAACGACTCTGGTGGGTACAAAGAGGTCGTCTTCAAGATTTCGGGCGATGCACCCTACGCCAAACTCAAGTTCGAGGGCGGTGTACACCGCGTCCAGCGCGTACCCGTTACCGAGAGCCAAGGGCGCATCCACACCAGCACCGCCACAGTGGCAGTCTTACCCGAGGCGGAAGAGACAGACATTACCATCAACCCCAATGACCTCCGCATCGATATCTACCGCTCGAGCGGCCATGGCGGGCAGAGCGTCAACACAACCGACTCAGCCGTGCGCATCACCCACCTCCCGACTGGTATGATCGTCACCAACCAAGACGAAAAGTCGCAGATCAAAAACCGCGAGAAGGCCATGAGTGTCCTACGCTCGCGCCTCCTCCAGCGCAAGATTGATGAAGAAAACGCCAAGCTCACTGCTGAGCGCCGCGCTCTGGTGGGCACTGGTGACCGCAGCGAGAAGATCCGCACCTACAACTTCCCCCAAGACCGCATCACCGACCACCGCATCCGCTACAGCCGCAGCAACATCCCCGCTGCCCTCGGTGGCGACATCGACGACATCATCGAGCGCCTCCAGAGCTACGAACGCGAGCTGAAGGCACAAGGAGCGGAGCAGTAACGCTTCGCCTGTTGTTCTTATTTTTTGCTATCTATTTTTTCACTATAGCGAGTCTGTCATTCGCTAGCTTCCCTCTACTATCGTAGGATTTTTACACAAATAAGGAGTGATGAAAAACAAGCGCAGAGACAAAAAACAGAGGAAAGATTATAGAGACAAAGAAAGATAAGATGGTATTCATCGATATTAATCAATATCTTCACGCGTGTGATGCTTGCGCTCACTCCACACAGCCGGCGCCACCTCCCCTTGCTTGCGTCCAAAGCACCGACCTGCGCGACGAGCCTGCCGCTCCTCTCCATTGCACGCATTACCCGCTGCAGCAAGAAGAATACCACCACCTGCGAGCATCACACCATATGAGCCAAGCGTTGCGACCGTCTCAAGCGGTACTGCCTGCTCAACCCCTACGGCCATCTCTTGAGCGACCATCGTTCCGGCTGCTCCGGCTACGATAGGCCAGCGATGGCGCTGCGCCCACTGCATTGCATGCGTGCCAGGGTTATAATATGGCGAATCAAGTGGCGATGGCGCACCAGCAAGGCGTTTGCCCGCATGATATAACTCATGGGCTACAATCTCCGTCATTTTCTTTGGTGCGGCATTGTATCGCACCGCAATAGCTGCTCCATCCTGCAGTGGTGTTGTGTATCCATGAAGGCCGGGCGCAAGGTGCGCGCTGTCTTGGGGTTGAGCAATCACTATACTCACATCGCGCCACCGATCCATCGGCACCCCAGCAGCGATAGCTGCTTCATGCACCACTGTCGAATCATAATCTACTACTGTATCAGGTGGTAGCTGCCTGCCGAGCCCTGTCTCAAATGACACCGGCATTACGTGCGCTGATACTGCAATGCCATCAGCCTGGTATCGCGCTTCATGCGACCAGCCCATAATCCCATCTGTATAGCTATTCAGCGCCTTGTGCTTTTCTGTCATATTATGCCAGTATACCGCATTTATCTACCATTTGCCACACCTCACCCTGCCTGCTGTAATATATTACATTCATTAACTTTAGATCATTATGGAGTAGTATGGACTACGATTATTCTTCGAGTTATTATTCAACCCCACCATATACCACAGCGGCCAGCAGTGCTGCAGGTCCACTAGTGTGGGTGATGGTCATCATCATGCTCATCCTGAGCTTTGCTGTGATGGCCGTCGTGCTTGCCTCGATGTGGCGGATGTTTACCAAGGCTGGCAAGCCAGGCTGGGCTGCCCTTATCCCCATCTATAACACTGTTGTCCTGATGCAGATCATCGGCCGGCCTGAGTGGTGGGTGCTACTGCTGTTTGTACCCTTCGTTAATATCTACATTGCTATTGTGTCGACACTCGAGCTGGCTAAGTCCTTCGGTAAGTCAACCGGCTTTGGTGTGCTGATGCTATTCTTCCCGGTCATTATGTACCCAATGCTCGGCTTTGGCTCGAGCCAGTACCTTGGGCCGGTTGCACCTCAGCCTGCGCCGTACTATCCACCACAGCAACCACAGACGCCGCAACAACCACAACCGCCACAGCAGCCGCCGCAGGCCTAAAGCTTCAATACATTACTAAGCAAAAGGGTCAGCATAGCGCTGGCTCTATTTGTAACCTCTGTTTGTATAAGATACGCTTAACATCCTTATTACACAAAATACGAGGAATATAGCGTATAGACAGTAATAAGGATAAGCTAGCTACAATATCAGCCACCCTCTCCGCTACTCCATGCACTTCACTATGATGACCCACTATAGCTCCTACGTCATGAATAAGAGGTGTCCCATCCAACAATCTGAGGCAACCCTAGGAGAAAGCATAGCGATTTTTATCTAGTATAACTCTCCAAACCAGGCCAGGTAAGCACAAAAACACCTCTTATATAAGAGGTGTTTTTGTAGTATATGTAGGCAAAGTACCCTTAGGCGGCGTCCTCTGCCTCAGCTTGTTTGCGTGAGGTTTGGCGCGGCGTAGCGGTCTTTTCGAATGAGCCACCAGCTGCCTCGAGTGCAGCTACCACACTCTTCGATGCACCTTGTGTCTGGAGCACAAGCTTAGCCGTCAGTTCACCACGGGTGATTACCTTCACACTGTGGAATGGCGTCTCAATCAACCCAGCTTCGTACAGCGCAAAGTTATCGACGGTGCCCGACAGGCTATTGAGATGATCGCTATATACCACCTGAGCAGGGGTGCGCAGGCTCTTAAAGCCGCGTGCCTTTGGCACTGCTGTAGCAATACCATTCTGCCCACCTTGGAACATTGGGCGTAGCTTCTTACCAGTACGGGCGTTTTGTCCCTTAGTACCACGGCCAGCGGTCTTGCCACCACCAGCGGCAATGCCGCGGCCAACGCGCTTGCGATCTTTATTGGCTGCGATGTGGAGTTCGTTGTATTTCATCTACTTGCCCTCCTTTGTGGATTGCTTCTTGACGCCAACCCACTGCTCACGCGGCACCATACTGCGCAGGGCTTCCACCGTAGCATAGGCGATGTTTACCTTGTTGGTGCTGCCCAGGCTCTTCGAGAGCAGGTTGCGGATACCCGTCACACCAATGACGGCACGCACCACACCACCGGCAATGATACCCGTACCAGGCGCAGCTGGCTTGATAAGCACGCGCGCACCACTAAGCTTGACTTCCATCTCATGCGGGATGGTCTCATTTACCACCGGAATAACAACGAGATGCTTCTTGGCTACTGAGGTTGCCTTGGCAATGGCAGTCTGCACATCGGCACCCTTTGCCACACCAACACCAACCTTGTTCTTGCGGTTGCCCACTACCACCAGCGCTTTAAAGCGGAAGCGGCGGCCACCCTTAACGACGCGTGCCACGCGGTCGATGTTGACGACAACTTCTTCAAATTCCTTTGGCGTGTCATCACGCTGGTTGCGCCGGTCATCGCGGCGACCACCTCGGCCCCGACCACGCTGGTTGCGCCGGTCATTTGGGCGAGGTGTAGTATTTGCAGGTCGATCTGCCATACTAAATTTCCTCCTCTTCTAAATCTGCCTTACGAACCTCTTCCTCAAGTTCTTCAGGTTGATTAAGAGCAACAAGGTACTCTAGAACCTGCGGAATGTCATGTGGACTCACACCACTATCCCTGTCAGAGACAGCGCCAATAATCTTATCATCCAGATCACCCGCAAATTGGAGTGCTGCTGGACTCATCTCACTCTCGAGTCTATCTATCACTTGTTGTCGTGTTTCCGGACCGGTGGTGGTTGCGTGTTCGTAACTACCCATACTAAAACTCCAATCCTTCCTTGCGGGCAGCGTCTGCCAGGGCGCTCAAGCGGCCAGCGTACTGGCGACCATTGCGATCGAAGACGACTGCACTTATCTTTGCTTTCTTGGCCTTCTTGGCGATATCTGTGCCCACCTTGGCGGCCTTCTCTGTCATGGTGCCGGTCGCTTTGGTACCAACAGTGGTGGCAGCAGCCAGTGTTGCATGAGCATCATCATCAATAAGCTGCGCGCTTACGTGCAGGTTGCTAATCGTCACACTCAAGCGTGGGCGCTGAGCCGTGCCGTGCACGCGGGCCCGAACGCGGCGCTTGCGCAGGTCACGATTCAGGAGTTTTTTTGCTAATGCGTGTGCCATTATTTCTTACCTGCCTTCCCTGCTTTGCGCAAAATTTGCTCACCAACGTACATAATGCCCTTGCCCTTGTATGGCTCTGGCTTCTTGAGAGCGCGGATCTCGGCGGCGACTTGGCCGACCTTTTGCTTGTCGATACCCGTCACAACGATCACCATCCGCTCGTTTGTTACATTAACCCCCTCTGGAGCTTTGTAGTGGACTTCGTGGCTAAAGCCCAGGCTCATCGTCAGCTCGTTATTACTCGACGAAACCCGAAAGCCCACACCTTTGACCTCGAGGCGCTTCTCGTACCCCTGGGTCACGCCAATCACCATGTTGTTGATGAGGGCGCGCATCAGCCCATGCTGGGCCCGAGCAGCCTTGGACTCATCCTTGGGATGAACCGTCACCTGCCCGTCCTCGACCTTCACCTCGACCGCTGGCGTAATGAACTGCGAGAGCTCACCTTTGGGGCCCTTAACGACCACATCACCAGAGTCAACCGTGATTGTCACACCCGATGGAATCGCCACCGGCAGTTTTCCGATTCGACTCAGACTCATTGCTTACCTTTCGATTAGTAGCCAGCAAAATGTTTGTCTCGTGCTGCCGGCCGCTCTCCATAGGCGAACAACCAGAACGCAAAACTCCCGTTTCACTCGCAAAGTTAATATCTTGCTAATTGTACCACAGATGATGGAGAGAGCGCAAGGGCGGAAGACACCAGTGGTAGTCCGGACAAGAAACTATACCGAAGCTTGCGACCAATACCGACCAAGTTAGACGGTGCTATATAGGTACTGCTGCAGGATTATGATTATTGCTGCGCGCTGCTCCGGCGGCGGACATGCACTACTACTGCCACCGCAATAATCGCGCCAATTATCATCAACCCTATCAGTCCGGCGAGTGCCCACAGCGGGCTCCCTGGCTGCCACTGGCAATCGAGCCAGCCGATTATTTTGTCACTACAGGCAAAGAGTGTCAGCATAACGCTCCCCCGTCGCAAGAATATGTCATCTGCGTTGTCATGAGCAACCTCCTTGCTGAATATTGGTTCTCTTCATTATAGTATACACCTACCCCCGAGCAGCATCAAACTTCTCAGGCGTCAAGAGGAGCTCGCCCGTCGACTGTTGGTAGAGCGGGATGTAGCGGCCGCTCCGGGGAATGATCTTCCGCACGTGCTTGATTGCATCGGCAACTTCCTCCGCCGTCCAGTCTGTGCTCCGATCGCGAATCACAATACTCTTGACCCCTGTTGTCGCCATACTCACGAAGCTCTGGTATTGCTGAGTGTGCTCACGCGACAGATACACCTGACCAGGCTCTGGCCGAGCCACAATGAGATTAACGAGGCCATAGGGGTCATTGCGGGGTAGTGGTATATCGCTCCCAGGCTGCACCGTGTGACGAGCGGCGAAGAAGCTCACCGTCAGCGGAAAAGCCGGATCAAACCCCTGCCGGTGAGTGACCTCGCTGCAGCGCAGGCCAAGCGCCAGTGCCTCAGCCACGTGGGCCGGCTGCATGGCGTGGATCATATCACCCTGCTCGATCAGTGGCTGGCCAGCCTCATACTGCTGACGGTTGCGCCGATCGGCCTGCTGCCACTGCTCAGGCGAGCTCGACTGCGCCATCGTCTCAAAGAGGCGCTGCTGCACTACATCATGCTGAGCCTGAGGCAAGAGCTCGGGCAGCAAAGCAGCACCACGTGCCATCACTGCCCCAATCTTGTCTGGCGCGCAGTAGCTCGCGAGCTCCTCATAGCTCATCTGAGTAATTGGCACATGCGCTACTGGGTCAATCACATCATCATAGTGCATTCGGCTCCGCAGCGGCAGTGCAGTCGGCAATGTTGCAAGCGGCGTCGGCCACCTGAGGTCGGCGCGTTGCAAATCCTGCGTGTTCAGCAGCTCCACAGCCCGCTGGCTTGCACGATACCACAAAGCATCGATTAATTGGTCTTCATCTGGCGTTACTTCGCAGGGTGATGGAGGTGATACTTCGTATGATGGCATGATATTCTTGGGATACTTCGCTTTGTTTTTTACTTTCGTTCTGAGAGTACTTGTGCATTAGTATGTGGTATTTTTGATAAAAAAGCAAGCCCTTACCCACTCCAACCCCTCAACCGCAACACTCCCCATGCAAAAAGAGGCATCTTGGTTCGTCCTTTGTTAAAATTGGATCTACGAAAACAACCTAATTTTAGCAGAAAGGTATTCCAAAATGCCTCAAAGAGAGTATACACAACTTTCAAGCGAAGAGCGAATTGTTATTGAAACCTTGCTTAGAAGCTCAGCCGGGGTGCGCGAGATAGCTCGCATGCTAAACCGCAGTCCCTCAACCATCTCCCGGGAGCTCAGGCGAAACCAGAATTTTGCCAAAAAGACTAGAGTCAATAAACCTAAGGAGCTAAGGCTAGACTCGAGACGCTTTCGTGGTACCGCCAAAGTGCCAGTGATTCGCGAGAAGAAGGCTCGGTATAGGAAACGCCTGTGCCAATTCGAGAGAATAAACTACTTGGCTAAATCCGCCCAGCAGAAGACGCTGGCTAGATGCAAGAAGCAGTCTCTGCTGCTCGAGCTTTCTAGATACCAGCAAACCAGAGAGTTCGTTAAATCGCGCCTCAGGCTGCGCTGGTCTCCCGAGCAGATTGCCGGCAGGCTGCAGATAGAGATTAACAAAAGAGACAAATCTGCTAGCTTGCTTTATGTCTCGCCTAAAGCAATCTACAAATACGCCAAGAAATACAACCTCCATAAACACCTGCGGCGGCGCGGCAAGAAATACAGATGCAGCCGTATACCTGCCGGCTGGATGTCTGCCGGCAAACGCAATATTGCAACTAGACCCGGCGTAGTGGACGAACTCGGGCGCTTAGGCGACCTAGAGGGCGATACCATCTTCGGCAAGGATAGCCGAGACAGATTGCTCACTCACGTGGAGCGAAAGACGGGGTTAGTCTCAATTAGCCTAGTGCGCGGCTATGATGTACATAAGATACAAAAAACAGACCATACTCGACCTAGAAAGGCTCAGCAGGCACACCGGAGCCTTACCAAAGACCATAACCTACGACAACGGCGTAGAATTTGCCGGTTGGAGACAAACCGAACAGGAACTCAATACAAAGATTTACTTCGCCAATCCCTACCATTCCTGGGAACGAGGCAGAAACGAAAACACCAACGGACTCATCCGCGACTTCTTCTCCAAAGGCGCAGACTTCAAAAAACTAACTAACCGGGATATATTAAAAGTAGAATCCATGCTTAACAACCGACCAAGAAAACGATTCCAGTGGCTAACGCCACTGGAATACGCCGCGTCTTTGGGTATTGCGGTTGAGGAGTGAGGTTAGAAGGTAGTTTGCTTATTTTCTTAACTCATGCTATTATAGGACCTATGGTAGATAGACATGATGAAGCTAATGCAACTTCTGTTGCAGATTCGAGGACGACCGACCTCGGAGATAAAGTCGATAATCAAATTGCACTCCTTGATCATATCGCCACCAAGATCAAGGAGACCACCGAGATGGTAGAAGGGAGAAAAGGGAGAAAGGAGGGGTGGCGCAAGAGGCTTGGAGAGATCGGGATTCTTGCCAATAGCTTATCATCAGTAGATCCCTCTGTTATCGATGGCGTCGAGACTAGGCGCCCCGGCATACTCTGCGAACTCGGAGACAGTCTTTGGAGCCTCGGCCAGAAAATGCATCTTCTTGATGAAGACGTCAAACGGGCTGAGAGAATTATGACACCAACACAGCGCGAGCAAGAGTTGCTGGACAGCATAAAGCCGCTAATCATAGACCAGATGTATGCAATGGATCCAGAGTCGCTGCAAACGTATCAGCAAAAAGATAGCGAAGGTGAAATCACCAAGGAAGTTGCGCTGTTTCAATTGGGAAAATTTTCAAAAACGATGTATATCGGCAACATAGAATGCGAGTGTGCCGCCTATTTGGGTAATGACGGCAGGTTCTATATCGAGGGCCCGCGCCGTAGAGCATCTTCGGGCGATATAGTTATTGACGTCCATCCTTACAGCATTGAGGACGCTATGAATTATGGGGTCTCATTCGGTGGAATCAAAGTCTCTCAACTAGTTGAAGCCGTGGTAATGTGTACGATATAGTTTCTCCATGAAGTTTTCATAGATGAGTGCAGTCAAGAGCTGCACGACCCTGCTACGTATATTGCCGATTTGCCAAATATGATAAATCTGGACGAGGCTACGAACGAAGATATACGGGCGTTGTATCAGACTTTTCGCGACAATTACGGCACCGAGCGGTTAGCGCTAAAACCTGTGAAAGGCTTCATGAAAGAAGTCCGGCGTGAGCGTTCAGCGTCGAATCGAGCTTTTCGGTCGCAATCTCATTAGGATGAAAATAGGCGAATTCTTCAGCCTCTTCGGTGGCTTGCGGATTTGTGAGGAGTTTTACTTCGTAGGCGAGAATCAGTACCGGGTCGTCGAATTTATCGTGCCAAGTCGGGATGATTAGCGGTTTGCCCGCGAGGATTTCGATTTCTGCGTCTAGTTCTTCGCGAAACTCGCGCCGTAAAGCCTCGTGCAGACCTTCGCCGTGTTCCAGTCCGCCACCCGGCAAATCCCAAGTCTCGCCCCGCTCGCGCACGAATAAAAGTCGCCCCGCTCTATCGCAAACCAGACCCTTGACCGTCACTCGATAGGCAGCTTTGAAATCTTTCAGCTTCATCTCATGCCCTCGCCTACAAAACTCCCCGCCGTAACTACCCGAAACAAACCGCAGCCAAATCCGCTATTTTTTACTTTTCTTTGTTCCGACTCGATTTTTTAGCTCGAAAACTTCCTTTTTCAGCTTGTTGATTTCGCTGTACGCCCAGACGCCTAAAGCAAACGCTAGACCAGCGAGGCAAAGAGCCGAGGTAACTTTTTGTTCCATAAATCTCCTTTCTGTAAACGGTCTTATATTGATTGTAGCATAGCATCCTTAGTGTCCCCTATTGACATCAAACAAAAATACCCGGGGTCGTAAAACTTCCGGGTATTTTTTGGCTACGAAAAGTTTTAATAAACCTTCAACAAAACTTCTCCGCCAAGTTTGGCCTTGACAGCTTCGCCACCGGTCATGACACCCTTGCTGGTGCTGACGAGGACGATGCCGCGGCCTTGCTTGACCTTAGGGATGTCGGCAGCAGCCACGTAGACGCGGCGGCCCGGCTTCGACACCCGGGCCAGCTCGGTAAAGGCTGGGCTCTCGCCGGCGCGGTTGATGGTGACAACCAATGTACCGCGTGGCTTGCCATCCTCTACGGTAGCACCTGCCAGGTAGTGATTCTTGACCAATTGCTCAGCCACAACTTGCTTGAGCTTGCTGGTGGGCACACGGACTTCTGTCTTGCCAACCATCGCAGCGTTGCGGATTCGGGTGAGGAGATCCGCGATTGGGTCAGTTGATTGTAAACTCATAACTCTATCTCCTTTCCGTTACCAACTGCTCTTTGTAATGCCTGGGATTTCGCCCTTCGATGCCTTCTCGCGGAAGTTGATGCGGCTCAGGCCAAAGCGGCGCATATAGCCACGTGGCCGACCACTGAGGGCGTCGCGGTTCTTCCAGCGGGTTGGGCTGGAGTTGCGCGGCAGCTTTTGCAGGCCATCGAGGTCGCCCGCCGCCTTGAGCTCAGCGCGCTTGGCAGCGAATTTCTCGATCATCTTTTGGCGTTTGCGATCGCGTGCAATCATTGATTTCTTAGCCATACGCTATTTCCCCTCCTTCTCAAACGGCAGACCAAACTTCTCCAGCAGTGCCCGGCTCGCCGCTGGGCTGCCCTGCTCGATGGCAATCGTCACCTGGAGGCCATGAACGATCTGCGTCTCCTCAAAGGTGAGCTCGGGGAAAATACTCTGGTCGGTAATACCAAGGTTGTAGTTGCCACCCTTGTCGAACTTGCTTCCCACGCCGTGAAAGTCGCGCACCCGCGGCAGGCTAACATTAACCAGCCGGTCGAGGAACTCGTACATCCGAGCGCCGCGCAGTGTCACACTCACGCCAATTGGCGCACCCATGCCAGCGCGGATCTTGAAGCCAGCGATCGACTTCTTAGCCAAGCGATCGACTGGCGCTTGACCAGTGATCTTAGTAATAGTATTGCGTACCAGTTGGTGGTAGCGCTTGTCTTCTTTGTGCTTGCCGATTCCTGCGCTGACCACAATCTTCTCGAGCTTGGGTACTTGGTGTACATTGCTCAAGGCTAATTCGGCCTGGAGTTCCTTGCGGTATTGATCTAGATACAAGGCTTTCAAGCGAGGAGTCGGAGCGGCGGATGCAGTTGCCTTCGCCATTAGTTGACCTCCTTATTGTTCAGTTGCCGAGCAACGCGTACCTTGGCGCCCTCAGCATTAGTAGTATAGCCAATGCGGCTTGTTGTGCCAGCTGCTTCGTCGACAACCAGCGCGAGCTTGCTCAGTGGCACTGGCACATGAATCTCCTTGGTGCCCCCACGTGGGTTGAGCTGGCTTGGCTTGACGTGGCGGTGGCGCAGCCCCACACCCTCGACCAATGCAGTCTGCTGAGCGGGGTTGACGGCCAGTACCTTACCCGTTGTGCCTTTGTCGTCACCACTGATGATCTTGACGATATCGTCTTTTTTGATGCGCTGTGCCATTAGAGTACCTCCGGTGCCAAGCTAATGATCTTGCTATAGCCAAGGTCGCGCAATTCGCGTGGCACAGGGCCAAAGACACGAGTTGCCTTGGGTGTCTTGTCGTCGTTGATAATGACGGCAGCGTTGTCGTCGAAGCAGATGGTGCTGCCATCTTTGCGGCGGATTTGGTCGCGGGTGCGCACCACTACTGCCTTAACGATAGACTTCTTCTTGACGTTGCCGGTTGGGCTGGCGTCTTTGACGCTAGCGACAATCACATCGCCCACCCGAGCGTAGCGACGCCGAGTGCCACCCAGCACGCGGATGCACAAGATGGACTTTGCACCACTGTTGTCTGTTACCTTAAGGCGAGATTCTTGCTGGATCATGCTGCCTCCTCTTCGCCTGCGTCATCGTTTTTGAGCTCAATCGAGCCCTGCGAGCGCTTGAGCACGGCGTCGAGCCGAAATGCTTTGCGCTTGCTGATCGGGCGTGTCTCAATGACCCGCACCGTATCACCAACATTGGCATCGTTTGTCTCGTCGTGAGCAGCATACTTACGGGTGACGGTGTATTGCTTGCCGTAAATAGGGTGTGTTTCGCGGCTGGTCACGGTCACCGTGATGGTCTTGTTGCCCGCGGCCGAGGAAACAACGCCGGTCAATGTCTTGGCCATTAGTTTGTTCCTTTCCGCTGATTAATTTCCGTTAGTATCTGCGCAATCTCTCGGCGATATACACCAAGAATCCGCGGATTGGCGAGCTCACCTGCCCGGTGGCCACGCTGGGCCTCAAGCAGGTCGGCGCGCTTGGCGGCCAGCTCTTGCTGGAGTGTCTCGAGGCTCTTGACCTCTGTTGCAGGGACTGCATTCTCTGCCATCGCTAGGCCTCCTCTTTCTTAATAAAGCGTGTCTTGACGGGGAGCTTGTGGCTCGCCAGGCGCATTGCCTCGCGGGCGACATCCTCTGGCACACCCTTCATTTCAAACATCACGGTGCCATTCTTGACCTTCGCAACAAAGAACTCAGGGTTACCCTTACCGCCACCCATCTTCAGGCCCAGTGGCTTGCGGCTCACCGGGGTATGTGGGAAGATACGGATCCAGATCTTACCACCACGCTTGACGTAGCGGGTCATTGCCTGGCGGGCTGCCTCGATCTGGCGGCTTGTGACGCGCTCGTTGCTCAGGCTCTGCAGGCCATAGTCACCAAAGGCAATGTAGTTGCCCCGTGTGGCGTTGCCGCGGTTCTTGCCGATGCGGACTTTGCGAAATTTTGTTTTCTTTGGTAGTAACATTACTTCGCACTCCTTTCACCCTTATAGATCCAGACCTTGACGCCAACAATACCCACGCCAGGGCAGTTGGCCCGTGCGGTGTGGAAGTCGATATCGGCCCGCAAGGTGTGCAGTGGCACCGAGCCCTCAATGACCTTCTCGCGGCGTGCCATCTCGGCGTTGTTGAGCCGGCCGGCTACCTCGATGCGTATACCCTTGGCACCACTGTTCATGGTGTTTTGGGCAGCCATCTTGACGGCGCGGCGGAAGTTGGCGCGGCGCTCGAGCTGGCGAGCAATGTTCTCCGACACCAGCTTGGCGCTGAGCTCTGGCCGACGAACCTCCTCAATGTTGATGCGTACTGGCAAGCTGGCGATCTTCTCGATCTGTCGCTTGAGCTCCGTCACACCAGCCCCACCGCGGCCAATTACCACACCAGCCTTGGCGGTGTGAATCGCGATAGTAATCTGGTTTGGGCTGCGCTCAATCTCGATCCGGTCAATCGTTGGCCGGCTTGCATAGCGAGCTTCAATCAGCTCACGGATTTTAATGTCTTCTGCCAACCAAGCCGCAAAGTCGCGCTTGTTTTGGCCAAACCAACGCGAGCTCCAGTTTTTGTGGACTTGGAGGCGGAAACTGACTGGGTTTACTTTTTGGCCCATTTAGTTGTCTCCTTTCTTGGCTGTATCGGTTGCTTTGGCGGGTGCCTTCTTGACCTGCTTTTCCACACCACTCACCTCAACCAAGATATGGCTCGAGCGCTTCTGGAATGGCTGAGCCCGGCCGCGGCTGGCCGGCTTGTAGCGGCGCAGACGTGGGCCAGCAGTCACGCTAAGGCTGTGGATGTGCAAACTGCGTGGGTCAAGGCCATGGTTGTTGATGGCATTGGCTTGGGCGCTGGCGATTGCCTTCTTAACAGGCAGTGCGGCGCGGCGCGGGGTGTGGTCAAGAATGACTAGCGCATCGGCCACACTGCGACCACGCACCAGGCTGGCAACAATGCTTACCTTGCGCGGGGTCTGGTCTATACCCTTGATGTGCGCCCGAACGATGGCTGGTGCATCGCTCGACCCCTGTTGTGTCTGTGATGCGGCCATTACTTCTTATCCTTTCCACCGTGCTTGCGGAACTTACGGGTTGGGCTAAACTCACCGAGCTTGTGGCCAACCATGTTTTCTGTAATCAGCACCGGCACATGCACCCGACCATTGTGCACTGCAAAGGTGAACCCCACCATCTCTGGCGTGATCGTGCTGCTGCGGGCCCAGGTCTTTATCACGGTGCGGTCGCCAACTTTCAGCGCTGCCACTTTTTTGGCAAGCTTCGCGTCGACGAATGGGCCTTTTTTGAGTGAACGACTCATAGACTACCTCTTCCTCTTAGCTTCGTGACGACTGCGGACAATCATCTTATTCGTTGATTTGCGGCGGCGGGTCTTGAAGCCAATTGCTGGCTTACCCCATGGCGTCTTCGGGATGCGGCCTGGGCCCGTCTTGCCTTCACCACCACCCATTGGGTGATCGGCTGGGTTCATAGCCTTACCATGGACACTTGGACGCCACCCCATACGGCGACGGCGACCGGCCGAGCCAAGCTTAACATTCTGATGCTGGACGTTGCCCACTACACCAATGCTGGCTTCGCACTCAAGGCGGAACTTACGCACCTCACCGCTAGGCATCCGCACCATGGCGTAGCCGTCTTCTTTGGCCATGAGCTGCGCTTTAGTACCAGCGCTACGCACCATCTGAGCACCCTTACCGTGGTTGATTTCAATAGCGTAGATCTGGCTGCCAACCGGGATGTTGGCCAGTGGCATACGGTTGCTCGCCTCGATTGGTGCATCGGCACCAGTCTGGAGCACCTTACCCTTGGTCATTTGGGTGTCAGCCAAGATGTAGTGGTAGAGACCGTGCTGATCCTTCACGCGGGCAATGCGGGCACTGCGGTTTGGATCGTACTCAATCTCCTCCACCGTCAGCGTCAAGCCAGCGGCCAAGCGATGGTCGAGCAAACGGTAGTGCCGCTTAACGCCGCCACCGCGATGTCGGACGGTGATCTTACCCGTGTTGTTGCGACCAGCCTTCTGCTTACCAGCCTTGACAAGGCTCTTGAGCGGCTTGCGAGTCGTCACATCGCTCAAATCCTGCGATGTCATGCCGCGGCGGGCGGGAGTGGTTGGGTTGTACTGCTTAATCGGCATTACTTATCCTCCTTCTGCTCTGTTTGCGGCTGTTGTTCTTCTGTCTCAAACACCTTGATCTCGCCTTCGCTTAGGCGCACGTACGCCTTTTTGCTGTCGTGGCGGTGTGTGGTACCTGGATAGCGGCGCTTGCCCCGGCTGTAGCGAATGGCTTTGCCGCTTTGCACGGCGGTAGTAACATTGGCTACCTTAGTGCCGTCATATTGTGCCTCAACGGCTGCAGCAATCTGCTGCTTGTTGGCCGAGAGAGGTACATCAAAGATGTAGGTGTTTTGGCTCGTGATGAGCCGGTAGGATTTTTCGGTGGCACGAGGAGTGACTAATACGAGTTGCATTTATTTGTCCTCCTTTGCGAGCCACGCCGTAATAACATCCAGCGCCTGAGGCGACAGGACGATATGGTCGGCATTAAGAATGTAATAGACATTGAGATACATCGCACTCACAGCCAGCACCTGCTGGAGGTTGGCCGTAGAGCGAATCAGCTCGGGCGACTTCTCGCCAGCGACGAGCAGCACTTTGCGCTCGAGCTTGAACTGGCGGAGAAACGCCGCAGCGTCTTTGGTCTTGCCAGTTACCTTGTCCTCAAAGGGCAGGACCTGGATCTTGCCAGCCTGGTGAGCCAGTGTGAGGGCTTGGCGGATAGCGACACGTTTGCTGGTCTTAGACAACTTCTTGCGGTAGTTCTCGTTACCGCGTGGGCCAAAGACCACACCACCGCCCCGCCAAATTGGGTTGCGGATACTGCCGAAGCGAGCTCGGCCAGTGCCCTTCTGCCGCCATGGTTTCTTGCCACCACCGCGGACTTCGCCCCGCTGCAAGGTGGTTGCACTTGCCTGGCGGGCGTTTGCCAAGAACGCGTCGTAAGCGAGCTTGAGCAGCTCGTGGTTCGGCACATCGACACCGAAGACGCTGGTTGGCAAGGTTGCTTTTGCTGGCTTAGTAGATTCAGCCATTACTTAGCACCTCCTAGGATAATTAAGCCCTTCTTGGGGCCTGGGACAGCGCCTTTGACACCGATCAAGTTGTCTTCAGCCGAGATAAACTCAACCGTCAGATTCTTGACAGTGACACGCTCGTGGCCCATCTGGCCTGCCATGCGCTTCCCTTTGAAAATCTTTTGTGGGTACATGCTACCGATCGAACCGACCTTACGCGTGTTGCCCTTACCACCGTGGGTTTTGCGGTGGCGCTTAAAGTTGTGCCGCTTGATCGTACCGGCCCAACCCTTACCCTTGCTGATGCCCGTGACATCCACGACATCGCCGAGCGCAAACTCCGTAACGCTCCATGTGTCGCCCACCTTGACATCGCCAAGGTCGTCGACACGAAATTCCCGAATATGCTTCGGGGTGACACCGGCTGGCTTCACATGCCCAGCCACGGCCTTGCTCAGGTTCTTACCCGCACCATACGCCACCTGCACTGCGTTGTAGCCGTCTGTCTCGACGGACTTGACCTGAGTCGCAGCGACAGGCCCAGCCTGGATAAGCGTGACAGGAATCGTCGTGCCATCCTGGCTGATGATTTGGGTCATACCAATCTTGGTACCGAGAAGTGCTTTCATTGCCCTCTTGCTCCCATGTAAAATCCCCGGCGACTAGCAGTATCTTGGTACCAGCACTGCGTGACTACACGCTTTGCTGGCCAAGACTTACCAATTCGTCCTGGGATGAGTTGCTATTACGTAATAAATTACAGCTACCATAGTACCATAGAATGGGGCGAGAAAGCAAGAGGGCAAGTGCCCCTAACCTTTTGGCTCGGAACGCTCGCCCATGTCCTTTCTCATCAATCACTACACTTCATCTTATAGAGAGACTGTGCCGCTACCACCTCACTAGTTCAAGCTACCTATGATAACGTATGCGGTACCTCTATTGGTTCAATGCTCTATTAGCTGCGAATGCTCCATTGACACCGTCTGTATGCTTCGTGGCAATTTCCATCTTGTGCCATGTACCATCAGACTGCGGGAAAGCAGCCTCTTTTGGGACTTCACCTGTGCCAAAGTTATCTTCTGCCTTATTGAACCCGATACATTGAGTGAACACCAAGCCACTCTTCTTCACTGCATTAACGCCATTACCATCAGATGTTGTGATGAAGTTAATGTCACTTTGTGGTACTTCATTAATTTGATCTGGATCGTGAGTCGCCGTGTAGAGCTTTACTTCATTCGCTGGGTTCTTTCTGACTGCGCCTGGCTGGCTACACGATGGGTCACCATTAACCGTTGCCAACGGTAGTGCATAAGTATCACCACTGTTAGCATCCAGCTCTTCACTAACGAAACCCGGCGCAATCCATACTGGGCCATCAGCAACTTCACGAGCCCAACTGTCATAACTAGTAGGGTTAAAGCCTGCCGCCGCCGCACTACCTGTGTTGCTCTCTGCTGGTCGTGCTTGCTCCTGCGCGCCGCAGCCAGACAATCCAGCCGCCAAAGCCAATGCTGCAATCGCGCCAGCCGGCCGACGGAACCGTGACAGGCCTCTCATTTCTTGCGTTGGTATTGCTGCTGACTCGTAAGACATAGGCCGCTCCTTTGGTCGCTACTATTTATATAGTAATTATATTGTAGTATCCTCCCAGACGAATTGCAAATGAGCGTCGTTTGCGCTGCGGAACTTTGCTGCCTGCCGCAGCCTCTATATCGCCCACTATGCTACAATATAATGCGTTAATGCGTCACTCAACCTCCTTACCTACCTCTGTCGATGCTTGGCTTGCTGCGGCGGCTGCTCAGCTGCGGACGGCTGGTATTGCCAGCAGCCGGCTCGACAGTGAGCTGCTGCTAAGCCATGTGCTGCAGCGGCCTCGACACTGGCTTCATGCCCACGGCGATAGCACACTCCTGCACGAGCAATACGCGCAGGCGGAGCAGCTCCTTACCCGCCGCCTTCGGCATGAGCCACTGGCCTACTTGGTGGGGTACAAGGAATTCTATGGGCGCGATTTCGTCGTTTCGCCCGCTGTGCTCGTACCTCGGCCCGAGACAGAGCAGATGATCACCCTCTTACTGCAGCTCATTCAGCCCACGCAGCGCACCATTGCCGATGTTGGCACTGGCAGCGGCATTCTCGCCATCACAGCGCAGCTCGAGCTTCCACAGTGCCAAGTCGATGCGTACGACATAAGCCCCAAGGCCCTCGCCATCGCTCAGCACAACAGCAAGCAGCATGGCGCCACCTCTGTTCATTTTATTCAGAGTGATCTCCTAGCGGCAGCGCAGCAGCGCTATGATGTCATTCTTGCCAATCTCCCCTACGTCAGCCCCACCTGGCAGCGCGACGATCGCGAGACAGCGCACGAGCCAGCCCTGGCACTCTTTGCCAAGGACGACGGGCTTGCCCTCATCTCTACCCTCCTCGCTCAGACGGAGCAATGGCTCGCGCCCAGCGGCCTGCTCATCCTCGAGGCTGACCCCTGCCAGCACTCACGCATCATTGCCCGCGCCGCCGCGCACCAGCTCACTCATATGCGAAGCGAGGGGTATGCGCTTGCCTTCACAAAATAGCGATAGACTATCCTACCAACTGCAATGCACGCTGTGCTATCTGTTCTGCAGTATGTATAGCTGTTAGCCCCCAGCGCTCATGCCATGGCAGCATGTTGCGTACCTTGTTGAGCGCTTGGTGAGCGTAATACTCTGGCGACTGGACTGTCGCATGCTGGAGTAGTGTGCACACCTCGGCCAGTTCTTGGCTGTCTACCTCTGTTGGCTGCGCCTTCTTTACTGGTGCAAATGCATCATTTAGCTTGGTATAATCATACTCATAACAAAACACCTGCGGCTCAGCCAGTGATGCGTCACTATGGCCAGGCGCATCGAGATAATACGACCGCACTTTGCCAGTGTACATGCCATCTTCGTCTACCTCACGCATGATAATATGCGGGTCGTGCACCTGGCCATCATTATCCAAGGCAGCCCGGGCACTCAGTGTAAGGCGCTGCCCACTATCAGTTTCGTAGCCAAAGTATACGCTGCGCACCTCACCACCGTCGTAGTACCGCCGGCCGGCTGCACCACGTTGGCGCGCGCTTCTGTGCTGGGTGGTAATAATATCCTGCACGACTGCGGTGAGCTGCTCAGCCAGTAAGCCCGGCTGCTCATGCTGGCCTGGTGGTGCAAGCTCAGCGCCAGTATTGGTTGCGTGTGACGGGAGATGCGAAGCACCGCCCGCGCGGGGTGCTGTGTTGTATGTCATGTTGTTCCCTCTGTGTGTTAGATATACGTCCCTTTTAGCATACTATACAAGCATAGCCCAAGGCAAATAACAGAGGTAAGCAAATGAACAATTCTATACCATATTCAGAATAATTCTAATATAGCTCCCTGTACTCTGCCGTGGTGAGCAGTTCACGTAGCTGGGCTACCTCATGCGTGTCGACTGGTTGGTCGTTGATGCCCATTTGGCGCTCGAGTTTCTGGTTCGCTAGTTCGTTCTTGAGATGATCTACTGTTGCAAGCGTGCGCTCGTATGCTTCCCCTGGTGGCAGATTCCTGCCAATGGTCAATTCTTGTGGTATTTTGCGCTGAGATTCGCTCCCCTGCGGTGTATCAAATCGCCGCACCACGCCATCCTCAAGATGATAGCGAAAACTGTCGCCACCCCGCTCCCTAAGGCTAATCATTCGGTCCTGCGTGCCATCGTCTAGTGTTGTCGATTCGGTCAGGATTGTGACCGTTCTCTCACCCTGTGTTGCATACAGCAAGACACTCGACTTCACGCGGTCAGTGAGAACCGTGTGATCGTATGTATTCGCTTCACCAGCAAATTGCAGCAGCGTCTCCTGCACTAAGTCGTCAAAATCTGCCGCTGCCTGTGCCTTCTCCTCCTTGGAGAGCCGCTCAGCAAACTGCCCTACCGTAGCGATTTTCTCTTGATTGTTTGTTCCGGGCTGCTCATGTGCCATGGTATACCTCTGTTGTGTTATATACTATGACACCTATAATGCTCTCTCTCTCTCTCTGAAAGTCAACCGATCAAATCAAGAACATGTCTTTGCTATGCCAAAAACCACCCATCAGTTGGGTGGTTTCTTGTTGCTATTGCTCAATACACCGTGATTACGTGATTATTTGATCGATGTGATCATAATGCGGCTGTATTGCTGGCGGTGGCCACGCTCTTTGTGGACGCGTTTCTTGGCTTTGTAGCGAATGACGCGGATTTTGTCGCCCTTAACGAGCGCTTCTACGACCTCGGCCTTGACCTTGACGCCTGCAACGTGCGGCGTACCAACAGTGGTCGTCTCGCCATCGATGGTCAGGAGTGCATCGGCTTCGAGCGCTTTTGTGCCGTCCGGGAGGCGGTCCACCAGGAGGGTCTCTTTTTCGGCGACGAGATACTGCTTGCCGCCAAGCTGAATGACTGCTTTCATCTGATTCCTTATAATTATTAATACTTCCGACTGATTGTAGCAGAGACGGCGGCGGATGTCAAAGTTGGTATATCTCACTATCATTACTCACCAGCCGCTGCACCACCGCTGGCAGCTCCGCCTCACTGCGCCACACCTCCGTTCGCGTGGCGATGAGCTGGTCGCTCAGGTAGCTCTGCTCACCCACACTATGGTGCTGCGCCAGGGCGATCGGTTTGCCCAGCGCCAGTGCCGCCCCTACCTCCATAAGCATCCCCTCGCTGCGCCGCGACGACGCTTGGACTACTAATACCATATCGTACTGGGGCAACACGCTCAGCGCACGGCGGATGAATTCACCTGGCGTATGGTAGCTAGGCCATGCTGGGTCGAAAAGATTGCAATACACCGTACAGCCCACCTGCTCGAGCGCTGCCACCACCTCACGCATCCGTGCCCGCACCACTGCTTCGTCCTCACCCGTAAAGGCATAGGAGCAAAAGACAGCGGGCGGGGTGGCTGGTGGAGTGGAGTTCATATATTAGTAGTATACGCTATCGAGTAGGAAGTAGCACGCTAAGGTCACCCATACCTACTATTTTCGCGGCACAAATTGTCAATACATGATGATCCCAAAGCAAGCGCCATGTGCACATTGAGCAAGAAAATATCTGGAGGCCAGCGACAAAGCAAACGGAAGAGCTCTGTATATTTATCTGGCCGGAACATTTTCGGTTTGATGTGCACATGGCGCTTGCTGGTTTGCTATTAGTACAATCTTAAAATTCAGAGTAAGCGCCTTGACGAGCCGCTCATATATTGATATATATATTAACCTTTTGCAACCCCGCAAAGGGTTCGGACTTTTTCAGAAGGGAGAAGACGTCATGCTGTCTTCTTTGATCATGGCTACCACTCTTTCAGTTGGGATGTTATTGATGGGGCAAGTTTTTCTTGCCTTCGGTATCACTCACCGTAACAGGTGTCTCACATGGGTATCGATACCATGGTGTGCGGCGGGAGTAGCCTTAAGCTCGCTTTGTGGCTATGCAGTCACTAGAGACATAGCACATATCCAAGTGTCCAGCCACACCATCTATGCATATTTTGTGATGCTGTGCATAGGAACAGTATTCCTTGCACTAGCAGCAGCAGCGCAAAGAACCAAGAAGGAGGTGATGTAGCCTGCATACAAGAGTCCATAAGTCCACCCCCTCACCACTCACCGTCGAGTGCACTGCATTCCGGTGAGTGGTGAGCTAACCTTGCTTATACATGCTATATTGGCGCTTTGGCGCTATTTTTTCTTATTTTTCTCACGATTTTTGCCTCTGTTGCGAGCCGATTTTTCACAAATCTTATTTCACATCCTGTCATATCTATGCTACGCTGGGTAGTATGAGTATGAAGAGACTCGTGTATGGCATAGCTGGTACAATGATCGTCTTCGCAGGCGCGGGCGTCATCGTAGCAGCCCAGCCAAAGAGTGGTTCGTCAGCGCCTGCATACAATGCAACGAGTGCAACAACCGGTGGACATATGGCCAAGGCATTAGCGCCGTCCGATCAGCCATCCGCGCAGACACTCGCACAGCGCAACCAAGCTATCAAGATAATTATCGCCTCCAACGCTTCTCCCAAGGCTATCAAGCCAGCGTCGAAGCCCAGTGAGACACCAACGCCAACGCCAGCAGCTGAGCAAAAGCCAGCAGCAACCAATGGCACTTCGTCTGGTTCGAATACGCGCTCGAATAGCAACGCCCAAAAGAGCAACCCATCGAATAACAAGTCAAATTCTAACTCCAACGTGCCATCACCAGAGTTTGTCGACCGCGTCTTTGCAACGGTCAACAAGGAACGGGCAGCGCGTTCGCTTGGTAGTGTGCAGCGCATCGAGCAGATCGATACCAGCACGCGTGCTCAGTCGGCCTACAATGCGCAGATTAATAAGCTCAGCCACGATGGTGGCCTCGACCGCCTAAAGCAACTCTACAGCTGCCGCACCAGTGGTGAGATTCTCGAGCTCGTACCAATCTCATACAACGAGCAACAAGCCACGGATGTATGGATCAATTCCCCGCCCCACAACAAGATCATGTTCTCAAGTGACTACGACAAAGCTGGCATTGGCCTAACGCAAAAAGGCGACCAATACTACATTGCCATGCAGTTCTGCCGCTAGGAGATGATAAGCAGGAATATCTGAGAGAAACACTGCTCAGAATAGAGAAAAACCAGCTATCATGGCTGGTTTTTTACTGTTCAGAAGAACGTCGACGTTAGTTGAATCTCAAAGTCCTCTTCGATAATTTCACAGGTTTTATCATTCCTTTCTCTTAGAGCTAAGTGCTGACAATGTCCCAAGAGCGACCCAGCATCAAGATAAATCCTAGTTTGCAACCAGTTCTTAATTCTACCTGCCTAAAAGCGGTAGAAGGGCGGTTGGGGCTAAAAAGCGAAGCCTTAGAGGCTCAATCACTTCAACTACTCACCATCAAGCGACTCTGCCCCATTCAGAACCTTCCAGAGCTCTCGCACTTCGGCGTCGCTCACCACTTGATCGCCTCGGCTGATCCGTTGGCTCTCACCAATCGTGCGCGTGGCGGGCTGGCCACTACAGGCTGAGTCAGCCAGCGAACGCACCACCCGCTGGCGATAACCTTCTGTAATAATACGGTAGCGCAGCTGCTCTGAGCCACTCACCAGGCTTACCTCCTGTGTTGTCGCAGCTATTGCATTGTCGCTTAGGCTCGGCTGTAGCGGCTCACGCCAAAATGTCGCCGTCTCAACATCCGCCTGCAATCGTGAGCCATCGGCATATGGTGCTATGAGCCTGAGGATAGCACGGCTCTGACCTGGCAACAGAGGTGAATCAGCCCTTTCTGCTAGCGTTATCTCATCCACCCGGCTGCCGTGTATGTTTACCCGATCAGCAAATTTTGTCATCATATGCAAGGCAATCCGGCTTAGCTGCGCCACTGCCGCTGCTTGATCGGCCGCAGTCACTCGTTCGCGCGGAGTGCTATATAAGGTGGAGAATGCTTCTTGGGCTTGAGTTCGTGTCATTCATCTGTCTTTTCTGTCGCAGCAAGCGACGCATTATATTAGCAATAAAACAGGGGGCATCTCGATGATTGAATAATATCGCATTCTCTTCCCCACCTCCTCTGAAAGTGCTACAAAATGCCCTAGGTTTAACCTTTTAGAGCTGATGGAATCAACGGCTATCTACTCCATTCATAAAGGCAAATCGGTGCAAGAGAAGGCGAAGCTTTGCAGCTCAGCCTATACTATTCGATTATCTTCTCAAACACTGTTGTGTTATAGATCGTTGCACCCTTGTGGAGATAAAAGCGATGAGCTGCTTGGCGCTTAGGGTTGGAGGTGAAGGTGAGCTTGGTCGCACCATACTGCTGACCCCAGCTCAGCATCGCATCCCACAGCCGCGAGCCAACCCCCTTGCCCTGCACCGATGGGTCGGTCACGAAATCATCGAGGTAGATCTTACGCCCAGCGATCGGCCCCACCAGCAGGGCAAGCGTTGCCATGCCTACTACCTTACCATCAAGACGAGCCAGGAGTAAAACTTGATTCTCAGCAGTAATCACCGCTTCAAGAGCCTGACGCAAAGCGTCCATCGCCGCTGTATCATGGGTAGTTGGAGTAGTTGGCGCGGTTGTTCCGGCTTGGTGCAGCACATCGCCCAGTGCTGCGATTGCCGCCACATCAGCCTGGCTGACGGCGGTTGCCTGTTCGATTATGAGTTCTTCCATATATCGATTATACTACAAGTATGAATCAGCGTATACTCACCCTACGTGATGCGCTCGCCACTCACCCGCCGCGCATCGCCTACCCAGAAGGCACCAACCCCATTATCCTCAGCGCCGTACGCCAGCTGGCCGATTGGCACGCCGTTCGGCCTGTGCTTGTCGCAGATAGTCCAACTGCTGTCAAGCAGGCTGCTGCCGATGCAGGTATCTCACTCGAAGGTATCGAGATTATGACAGTACCCCACCAACACGATACGACATCGGCAAACACCACTAACTCGCCACCCCTTACCCCACTCACCTACGCAGCTCAGCTGCTTCACGATGGCACGTGTGATGCTATGGTGGCTGGCATCGACCACCCCACCGCTGCGGTGTTGCGGGCTGCGCTGAAGGTTGTTGGCTTAGCACCCGGGGTGCGCTATGCATCGAGTTTCTTCGTGATGGATATGCCCCACTTTACTGGTGGGGAGAATGGCTTACTCATCTTTGCCGACTGCGGAATGAACATCGCACCAGATGCCGCTGGCCTAGCTGCCATTGCCGAGGCTAGCGCCTTGAGCGCCACCCGGCTTGGCTGGCAGCCCCGCATTGCGCTGCTTTCCTACTCGACGCTCGGCAGTGCTGGCGGCCAAAGCGTCGAAACAATTCGCCACGCTCTCGCAGAGGTGCAAGCCCGCCAGCCAGAACTCCATATCGATGGTGAGCTCCAGTTTGACGCCGCTCTCGTCCCCACCATTGGCCACAAAAAAGCCCCTACCAGCCCTGTCGCTGGCCAAGCCAACGTCCTCGTTTTCCCCGATCTCAACTCTGGCAACATTGCCTACAAGCTCGCCGAACACCTGGCTGGTGGCCATGCCTACGGCCCTATTCTGCAAGGCTTCGCACGACCAATCAGCGACCTATCGCGTGGCTCGAGTGTTGATGATGTGATTGGCGCGAGCTTGATCGTTGGTAGTATGGCGACTGAATAAGTTGTGCGATCTATTCACGCAGGCTGGTGATTTCTTGCTTGCTTTTTGCAATCGTTTTCTTTGTCGTGTTCTCTTCGTGCTCTCTTTTCTGCGGTGATTATTTTGGCTCACGTATCGATTTGCCGCTGCGCCAGAGCACTTTTTGTCGTGTGCTTTTTCTGCCGCAGTGCAGGTAGATGAGCCGGTTGTTTTGGTTGCACATTGCAAGTAAGGTGCATGTCTTTGTGCCATCATCATACACTCTGGCAGTGAGAAATCAAGACACGAGACGACACTAGTTGCCATTCCCCTATACAATGATATTGAATATATTCAAAGAAAATTCACTATTATATTTTGTCATAAATGCGCATTCTATCACCTACCATACCATCAATATTCAGTCATGTATTAACCATGATGAATAAAATTAATGTTCGATTCATAAAAATAACAGTGGTAGGAGTTGCACAAAATCTTATCTATGGGCCTGTAAAAATTCGCGCACTGCTGCAATTGGTTTGATGGATTGGTACGTCGCTGCATCTTCTTCTGGCGATAACTCAGCGCGCGTCCGGCCATCGTAACCATCTGGGCAAAATATTTTGTCCCAACCAAAGCCACCATCACCTCGCGGATGTGCTGCAATACTACCAGGTAACCCGCTGCGAAAAATATGCATTTCGTGGCCATCATAGTAGCCAAACACACCTACCGCCAGTGCCGATCGATCATCAAATCCATCAAGCATGCGGCATAATTTTTCCAGCCCATCTGGTGCTTCGACGAAGAACTTGATGAACGGGCCAGGTAATCCATTCAGCACTGCAAATCCCAGCGACACATCTTCCACAAGAACTGGCCGCTGGGCAATCTCATACGCTTCACGCACTTTGTGCCGAACAACCTCCTCGGGTGAGGACGATTGAATTTCTACCAAATCAATCTTGCGATGCTCCAGCGGCATACCAAGCATGCGCGCTAGGTAGTCAGCCTTGTGTTGGTTGCCCGTGATGAATAGTGGTTGTTGCATCATTTATCTCCCTCGTGCTTCTCTTCTCGATATTTCTCTGGCTGCGCCCGAAAAACCTCAACCCATTTGCTATCTTTCGCTAGGTCGTTGTACGCAATATAATAGCGTTTTTGAAAGCCGCCAGCATGTGTAGCCTTGCGCGCCACTGCGTCTTGCATCTGCTGAGGTGAAAAGCCAAAATCATCGCGCAGTGCATCGAGAACAGCCTGCACATCCGCCAGCTCCTGCAGCGCCTCTTCTAGCCTATCATCGCCTAGTGGAATTTCGTTTGCCTCCTCATGAATCTTGCGCTGTAACTCACGGCGATACGCCGCGCAATCCAATTGATGATACTCCGTATGGAGCACCTGCGGGTCGGCCTTGCATTTCTCGACAACCTTGTCACGCACGAGCTTTTCGAGATAAAATCGCACCATTGCCCTGTCCTCCTTGCCTGTTTATTGTTGAGTTCTTTTATATATTACGCACACTGCTATTGCCGGGTTGCTATCATAGCATATATTGCATCATGAATTTTACGCATCGCCATTCATAGTGTTTTTTTCACTTGCATTTTGCAAGCTAGCTGATTAGGTGTGCGGCGTCGTATAACTCTTACGCGTGACTTATTTGGTTCATAAGTTGTTTGTGGCCTAGCACCATATATAGTCCATACCCTGCGGTTGCGAGTGCCCCGCCAATGCTGCTGATAGCATAGACCGCTTGCCACGAAGTACTCGTAGCAAAGGCAAGGTAGAAGCCAATCAATGCCGTGCAGATGGGGAGAGGTGCAAGATAATAATCAATCGTCCGGTCAAAGATCTTCGCCTGCGGAATGAAGTGCAGCCCAACAATCAGCACAAGCACCGGCATGATATAAATCTGCTGCTGAAACATACCAAGCAGCGCAAAGATAATCCACAGCGGTGCATACGACACGGTGCTCAGCAGCTGCATCTGCTTAGCGATCCGCTTGCTGGCTGGTGTTGGTGCTGGCTTGGGCAATTTCTTCGTCGCGCGGATATGCTGCACGCCACAAAAAATTAGCCATACCGCATACACACCAAATAGTGCAAAGACTGTCCAACCAACAACACGCCACGCCACGCCAAACCACACAGCATACACAAGCATAAAGGTTGCCATGAGAATTGGAAACGGCGCCATGCTTTTTACTGCAGCGATTAATTCGTCTCTTTGTGGTTGTTCTGGGGTTGCCATATATCTTTCTCCTGTTTACTGGATAAGTGTTAGAAATTGTTCTTCAGTGAGCATCATTGTACCATACTTCTCTGCCTTGGCTCGCTTGCTCGCACCAACTTTGCCACCAGCAACAAGGTAGGTGGTGTCTTTACTAACGCTGCTTTGGAAGGTGCCACCCAAAGCACGGATTCTTTCGGCTGCTTGGTCGCGACTCATTGCTTGCAATGTGCCGGTGATGGCGAATTTTTGACCAGCGAGCTGCTGTGATGATTGCACGAGCCGTGGCACGACACCACATTGGGCAAATTTATCCAGCAAGGCAATGTTATCTGCATCACTGAACCACGCAACGATCGATTCAGCCACTACCACGCCAATGCCATCAATCGCCTGCAGCTCGTCGAGTGTGGCAGAACGCAGGAAGCCAAGCAATTGCTTGTCATTCGCAAGTGTATTAACGAGTGCTTGCGACTCATCATGCGGCGCGTTTTCGCCTGAATCATTATGATTTTTATTCACACCACTCTGCTGCGACTCATCATGTCTTGAACCATCTGCAAAATATTTCACGATATCGATTGCCGTCTGCGCACCCACGTGGCGAATGCCCAAGCCATAGAGGAAACGCTCAAGTGGTGGGCGCGTTGCTGCAGCAATGGCATCGATGAGCTTCTGCGCCGAGACCTCGGCGAAGCGATCAAGCTGGAGAAGATCGTCCTTCCCTAGCGTATAAATATCAGCTAGGTCACGTACCAAGCCAGCCTCGACCAATGCAGCGACATTCTTTTCACCAAGTGTGTCAATATCCAGTGCTCCTTTGGATGCAAAGTGCGTGAGGGCGCGCGTGAGAATGAGCGAGCTACTGGCACCACGCACTCGGTACACTGCCTCGCCAGCAGGCCGCTCGAACTGCAGCTCGGGATATTGGCGCTGAAGCTCGGCTGGGTAGTCAATCGGCTCGGTATTAGCTGGGCGCAGCTCTGGCAGCACTCGCTCGACCTGTGGGATGATATCCCCCGCCTTGAAGATAACCACAGTATCGCCACGCCGCACATCGAGCCGAGCAATCTCGTCGGCATTGTGCAGGCTGGCGTGCTGCACCGTCGTGCCAGCCACAACGACTGGGTCGAACACCGCTACTGGTGTGGCAGCACCTGTCCGGCCAATGCTAATGACGATATCGCGCACGATGGTAGTGGCTTGTTCGGCTGCATATTTATAGGCCACTGCACCACGCGGGTTCTTACCCACCATACCCAGGCGGTCGTAGAGAGCGCGATTGTTGATCTTGATTACGAGGCCATCCGTATTGAACGGCAAATCACGGCGCTGCTCGCCCCACTGCTGGACGAAATTCATTACCTCAGCTAGATTCGTAAAGACCGCCGCTTGCTGGTTGCGTGTGATACCTAATGCTGTCAAGGCGTCATAAGCGTAGCTATTGGTCGGCACCTCAGCCGCATCATCACGGATGACATCGTAACCCCGAAAATGGAGTGGGCGCTGCGCCACGAGTGCTGGGTCAAGCTGACGGATAGTGCCAGCCGCGAGGTTACGCGGGTTGGCAAAGGCTAGCTGGCCAGCAGCTTGCTGTCGCCTATTAAGCGCTGCAAAGTCGCGCTTAAGCATGACGATTTCCCCACGGATCTCCGTCCTGCCCTGCAGTAAGTGCTCAAAGCCAGGTGCTTCACGCAGACGTAGCGGCACATTACGAATCGTCCGCACATTATTCGTTACATCTTCGCCAACGTAGCTATCGCCCCGTGTGACGGCCTGCACAAGCACGCCATCGTTATAGATGAGCGCGCAGGCCAAGCCATCCATCTTGATATCGGCAAAAAACTCGTGCTTGTGGCCTGGCAAGAGCTTATCCATGCGCTGCACCCACGCCTCGACCTCTGCCGTATCGAAGACATCATTGAGGCTAACCATCCGCCGGCGATGCTGCACCTTGATGAAGCCTCCTTTAAGAACGTTGCCAACCCGCTGGGTAGGCGAATCGGGTGTGATGAGTGCAGGGTGCGCGGCCTCGAGCTGTTTGAGCTCGGCAAAAAGGCTATCGTACACCGCGTCGCTCACGCTGGGCGCATCAAGCACATGATATTCGTAGCTATAGCGATTGAGTAGCTGACGCAGCTCAGCACTGCGCTGAGCTGGCGACAGATTGGGTGATGCTAGATGTTTGTCTTGTGTCATAGTGATTCCTTACTGCTTTAGTATAGCGGAATTTAGCGGTGGGTGCAGCTTTTTTAAACAGGTTCGTGTAAAGCTAGGCTTCTTGGATGCTTAATTTATAACAGTATAGGTACTGCCGTTTGAATACCAACGTTATCGCTTTGCCTCCGTTAGCTCCACCTCCCCCATCATTTCATCCGATGGAGTGTGAAAACCGGTCGTAATGACCGGTTTTCAGCCCAGCGCAAGAGGTCGATGTCTGGGAGACATCGACCCTTATAGCGTTCCGGAGGAGGGAGTGTGTGGAAGTGGAGCGTGAGTATCCCGCCACATGTATTACCCAACAACACTCTGCCGAGGCACACCACCTTACGCTGGCGCTGCCGTATCATCAACGATCTTGCGATAAAGGAGATAGATGTACGCCGCACACCATACTACCGTCACCGAACTAATGAAGCCCGCTAGGACAGGCATCGTCGGCACAGAGGCGTACCATTGCCATAGGTGCTTGAGCCAGGCATCAAGGAGAATAGCAGGGATCATCACCACGCACCACAGCACTGCCACGCTGCCAAATAGCCACAACAGCCGGTACAAAATCCGCAGCCGTCGCCCTACCACTAAGTCACCCGCCGCTGCCAGCGCCCGCATAGGGTACATACCAGGCAGTGTCACCACCACAAGCGCAATGAAGGTGCTCGTGCCCCAATAAAGCGTCAGCACTGCCACAGTAGCTAGCAGAACATAGAAGAGCATCGAGCCAAATCCTTCGCTAATCACTCCATTACTCGACAGACCGATATATACCAGCGCCATCGCCCCCAGCGGGATAAGCTGCACGAGGAAGACGAGGACAATCATCAGCGTGGCTACCAGTGGTGCACAGGCATTATACAGCCCATCGCGCAGGCGTGGCGCTCGCCCTGCCTTATACTCGCGTAATAGCCACACTGTGGTGAGCCACACCAACAAAAAGCCTAACACCACATAGAGCTGCTGGTCAGCACTGAGGTTGCCACTGCCCGTGCCAAAGGCCGTCACCATGAGGAGCCCTGCCTCGCCTAGCTTACCCCAGGCACCAGTGAGAATATCCTTGCCCGACTCTGCTAGCATACTCTGCAGACGGTCGTACATCGCTTGGTTGGTAATCGCCCCAAGCGCCAAGAGCAGCACGGCATAAAACACCGCCAAGAGGCACAACGTCCGCCAGTGCGCCCGCACCATCCGCATCACTTGCGCAGTAAAGGCGACGTAGCCTGGTAATTGCAGTGACCGCGCATAATCACGTCGGCGGGTGCGACGGAAGCTTCGATGCGGTCGTCGCTGTTGTAAATTATGCAACCACTGACGGCTGCTCGCTACTACCCTACCACCGCGAGCCTGCCAGGTCCGCCAGTGGAGGTTAGTGCGCCAGCTGGGTCGCGTCGATAGAGCATCCTTCGAGTGCTGCGAGCGGGCTTTTGCGGAAGCAGTCCCGCGAGAGGATGATGTTGCCTTTTTTGCAACGTCAGGGTGTTTTGCCTCTTTTTTTGAGCGATGTTGGCTCGTAGCCACCGTGAGAGCGGTGCGTGATGATGAGCGGCGAGTTGACTTTATTTTTTTTGCCACAGGCACTACCCTACCATTTATTCATATCTTCGTTGAGGCGCTTGATGCGATCTTCAAGCGGTGGGTGGGTGCTAAATAACCGGCTAAAAAACCCCGGCTTGAGCGGGTTCACCATAAACATATTAGCGCTTGAGCTGACCTGCTTCTCCATCGGGCGAGTGTATGCCTGCAGCTTACCCAGCGCGCTAGCCAGGCCAGCTGGGTCGCGTGTCGTTAGTGCACCAGTCGCATCGGCCAGGTACTCACGCTGGCGACTCACTGCCATTTGCATAATGGCCGCCACGATAGGTGCAAGGATAATAGCGACAATGCCAAGCACCAATAGCACCGGATTGGTCTCGCGGTCATCATTGTCGCGGAACCACAGCATGCGCAGTGCAATATCTGACACTAGGCCGATCGCACTCACCAAGCCAAAGGTAATCATACTCACCCGAATATCGTAGTTTTGGACATGCCCCATCTCGTGGGCCAGCACAGCGGTCAGCTCGCGGTCATCCATAATCTCCAGCAGGCCCGTCGTCACGCCCACAATGGCATGCTTGGGGTCACGGCCGGTGGCAAAAGCGTTCGGTGCTGGGTCGTCGATAATATACACCTGCGGCATAGGTAACCCCACGGTGATGGCAAGATTCTCGACGGTGCGCCACAAACGGGGGTTATCTGCCTTGCGAATCTCCACCGCACCAGTCATACTCATGGCAAGCTTGGAAGCGATGAAGTACTGTACCAATGCATAGATCAGCGCCCCAATGAATGTCCCCCAAAAGATTGTTAGGTTGCCCTGCATACCGCGGCTATTCATAATCAACTGCGCCGCCAGGCCAATCACCGCCACCATCGCGACGAAGACGATCATCAAAATAACTGTATTACGTTTGTTGTGTGCAATTGCTCTGTACATAGATATATTGTAGCAGATAATGGTGGTTTTGCGAGGTGGAGCTAATGCTAAACAGTGGCGCTGTGAAATTCAAGTTATAAAAAACCGCCCTCCATCGAGAGCGGTTTCGCTATAACGCGCGTGATGCCTAGAATTGCACTTGCACTGGGTTTTCGACACTAGCGCGGTCTTCTACCTCGAAGAACTCGCGGGCTTTGAAGCCAAGCATGCCAGCCACGATATTGGCGGGGAACATGGCGATACGGGTGTTGAGGTCGCGCACACCACCGTTGTAGAAGCGGCGCGCCGCCTGGATCTTGTCCTCTGTGTCCACCAGCTCTTGCTGCAGCTGGATGAAGTTTTGGTTGGCCTTGAGCTCTGGGTAAGCCTCTGCTACGGCAAACAAGCTCTTCAGAGCGCCCTCGATCATATTCTCTGCCGCGGCCGTCTCTTGCACGCCCTGGGCATTCATGATAGCGCTGCGAGCCTCTGCCACGTTCTCAAAGACTTCCTTCTCGTGTGCTGCATAGCCCTTCACAGTGCCCACTAAGTTAGGGATGAGGTCTGTTCGGCGCTTGAGCTGGACGGTGATGTCGCTCCAGGCTTCGTCCACGCGGATCTTCAGCTTGACCAAGCTGTTGTACGTTGCCCACATGAAGATGCCAAACAAAACGAGCAGGCCAATCACGCCGAGCAAAACGATTAATGCTGTTGTCATAGTGTCGTTTCTCCTTTTTGGTTATAACCTTATTATAGCAAATTGTGTGGCTTATACTAGCCGCTATGGTAATTCTACAATAAATCTTGGGCTCGTAGCTAGCACTAATACCGCCATACTCTACCCTTCTGGCTATGTATACGAAAAAACCACTTTCCTCAAGTGGTCTTCTCTGTTATATCATGCCTGGTGCGCAAGGCGGGAATCGAACCCGCACGGCTTTTGGCCAAGGGATTTTAAGTCCCTCGCGTCTACCAGTTCCGCCACTCGCGCGTGCAGTCGCACTTTTAGCATAGCAGCCATGTGCTGCTTGTATTATACTATGTTTATGAAGCAAATTGTACATATTCATGGCGGATCACCTTTTGATTCCTACGAGCGCTATCTCTCCGCGCTGCGCACTAACCCACTTACTTATGAAAGTCTTTTTCGTAAAACAAAATGGCGCGATTGGCTCGCTGTGACAATGACAGATTTTGACGTACTCCTACCTACCATGCCCAACAAGCAAAACGCGCGGTATTCCGAATGGAAAATCTACTTCGAGAAGTTGCTGCCACTACTTGGTAATGACGTGCAGCTCATTGGCAGTAGCCTTGGGGGGATATTCTTGGCAAAGTATTTACACGAGAACCCTCTTAGCACACCAGTCACTCGACTAATCTTAATTGCTGCTCCATATGATGATGCAACTCACGAAGACTTGGGCGATTTTATATTACCAAGTGCAACTGGGCTCGAAAAATCCGCCAAAGAAATCTACCTATTACATAGTAAAGACGACCCCATCGTACCGTTCACTGAGCTAGCAAAGTTTCAGTCTGATCTACCAAGCGCAAAAAGTCATATATTTGTTGACCGAGGCCATTTCCAACAACCAACCTTCCCAGAGCTGCGCGATCTACTTATGTCATAACCTATTTTTACGAATCATGAAACCATGCTCAAAATGTGGCGAACACAAGCCAAAAAGCGACTTTTTCGTGAGGAACACTGCAACTGGTGCGCGCCATGCCCAATGCAAGCAGTGTTACAAAGCTCAGCGCCGCACGACCCACGCTGAGCACTATCGCAAGAACCAAGCAGCCTACCAGCAGCGTGCCAAGCAGCGCCGCGAGCGACTGCGCGCTGAATTTCGCCACAATATGCTTGCTTATTTGCGTGATAAATCGTGCGCAATCTGTGGCGAGAATGATATGCGTGTACTAGAGTTTGACCATATTGACCCAAAGTCAAAGCGCTTTAGCATCTCGCAAGCAGTCCGACTGGGATACTCGTGGCCAGACGTCGTGGTCGAAATGAAAAAATGCCGCATCCTCTGTGCGAATTGCCACAAGCGACACACCGCACAGCAAATGGGCTGGTATAAAGCATTCCAAAAATAATAACACATGGAGGCACCGAGCGGACTCGAACCGCTGTACGAGCTTTTGCAGAGCTCTGCCTAACCTCTCGGCCACGGCGCCACACCCCTATTATACCAAACTATATCTGTTCTTTGAACATCTCATAGAATGCACCATGCTGCGCCATCAATGCGGCGGCAGTGCCATGCTCAACGATGCGGCCGTGGGCGATAACGTAGATGGCGTCCGCCTTCTTAACAGTGCTATAGCGGTGGCTAATGGTGATGATAGTCTTGCCCTGCTTAGCAAAGAGGTGGCGAAAGATGCGCGCTTCGGCGGCGGCGTCAATGGCGCTGGTGGGTTCGTCGAGGATAATGATGGGCGCATTGCGATACAAGTTGCGCGCCAAAGCCAGGCGTTGCCACTGCCCACCAGATAGGTCGACCCCTGTTTCGTGGTCATCCGCCTCCATCCATTTGCTGATATAGCTGTCCCCACCATGAGGGAGTTTGCGGACAAAATCGGCTGCCTCGGCCTGGCACAGTGCAGCATCGCGGCGCGCTGCATCCACTGGCTGCGAGACATCACCATACCAGACATTCTCATGCGCCGTGGCGAAGTCATAGCGGATGAACTCCTGCCCCAACACGGCTAATTGCCGATGCCAGGCTGCTGGGTTGATATGGCGAAGATCGTGCCCATCAATGGTAATACTGCCCTTGGTAGGCTGGTACAGACCAGTAAGCAACCGAGCGAGCGTGCTCTTGCCAGCGCCATTTTCGCCCACAATGGCAATGTGCTGACCACGGCGAATCGTGAGAGAAATATCACGCAGCACCGCTGTCTGCGTGCCCGGATAGCAAAATGACACTTGCTGCACCGCGATCGCATCACGCAGCGTTACCTCATCGATGGTGGCTGCATGGCTTGCAACTGGCAGCGCCATAAACCGCTGGTAGTCTGCCATAGTGGCGAGGTCTTCGTCAATCATATTATATGTATTGATCACGCTGTCCATCCCACTCATCACTCGTCCTACCATTTGCTGCACGAGCACAAATTGCCCAATCGGCTGACGGTGTGCCACGATCTCCAGCACCACCCAAGCAAGCGCCACCACCTCTGCTGCCGCCTGGATAATCTCTCCGCCCAGGCGCTGCCCCATAAAGCGGCGCTCGTAGCCAAGCACCCGCAGCCGATCTTTATTCCGCAGTGCTGCTCGCTCACCAAGTAGATGGTGGATCACTCCATAGAGGCGCAGCTCGGCAATGAAGTTCGGCCGGCTAAGGATGTGCTCGATCCACGCCATGCGCCGCCGCGTCGCCACTTGCTCGCGCCAGTGACCAGCCTGCAAACGCGACAGCCGCACCTGCACCACACTACTTGGCACAAGCGCCACAAGCACGAGCAGCCCCAGCCACCAGCTCACCATCACCATCATCCACAGGCTTGTTGCCAGCGACACCAGCGCTGTCAGCATTCGCACCAGTTGGATAAAGAGGTACGAAAATGACTGGACGAAGCGCTGCGCTTTATCAAACATATCAATGGTCGCAGGGTCGTCGTAGCGCCAAAAATCCAGCGCATGGAGACGGGCATACATATGGTCACTCATGGCAGCCTCGATGCGGTAGCGCGACACTTGGTCGTAATACCCCTGCACCACCGACCACACACTCGCCACAACGCCCAGCACCACAGTCACCACCACATAGGTAAGGAGTTGCTGCGGCTGCCCACCCGTTGCATATGCCTCAGCCAAAGCCGTTGTAGTAAGAGCGGCATAGTATGCCGTGGCCAGTGGCAGCACCGCCGACAGCACCGCTCCCACTGCCTGGACCACAATCGTCAGTGGTGCCTCCCGCCAAATAATCCGCACCACCAGCCACAGCCCTGCCAGGCGTTGGCGTAGTGAGGGGGTAGGTATGGTGATAGGTAGTTTAGTCATGATATTCAATTATCGTGCAGGCTTATAGCCCCATTGTAGCAATTGTCGCTCCGTACTCCTGAGCCTTTTTAAAGAGGAACAAGGACGCGAGTTAACGCGAGAGAGTGATCAAGCTAGCAGTTAGTTCTTTAAGTACCCTATTAGTAGCCAGTACAGCACACTTACCACACTAAAAATATCTCGGGTAAACAAGCGCTTCTGCTTGTTTCATAGCTGGCCTCTCAATGTTTTCGGTAAATATACTAGGCTAGCGCAAGGGGTGAGGATGGCTATAGAAACTCAAATATTGCCAGCCGCTAAGCTCGAGTGGCGTCTCACTACTGATGCGCCACTCGAGCTTAGCATGTTATTCCTTGTAGTCCTATGCTTTGGCGAGGCTAATCTGCAGCTCAGCGCCATCTACTGTAGCCGTCGTTTGGTAGAGTACATCGCCTGGCTGCTTCATTGTCGCTAGCGTCTCGCTCGCGATTGTGTCTGCATACTCAGTGAGGGCTTGACGGAGCTGCTCATCATTCGTTGCTAGGTGCAGCATAATCCGATCATCCACCTGCAGCCCAGCCTTCTTGCGCGCGCTCTGGACGTGGCGAATGACTTCACGCATCAAGCCTTCGCGCTTGAGCTCAGGTGTGATCGTCTTATCAATTTCGACCCAGCTTTCTGGCTTGATGGCACCCTCAGTCACGTCATCATCCGCCAGGTATTCATCCACATTCTCAACCCAGCGAATCTCCTTGACATTCAGCTCCTCGGCCATGATCTGCTCGTAGTAATCAGCCAGCTTTGCACCCGCATAGGCCGCAGATTGCAGCGGCTGGCGAACCTTGATCGATGCTTGGTGCTCATCCTGCTTCATACGCAGGCTTAGTCCGTTATTGATCAGCTCACGCGTGCGAGCCATATCAGCCAGCACCTGCTCATTCACCGCACCGGCTGGCAGCCAATCTTTGAGGTGGATTGACTCATCATCACCGGTTAGATTATGATACAACTCCTCAGCCAAGAACGGCGTAAACGGTGCCAGTAGGTAGCTCAGGCGCACCAGCACATAGTGCAGCATACGGTAGGCGTCGCTCTTGTCACCATCATTTTCCGACTTCCAGAATCGGCGGCGACTACGGCGGACGTACCAGTTGCTGGCGTCGTCCAGGAACGGCAAAATTGGACTCAGTGCATCAGGGATATTGTAGGTATCCATATGACGTTCAACTTCTGCCACCAGCTGATGCAAGCGGCTGATAATCCAGATATCGAGGGGGTTGGTCAGCTCGCCAAGTGGATCTCTCAACTCACCGTCAAACTCCCAGCCATCAACTTCCGCATACATCGTAAAGAAATCATACATATTCCAGATCATTGCCAGCTTCCGAGCTACATCACCCACATCCTTATCGTGCAGGGCAAAGTCCTCGCCGTTAAGCAGCGGGCTACTCAGCAGCAGGAAGCGTAAGGAATCAGCACTGAACTTATCCATCAGCTCGTTCGGGTCGGTGAAGTTACCCAGGGATTTACTCATCTTGCGGCCGTCATTACCCGCCACCACACCAGTGGTGATGACGTTGCTGTAGGCATTTTTGTGCTGCGTGCCGGCCTCACCAAAGGCACCGATCTCGGCCAAAGCGGCGTTGACGGCATGCACATAGTAGAACCACGCCCGCACCTGGCCGATATACTCAACGATGAAGTCCGCCGGGTAATTCTGCTCAAACTTGGCCTGGTTTTCAAACGGATAATGCAGCTGCGCGAACGGCATGCTACCGCTCTCGAACCAGCAATCAAGCACTTTATCAATACGCGTAAATGTCTCGCCGTCAATCGTAAAGGTGATGTCATCCACCCATGGGCGGTGGTAATCATCCAACTCCACACCGCTCAGTTCCTTCAGCTCCGCGTACGAGCCAACCACCTTGACGGTACCCCGGTCACCCTTCCACACCGGCATGGCCGTCGCCCAAAAGCGGTCGCGGCTCAGGTTCCAGTCTGGTGCTTGCTCGATATTCTTCGCAAAGCGGCCATGCTTGAGGTGGCTCGGGAACCAATTGATATGCTCGTTCTGCTCCAGCATCAGCGACTTTTGACCCTGGATGTCAAAGAACCAACTAGGGATGGCCCGGTACATGATGCGCTGCTTGGACCGCGGATTAAACGGATATTCGTGACGAATATACTCAATCTTCCACACCGCACCCTTTTCTTTCAGGTCTTTGGCAATGAACTTGTTGTTGCCCCATACCTCCAGGCCTTTGTAATTGCCGTCAGTGTAGTAGCCGTTATCGTCAATCACATGGAAGGCACTAATGCCATGACGTTTGGCGAGCTCAAAGTCGTCCTCACCATAGGCCGGCGCAATGTGCACGATGCCCGTACCCGACTCGTGCGAGACGAAATCCGCCGCGTAGATGGTGTGGATTTTGTCATTTTCTGGCCAGGCCGAGCCTGTATCCAGCGGCTGATACTTCTTACCCACCAATTCGCTGCCGGGGAAGGTGCGCAGCACTTCGTAATCAAGTGGCTGATGCTTGTCGTCCTGCAGCGTGCGCTCGAGGGCTTCTTCGGCAAGGATGAGCTTTTCACCACCTACTAATACTTCGCAGTACGTCATATCTGGGTTGACAGCCAGCATCAAGTTGGCCGGTAGCGTCCATGGCGTGGTGGTCCAGGCGAGAAGGAAAGCGTCATCACTATCCTCATTTGCCAACAATTTTTCAAGAATAAATGGTTCTTGCTCTGCCACAAAATGCCTTTTGTTTGCAACTGTTTTGCACAGTGTTGCACCAATATTATCAGCAATATACCGCATGGATGGTTTGCGCGATTCTGAATCGTTATTATCTTGCAAGATTGTCTTATGCACCGCCTGGCTACTTATTTTGCTGAAATCAAAGTCGTAACTAAAGTGATCGATAAATCGTTTTCTCTCACCAGTTTCTGTGTCGATATCATCGTTTCCTTGATAAAATTGCGGCAAGATTGCTGGCGCTACCAACATGAGGTGATGAATCTTGTGCGGCAATTTCTCGAGCACACCCATTGCAACCAACCCGCCTAGGCTATGACCAATCAGAACGGTATTCTCGTCAAATGCAACATTGTCAAGCACATATTGCACCTGCTCAACCTCTGTTGGGTTGTCCGTATTGGGGAGCTGCGGCGCCTGTACTCTCGCTCCTCGTTGCTCCAACTCAGCCTTGAGCCACGGGATGAAATTCGTCTGATTACTCCCCGTATAGCCGTGGAGGATGACGAAGTTGTATTGCGATAGACTATCAGTATCATCAATAATAGTGCCATCTAGTAAGCTTTTAACACGCTGCTCAATCTCATCACGCGCTATCCGATTTTTTTCAGAACTCTCGTTACGTGGATCGGTCACGTTCCACCAAATAACATTATCACCCCTGAGCCAGTCCGGCGTCTGGGATTTTTCCGCTAGATTAACGATCAAATCATAATCACCCAGCTTATCGGCCGTAAGCAGTTGTCGTTTATGTCCAGTAATGTCGATGCCCACTTCTTGCATCGTCTCGCTGCTTTTAGCTGGCTTGTGGCTCATGGTTTCAAAATCACTCAACGTTGGAGCTTCGTCCCATTTTTTCTCTGGGTTCAACCCAGCCGAATCGGCATTTTGAGAGTGAGAATAGTGGTTATAAAATCCCTGCGCCATCTGCGAGCGCGCGGCATTTGCATTGCATACAAACAAGACTTTTGAATGCTCATTTAGTACTATTTTGCGACTCGTCATACTATCTTTTAACTTAAACTTCACATACACACTCGGGTCGGTCACTGTCTGGTAGGCGTCATTATCCATGGTCACTTCGGCCTTGCTGACAGGGGTAGCGAACTTGGTGTCGTACATCAGCACTTTTTCGCCTTCGTAGATTCTGCCAGCCTCATACAGCTGTTTAAACGCCCACCAGACGCTCTCCATAAAATCCTTATCCATGGTGCGGTAGGCACCTTTGAAATCTACCCAGCGGCCGATACGGTCGATCACCCCCTGCCACGTCTCGCTATTGGCCACCATGCTTTCGCGCGCCTTGGTGATGTATTTTTCCAGGCTGATGGTTGGCAACGGCTGGCCGTCTTTATCCAGTGGTGCTGGCTGGTCGCTACTCGTCACAATCTGCCGCCGATCCACAATATTCATCTGCTTTTCGACGAAATTCTCTGCCGGTAGACCATGACAGTCCCAGCCCCAGCGGCGCTCCACACGCTTGCCTTTCATTGTCCAGTAGCGCGGCACCGCGTCCTTAACGATTGAACTCAGCAGCGTACCATGGTGCGGCACGCCAGTGATAAACGGCGGCCCGTCATAAAAGACGTAGGCATTATCCGCCGGCCGCTGCGCCACCGACTTCTGGAACGTTTGGTCATCCTTCCAGCGCTGCACCCAGTCCTTCTCATATTCTGCCGCTCGGCGGCGTGTGCCATGTGTGAATTTCATTATACTTTCTCCTTATTTTTACTATCTCGTGATTTAATCTGATTTTTAATTCCCTCTGGCAAACCTTCGAATAATTCATTTATCTGATTCTTCTGAGTAATAAGCCTATCGGTAACGTAATTCATTAGCCCATACATTTTGTTCACTAGGTCAGGATCTTCATCAAGCTTAATCTCCCCAGGGTGAGCTCCATTATTGCCAAATATCCTCAGAGTATCTAGAGCTTTTTGTGTTTCAGGCTCAACACCCGACGCAACTATTTTCTTTATATCATTATTTATATTCTTGCCATCTCCTCCCACAGTACCGAGAAGTATCTGCAACCCTAGCCTCAGCAGTGCCGCAGCTGCACGCGGTGAAGCAGATAATATTTGAGCAGACTCTTTATATAATTTTTTAACATCGTCTGGCATATCATCATTTGGATTTTCTACTGTAATTTGCGCCGGATAAACTAAAGATTCTTCAACCCATATCGACCATTCTCTACAATGACTACAGATTGACGCAGCAAACTTATCAGACAATGACTGACCCTGGCTGATATGGGTTACACCTGTCATTTTTCTCGTACAAAGATAACCCCAATATTGACTTGCATACACCCCACAATGCGCACAATGAAAGTTCTCACTTTCATACTCTGGTTGATAATATTTTACTGATGCCATTGTTCTCCCTCTACAATATAAAATCACCTCTCTTAGCTTCGAGAATCCGCTGGGTATTCGCGCGGACGGTACCATCTCGATTCCAAAAGAAGTGATTCTAGCATTTCCCGGCAAAACGACAGAAATAGCTATACTCTTTCAGCACTTGATTATTGCCTTGTCGCAGCATTCGCGGCGGGGTCTATTCTTGGCTACTTAGATTCACAGCTCTTTATGAAAATAACAAACCAATTTCTTCCCGCAGGCTTCGTGGGTGATAGCCACTCATTTTGCGCACCACAAGCCGCGCAAAAATGCCTCTGGGTCTATTGTAGCGCACTAGCCGCAAAACCAAAAGTACTTACACATCAAGATATAGCCCAATCAATCTAACTAGTTATATCTTTTTACTCTCATGCAGGATGAATACCCAGCGCCGCACACTCCTTGTGCCGAAAGCACCCCACCACGTGGTCATTCACCATGCCGGCGGCCTGCATAAAGGCGTAGCACGTCGTTGGGCCGACGAAGGCAAAGCCATCCCGCTTGAGCTGCGCACTCATTGCCCGGGACGTAGCCGTATCGGCAGGCACATCGCTTGCAGTATGCCAGTGATGTTGCACTGGCGCACCACCCGCCAGGCCCCATAGGTAGGCCTGCAAACTACCGTACTGGCCAGTGGCCCGCAGCGCCGCCTGGGCATTGCTGCGCACCGCATAAATTTTGCGCCGGTTGCGGACGATGCGCGTGTCGTGAGTAAGCGCCTCCAGCTCTGCATCCATCATGGCGGCTACTTTTGTGATTTCAAATTGGTGGAAGGCCTGCCGGTAGCCCGCCCGCTTAGCCAAAATTGTGCTCCAGCTCAGGCCAGCCTGCGCGCCCTCCAAGCAGAGCAGCTCAAATAATTTTTGATCATCATACAGCGGCACACCCCACTCAGTGTCATGGTAGGTGCGCTCGCTATCGCTACATTCAGCCCAGGGGCAGCGGTTCATAATTTTAGTATAGCAAGAATGGCCAGCGCAGTACATTTGCATATACCTTATACAAAAATCTTGTCAGCACATTTTTTATACTTTGTGTATATGTTGTAGCTAAGGAAAAACTTGCAAGACGTGCTTGTATGAAATTTGAATATTTTTTATAGTAGTTCATTTTTATTTATTTTTATATGGCTAGCGAATAGATTGGTAGACCATGGTACCTTGCATACTATTTTTTATAAGTAGTACATTTTTGTGTACGCTGCTGTCGCGCACATTTATTATTACTAGCGAGGCGCATTAATTCATCATGCGCAAATACCGCAAAGCTATCGCAGCCCTTGCCGATTAGTGTACACAAAATCAAAAAACGCTGACGCATGTTACGAAACCACTCTCACATCACAACGCCACAATCAATATGTGACAATGATTAATTCAGCAACGAGAAATTTTATCAATTACATATAGCGAACATGCAGCTCGTTACTAATAGCACCAGCAAATTTTTTAAGCCAAGTACGAAGTTGAAAAATCGGGCAGCGTACTATCGTACCAGCTTCACTCGTACTCCACTGCCTGCGTATTTCAACACAAAAAACAAACACGCTTCTCGTTGTTATCAAGAAGCGTGTTGTAGCGAATTATTGTTTTTCTTATTATTTAATTTCGAGCCCACCAAGAACACAGTCGCCGCGAATATAGACGGTCTTTTTTGCACTCTTGGCAGCATTGGTTTTGTCCTCTACCCCGCCAAAGATACTATTGACCTGCGTCTTGACGATGACGTTGTCTGGAAAAATAATATTGATACCACCACACACAACAAAAATATCAATCACCGCACCATCCTCTATCTTGGCTTGGCGCAGGTCGAGATCCACCTGACCAAACGCTGCCGAAAGCGAGTTACCTGCAAATTCGCCTTTTATCTTGCGCGTGTTGCCCGAGAAGGAGGCAACCATATTATCGTCCGACGATTGTTTTGCGATACGGCGCTGGCGCTGCGACAAATTAAAAATAATCGTTAGGCCAATCGCAATCAGCACCAGTGGCAAAAACATTCGCCAAATATTAACGTTATTATGCAAAAATGCATTCGCGCCAATTGTTAGGCCAACTGCTACCCAAAGCGCCCCCCACAGCCAATTGCGATTGCGCAGTGTGAGCACACCAACCATGATAAATCCGAATGCGCACAAACCATACCAAAACTCCCGCCAGTAATGAAATTGCACACCGAAGCTCTCGCTTAATAATATTCCGCCGAGCGCCACAAACGCCGCGCCAGCACCAATGCGTAAAATTGTATTGTTCTTCATATCGCTAGCATACCATTATTATAGATGGTGCACAACAAGCTCTACATCTGTCCCAACCATCATCTCAAAGTAGCTAATACACTAGTGAGGGTACTGTCGAGAAGATCTCCACCACACATTAGTACGCCCCGCAAAGAATCCCTGCCTCTGCTATTTATTAGCATGCTTTTTATTTTATATGCGTTATGTTTTTAACAACATTGTCTGATTCACCCCTGTTATTTCTTTTACGGTACACAAAATCAATTGTTGTTATATATACAATGTACATTATTACCTACAACGTTGTAGGCTTGTCGCTTTATCTCCCTTGTTTTCGAGTTTATTTCGTTGTGATTCTGTATGTTGTTTTTTATATACATATGGCATGTCTGCTCCTAACATAGATCGTTGTATATATCACATTTCGCTCCCTATCTCTTACCGTCAACAATATTGTGTATTTTATACAACATAATCTCAATTTCCTCTCCTCAGACTACTCTAGTTTTTACAACAGAGCTATGTTGTATTCTACACACCACATACATTGTCTTATTTTCTCCTATCAACTGCAGACAATAAGTCTGTCCGTCTGTCTTCTGAGAGGCCGCAGGCACCTAGCATAGTACTCATATATAGCCTTCCTCCCTTATCTAGGGTTTAGCGCGTTACAGCGACCATATAACAGACTTCCTGTATATCTAGAGCAGGGAGATACGTATAACACTCTTATATGTAAGAGAGTACCCTTTTGGCACGCTTACAGCCAATTTTTCTGCAACGATTCTGCCCAATATATTTATACTTATATTTTGCATACCACTTATTTTTGTACGCCTTACTTATCCTTAGCTATCTCGCATTTTTACTTAGTACAAAATATCGAGCGATAAGCCTGCCACACCACACAACAATACTTCGCTATAGCAGTTGATCATCTTCCTCCTGCCTTATATCGCGTCCTATGGCCTCATTTTTGCGCTATAGAAACATGCACATATTCTGATTATTACCGTATGTAAAAATAGATGCAAACTGCTTTGACATAGTTGATGCAACAAGTAACTAAGCATGAGCGTCATTCAGAATTTTAAAAAAATATGAGCATGTATCAGCAACTCTACCTGCGTCATACTTCGCATAGCATCTGCCCTGGGCGCTGTGTTGCCCTACGATAACGCCCACTTTGTCGCGTACGTGCTATATCTCTTACGCATAGCATATTACTTTTATTATGCAACCGAAATGATTTTTTTGATACACCACTTCATCTACACAATTCTATGAAATTTACGTGCTGCGACGCAGCGTCATTTTTGCTTGCTTCTCGCTCTATAGCGCCCTTATACTAATCAGTTTTCTTTAACAAATATCAGTCAATGCGCAGCCACCATCGCCCAGCCAAGAGACTCACTGCATTTTTAGCATCGCGCTGCAACTTGCTCACTTGCTTTGCAAAGAATCTTCACTACCATGCTAAGCTATGACATCACGCGCGTCTACTTCACAGCTTGCAACAGCCATCCGCTATCGCACGCATATTGTCATCGCAGCCGTATTGTTATAGCTTACTCATTTTTAAGGTATCAATCGTTTCATTTTCCAGCACGTTGAATTGTTCTTTGCAAACACGCTTGGCAATTGGCCGATAAAAATCAAACTAACCCATACAACTCTATCGATTTCACATCTCCACCAAACTGAACATACCTTTTATTTTATTCAAAATTGCACCACTTAGCAAAACATATCACTCACCTCTCACTGAATGTGTTGTGCTTGCTATTCAGGTAATGTTCATCTACTACAGCATAGCAGCATTAGCATGCTATCATCATATTTGCTAGCAAATCCACGATGCGCACAAGTCTGCCAACACACTCGCTATCAATAGTGCATAATGAACGAAATGCTATCTATATTCATATGCACAGTATCGCCAATAGGCGACATCTTCCTCCCGCTATCTTGCTATTTCGGCTGCGTCACGCAACAATAGCCCATGCATTAACAGCGCGTCGTGCTTAAGTCTCGCAAAGAGCTTCATAACTATGTTAAAATTCATCATACATTATCTTCATGTATTGTTTTCCTACTACGCCAAACAAGCAGCTCAAGCTAACAGGTAACTCACTTGCGCCGATGTAGTGGTAGCTGCCACCATACCATAGCATCCCTGGTGCGAGAAAATACTCGCCATTACATCAATAGACACAAAAAACGTGCTGAATAATATAACATTCTGTTCATTTTAAAAAGCTTGCCAATCCTGACAAGCTCGACAATTTTACCGTACAAAAAACGACTTTATCTACAGCAGCTCCGCGCCAAACTTCACAATAATCAGCGCCACCGCCAGCACTAGCACACTTACGCCACACAGCACATCGTAGCCATGGCGAGCAAAGCGCTTGGTGCGCGCGCCACCAATCACCCCAGCCTCAATGCAATAGCGCGTCATCCCAAAGAAGATCAGCAGCATACCCACATCGAGCGTTAGGCACCACGGGCACAGCACGCGAATAACAACAAAGCTCATATAAAACATCCACAGTGCAAAAATCATCCCCAGCACAGCGCCGCCCCAGGCACTCCGCACAAACCAGCGCGGCAGGCGTGCCCCAGCCAGCAGTGCTACCACTACCGTTATCATCACCGGCACGGTCATCATACCAACGAAACTGTTGGGGAAGCCAAACACCGTCGCCGACCAATGCTGCGCTACTGTGGAGCAGCTCAGCACGGCATTGACATCGCAATTAAGTGCCCCACCTGGGTGCTGCGCCAAATGCAGTACCTCAAGCGAAAGAACAAAGGATGCCACGAGCCCCAGGCCGCTGCCCAAAGCCGCTGCCAGCAACGCCACTGTGCCAGGGCGGCGGAGCCATGGTGTGTGGCTCACATCATCCACCACCACAGTGGTCGCGGTGTGTGCTTTGGGTGTTTTAGTGGGCATAGTACCCCACTTCGTCGATAGTTGGCAGCGGCAAGCCGCGCCACATGCCCAGCACCTGCCCATTATCTGCCAAGGCAAGGATGGTGGGGTACTCCACGATGTCGTACGTGCGGCAGAGTGATTGCCCCTCGCGTGTATCTGGGTCAAACTCCTCGATGGCATGGCTCGTGCGCCGACTAAAGTCGCGCAGATAGTCGAAGACGCGGCGTGCATAGTCGCTCTCTGTCCGGTAGATGATAAGGACGCGCATAAGTTTTACCTCTGTTTTTCTTGCTGTTTAGCACTCCGACGCTGCTCTAATATCTTAACGAAGTCGTCCAGCGTCTTAAATTTGTAAAACACGCTCGCAAAGCGCACATACGCCACCTCATTACGCGCTGCGAGCTCATCAAGCACGAAGCCGCCAATCACGCGTGACTCGATCTCATTCTCGCCCGCATCGTGGATACGGTCCTCCACTGCATCAATAATTGCTTCCAGTTCTAGCTCGGATTTAAAGAACTTACCAACCGAGCGGCGCACCGAGGCACGCAGCTTCGCTCGATCAAAGAGCTCACGCGATCCCGTTCGCTTGAGCACTGCAATCGTTGGGTACTCGATCCGCTCATAGGTGGTAAAGCGGTGCCCATCGGGGGTCTCGCGGCGGCGGCGAATCGTCACGCCATCGGCCGACTCACGCGATTCTAACACACGGCTGTTGCCAATCTTGTCGCGGTGGGTTGTCACGCGTCCGCCTCCTTTTTGCGGCGGCGGCGCAAGAAGGCCGGGGTGTCATCCTCGTCGTCATCCATCGATTGATCCCAAATATTCGTCTCATTCTCCTGGGCAAAGTGCGCAGCTGCCTCGGGGTCGATGGCCATATCGACACTATCGACCGCTTCGTCCACCGTCTCAGCCGCTTCTTCGTCATCTTCGGCATCGCTTGGTTCGTCGTCATCAAAGAACGAATCACTATCAAAGCCAGTCGCGATAACGGTAATAATCAGCTCATCCTCCAGCTCGGGCTTGAGCGTCGCACCAAAGATAATGTTGGCATCGGATGACACCGCACCAGTGATAATCTCGGCCGCTTCTTGAATCTCGGCCATGCTCATATCGTAGCCACCCGTCACATTGAAGAGTACGCCCTTGGCACCGTTGATTGATACCTCAATCAGTGGCGAATCAATTGCCTGCTGGGCGGCCATCTGCGCTCGGTCTTCGCCACTAGCCCGGCCGATCCCCATCAATGCACTACCAGCACTGCTCATAATTGCCTTGACGTCAGCAAAGTCGAGGTTAATCAGCCCATGCTCGGTAATCAACTCCGATATTCCCTGCACACCCTGGCGCAGCACATCATCGGCAATTTTGAAGGTCTCAAGTAGTGGCGTCCGGCGGTCAATCGTGTCAAGTAAGCGATCGTTGGGGATAGTAATGAGCGTATCGACTTGCCGTCCCAACTGCTTGATAGCCCACTCGGCATTGATACGCCGCTTCTCACCTTCAAAGGTAAAAGGCTTGGTGGCTACGCCCACACAGAGAATGCCGAGGTCGCGCGCCACTTCTGCTACCACGTGGCCAGCTCCCGAGCCTGTGCCGCCACCAGCACCAATCGTCACGAAGATCATATCTGCCCCCTCAAGCGCCTGACGGATCTCGTCGAGCGACTCACGGGCCGCAGCCTCACCCACACTGGGGTCAGCACCAGCGCCAAGACCATTGGTGGTGTTGTGCCCGAGATGAATCTTAATATCTGCTTGCGAATTATGCAGCGCCTGCGCATCAGTGTTCATTGCAATGAACTGCACGCCAGCCAGGCCGGCGTCTTTCATTCGATTAACAGCAGACCCACCAGCGCCACCGACGCCAACGACTTTGATACTAGCAAAGGTTTGGATCTCGCTTGGTTTTACTTCCGGCATTCACGTTTCTCCCCTTGTGCAACTATCAACTTTACCATTACCATTTAGTATATCATCCTCATCGGTATGATTCTAGGCCTTGAGCCCTCCCAGCAGCCGACGAAGCCAGCTCAGTGCACCCTTGGCGTGCGCTGTACCACTGTTGGTGTAAGCCTGGGCAGGCTGGTGGCCACCTTCGCTATCGGCGAGCATCAGGCCGACTGCAGTGGCGAACTGCGGCTTTTCTATCTGGTCAGCCACCCCGCTCGTAAAGCCAGTTGGTCGGCCTACCCGAGCGGCTACTCCCAGCTGTTCCCTGGCATAGCTCGCCATGCCACGCATCTGGGCCATACCACCAGTCAGCACAACACCACTGGGCAGTTTGCCAGCACGACCTGCCTTCTTAAGTTCCTTCTGTACTGCCTCGAAGATCTCCTCCAGCCGGGCATCAACAATCTCGTCAATCTCCTCAGTCGCAAACTCGTACGATTCCTTATCGCGCCGCACCTTGGCCACCACGTCGCTTGCCTTGATGCCAGCCGCAGCGTGCTTGACCTTGACCAGCTCCGCTACATCGGGGTCAGTTTTGAGGCCAATAGCGAGGTCGTTCGTGACATTCACACTACCCATTGGGATGACGCCAACGTACTGCAAGTCCCCCTCTTCGAAGACTGCCACACTGGTCGTTGCCCCACCAAGGTCAACCACTGCCACGCCGCTCTCGATCTGCCGCTCATTTAGCACAGCCTTGGCCGCTCCAAGCACCGCTGGTGTAATGGCATGCGGGTGGACGGTTGCCATCTCCACCGCTTTTTGCAAATTCGCCACATAGGGTGCTAGAGCCGAGACGACATTGGCATCAATCTCCAGCCGCGTGCCCGTCATACCCAGCGGGTCTTTGATACCCGCTTGGCCATCAAGTGTATAACTATGCGGCACGACCTCGAGGATCTCGCGGTTGGCCTGTACTTTGCCTGTTGTGGCAACTTCTTCGATGCGTGCCACATCATCGTCATTAATCTCGTGATCGATCGTGCCCACGGCAATCATCCCAGTGGCACGAGTGCTGGTAATGTGCGCACCATTGATGCTCACCGTTGCGCTGTTGACTTCGTAGCCACTCATCCGTTCGGCCTCGCCCAGCGCTTCGTCGATCGTGCGGGCCGGGCCACTGAGATTGACCACCATACCCTTGCGCATACCACTGTTCGGTGCCTGCCCTACGCCCACAATCGTCGGCGTGCCTGTCTCTGGATTCATATGCCCCACCACGCATCGAATCGTCGTCGTCCCGACATCTATTCCTACTGCGTATTGAGAATTTTCATGCATAGTACCATTATACAGGTTATGCTGTGTCTTGTACAATATGGGCGCAATACAAAACTCGCCGTTCATTATCTCGGCGAGTTTTATGTATGCTGCAGCAATGGTGGCAGCAAGGATAGCTACCAGGGCGAGGCACTACAGCTTCGTCATAATCTCCGCCCCTGTCTCAGTGATAAGGACCGTGTGCTCGAAGTGGGCGGCCAGGCTGCCGTCGCGGCTGTAAATTGTCCAGCCATCGCCAGCGGTGTCACTGTAGATGGCACTGCCACCGAGGGTAGCCATGGGCTCGATGGCAATGGTATCACCAGGCTGGAGCAGCGGGCCAGTGCCTTTGCGGCCATAGTTCGGGACGTCGGGCGGCATGTGCATCTCGAGGCCCACACCGTGCCCCACCAGCTCGCGAATAATCCCAAGGCGACCCTTTTGCAGCACAGCTTCCACCGCTGCACCAATGTCGCCAGTGCGCACTGGCCCTTTGATCGCGTCAATGCCAGCATAGAGACTGCGCTCGGTAGTGTGGAGTAGGTGCTTAATAGCCCCAGTGGGTGCGTCATCCACCACCATAGTAAAGGCGCTGTCTGTCTTCATCCCGCGGTAGGTAATGACGAGATCGAAACTAACGACATCACCCCGCTGCAAGATATAATCGCTTGGTACGCCGTGGACGATCGCTTCGTTGGTGCTAATACAAATCACCCCAGGGAAGTTCACCTCTGGGGTTTTGTAGGTTGGCTCAGCACCGTAGGCAGCAATCCGTTCTGCCGTAAAGGCATCGATCTGCTTCTCACTTACCCCAGCATGGACAAATTGACGGATATCAGCAAAGATCTGCGCCAGGCGCTTACCCCCTTCGCGCATTGCCTCGAGCTGCTCGGGTGTCTTGATGCCAGTAATTAGTTGGGCCATGCGTGCATTACCTCGTCATAAATCCGGTCGTGCACTTCGCCCGCGGTGCCAGTCCCATCGAGGTGGATGATCTTTACCCCAGCCTCAGCAAAGATACCAAGTACTGGGTACATCTTTTGGCGGTAGATGGCCATGCGACGCGCAATCGTCTCGGGTGTATCCTCCATTCGGCCTCGCTTGGCTAAGCGGCGCATGATTTCCTGCTCAGGCACTTCCAGTACCACGACGAGGTCAATGTTATCACCAGTACGCGCGAGATGGTCATCGAGCCACGCAGCTTGCTCTTTCGTACGTGGGAATCCATCAACAATAATATTTTGGTAATGTTTGCGATACGCCTCTTGCACCGCGTGGTCGAAAACCTGGTAGGTAAGCTTGTCACTCACGAGCTCACCAGCTTTGAGGGTAGCAATCACCGCTGGATCGGTGCTCTGGCGCAGCATCTCACCCGTCGAGAGCCACTTCCACCCCTGGCGTACTGCCAGCATCTGCCCTTGCATACTCTTACCGGCACCAGTTGGGCCAAACAAAAGAATCATCTGTGCCTCCTTGTTATTATGTGGTTATCGTTATTATTAAGAAAAATTATTGCTCTTGTCATAAAACTACGGGGCAAGGGCACGTTGTACCAGTTGAGCGATCGCCCTACCGTCAGCTCGGTTACCCACTTTGGCCTTGACAGCGCCAATCACCTGGCCCGTCATCCGTGGATTATCTGCTCCAAGCTCGGCAATCGTCTGCGCTACCACCGCTTGCAGCTCTTCGTCGCTCAGTGGCTGCGGCAGGTAGTGCTGGAGTACTGCCATCTCGCGCTCCTCGGGCTCGGCAAGTTCGGGGCGACCATTGGTGCGATAGATTGCTGCGGCATCACGCCGCTTCTTCACTTCACGGACGATCACCTGCTCGACGGCAGCATCGTCCAGGCCAGTCTCGCGCACACCCTGCTTCACCTCTTCATCAAGGATGGCAGCACCAAGGTTGCGCAAGGTGTCACCAACAAAACGATCGCCGCTAAGCAAAGCGGCTTTCATTTCGTCTTTGATACGCTGCTTGAGCGTCGTCACCTAGCGGATCCCCAGGCGAACTTTGGCCATCTTGTCAGCCTTGCGCTGACGACGGGTAATCGCCTTTTTGCGGCGATCGGTCTTGCTGATTGGCTTGGCAAACCGCATCGATGCCCGTGCCTTTGCTAGCACACCGCTCTTCAACACCCGGCTGTTAAACCGACGGATGATGTTCTCATTCGCCTCGCGCTCGTCTTTTCGTGTTACTTGTACCATATCGCTCCTCATTATAGCAGATGCGACAATTTTTGCAATTCTATCGCACGCAAAGTTGCGCAAATTGCTGTATCACCTACAAAAAACCAGCGCTCAGGTGTGATGTACCCCTCACTACTCTGGTGCTAGCACAACTCCGAAACTCATGCAGCTTAGCTTGTGTCGAGAGATATGAGCAACAGTGATGCTCTAGGGCTGAGCTATTGTGCTATTTTTGCTTGGCATATCGCTTGTCTCTGTATTATAATCAATCTACTATGACACCTTCCTCACCATACCCACAGCAGCCACAGCCACCCCAGCAGCCTCAGCCATACGTCCAGCAACCATATCCTCAGCAGCAACAACCACCACAGCCATACGGACAATACCCACAGTACCCGCCTCAGCCACCACAAAGCGCTCCAGCACCAATGCCACCAGCTTATTCGCCCACAGCCATGCCGCGCACTGGCTCGTCATTTGGTGCAGTTATTCGCTGGGTGTCTGCCGGGCTATTATTTGCGCTGTTGGTGCTATACATCGTCATTGCCGCTATTTTTGGTATTCTTGGCGCTGCGTACAGCTACATTATTTATGTAAACCTTGGCATACTGCCGATTCTGCTCATTGTTGCACCAGAGCAAACGGAGGATGATAGCAGTATGTCGCAGGGTCTATTCGTTACTGGTGGCATGCTCATTATTAGCCTATTTGAGATGATTGCCCACGCCACAATCGGGATGCTTGGAGGAGACTATACCACGCCAACCCATGCGATAGCACCAAACCTCTGGAATGTTCCTTCTCATGAGGCAATTATCTCATTATGCCTCTATGCCTTCTTCATCACCGTATATGCCATCGCCTTCGTCGTTAGTCTTGTGCTATTTTTGCAAAATCGCAAGCGTGGTATGTATCGCTAGCAACTGATACTTATTTGCTTATTTTGCACAAAATTGCAACAAATGTGCTACACTGTTATGAATAGTTTGTAACAGGTGCTTTAATTTGTAGCTACGCGGCGCACCACATCGATGGAGCGCCTCTCGCATCTCGAGAGGTATGGATGCCTCAGCCCAAATACTCGCTCTAATATTGGGAGCCTAGAGCGAGTATTTGGTCGGAGGAAGCATAAGCGGTAGAAAGCGGAGCGCAAAAAACAGTGGTACACACAGTCACAAGACAGCAAACCGGACAAGAGTAGCATTGTCTATACCCCAGACCCAAGGACACTACTCTAGCAAATCGCGTCTTGTTTGTCAACCCCATCAGCCATGCGTGGCTCTCTTCTCTTCTACGCAGCTTATTTTCGACCAGTGTTAGTACCCTGTTGCTCTACATTATGCTTCCTCCAATTTGCTCATAATCCGTTTGATACGCCGCTCATCCCCATGCGCTTTATCAGGGGTGGCGTAGACTTCGATAAGGATAATCGTGCTGGCAGCCCGAGCAGCCCGCGACGGTGGTGCATCACGAGGCAGTGCTCGCACTACCGCAAACACCAGCCACACCGCCCGTCGATAGGCTGTGGTGTCGGTATCGAGGCAGAGCTGCACTACTGTGCACTGAGCAGTTTGCTGCATAATGGCCGCCTTGCCACAGGCAAAGAGCTGCTGGCGAAAATCCGCCACCACCGCCTCGCTTGGCTCAGCAAAGATACGCACCAGCCGCGGCTTAACGCGCTCGATATCAGCTGGCAGTGTGGGAATGCGCTGTGCCAGCGCTTGGAGATCACTCGAGAATTCTGTTGCCTGCTTATAGATCATCATCTGACTCGATTACAGAGGTAACGTCCGTCCGATAAAACGTGTCGCGGTAATCAATCGTATGTCCATATTGCGCAATCACCCATGGCGCATCTTTGTAGGCAAGGTTGCTTAGCTCGGCAGCGCTCTTGCTCCCGAGGCGCTCTAGCTCGGCATCGATGTGCTTGATCTCGTTGGCACTCAGCTCGCTCAGCTCGGCGTTCTTGAGTGGCAGGAACTTGCGCTGCTTGTGGCTAAAGTGCTTCGTCTCAATGACATCCAGCTCATCATGCGCCCGCATCTCATCGACCAAGACTTGCAAATCTGCAGCCGGCGCGGGCCCATAGGTCTCATGCAGATACGCCAGGCCAGTAATGCTCTTGCCTGTGCGCTCGTAATAATCAAAATCGATAAAGTACAGCAGCCGATGCAGCACCGCCTCGCCCACATTGGGCCGCGCACCAATCTTGCCCAGTGTATAGAGTAACACCTGGCGCAGTTTGGTGGTGTGGAGCCGCGGGATAGCATCGCGCGACTGAGCAGCGGCACCCTGCGCATCATCGTGGCGGTACTCGGCCGGTGCATCGCCCACATACAGTGCTGCATCGTCCGCCACCCGCCACGGACTGTGCTGAGCCTGCTGTGCAACGGTGTCCGTCATGGCAATGCCGCTAATCAATTCCTGCACGCCAACTTCGTAGTATTGGCTAATCTTCGTCAGCTCGCCAAGCTTTGGCTCGCGGCCACCATTCTCTAGCTTAATATACGTCGCGCGGGCAATCCCAACTGCATCGGCCACCGCCTGCTGCGAAAGCCCCGCATTGCCACGCAGTTGCCTAATACTTGCCTCAAAACTCATTGCGATTTGGTCCTTCCTGTTGCATCATGCCTCCATTGTAGCGTACTTGCCAAAGTTATACAACCATTTTGTCTAATTTTGGAACATAGTACATTTGTGCGCATAATTACAGAGGTGGATATAAAATAAAAAGATGCGAAGTATGGGTATATTCTGGCTGAGAGTAGCATCACTAGCATGGCGAAACATGTTTATTGGCTCAGATTCTTCCTGTCTATCCCCTCTTGTGTATGCGAAATCTGACCCCATAATCCCACGAATACGCTAGCACCAATACACACCAAACCGAAAATGTTCCGGCCAGAATATATCACAGAGTTTGTCCGCTTGCTTGGTCGCTGGCCTTCTAGAATATTTTCTTGTTTGGCGTATATTGGTGCCGACCTCTCGTTGTGTATCGTTTTGAGGTTCATGTGCTACATGGAGTGGAACTACATCTCTCATCTCCTATCTTTCACAATTTTGATACAACGCCACACCATCTGCAAATAATACAAGTAGTAAAAAACCAGCCTTTGTAGCTGGTTTTATTCTTTGCTTCTACAGGGTTTTATGCTGCCGCAGCCTTAGCACCTTCCCATGCGCTCTTGTCTGATGAGCTCGTCACACCGACTTCATGTCGATTACCCTGCCCAACAGCTGTTCGGCCGATCTCCACCACTGGTGCAAGCATATCATTCTCTTCTTTTTCTTTGTTCTCTTCAGGCTCTTCAGGTTCTTCGTTTTTCTCATCCTTTTGCTGCTCGTGCTCTGCTGCCTGTAAAGCATGCTCAATAGGCAGCAGCAAGCGGCGCTGCTCGCTCTTGGGTAGTTCATCCGACAGAGGTACATCGTTTGCGACTAATTCGACATCACTCAGCTCTATCCCTTGAGCCTCAAGCTCTTGGATATAGCTCGCCGCAAGCGCGTCGCGGTAGAGCGCACTCTCTCGGTCGGCCAGTTGCTCGCTGGCTGGCTGTGGTTTATTATCCGCATCATCACCATACCCTTGTAAGAATGGCACCAATTCCTCTGCCCGGGCAGCCTGGGCACTGGCTAGCTTTTGGGCGTCCTTAGCAGTCATTTCCTCGGCTTTATTCAGCTGCCACCACTGGGCACTCTCTAGCAATGCAGCAGCAAGTGGCTGCAGCGCTTTTTCTGATTTTTGCGGTTCTAGCGTATCTATCGAACGAAGTTTTTCCATGGGGTCTCCCGTGGTTATGTGGTGGATGTTCTGTTGGTATGGTTTGTTTGCCCCCTACTATAGCACAGATGATCGGGTTGGCGCAAATTGCATGTCCTAACTCACCACATCGCGTACAAATACATTCCTTTGTAAAACAGTTATGCCAATTGTATCACAGTATTCAGCTGGGGTTAGGTAGTTAAGAGCCTGGTGAGGTCTGTAGAAATGCCAGTCGCTTAGCCACTTGTCTGCTTCTAGCTGGCGTTCTTTGACGCTGTATTGCCTATTGTCGGATTCGTTAAGGCATTCTTTCTGGTATTTGCCGATGAAGTTTTCAATGTGAGGCTTATCCTTTGGCGTATTAGGTCTCGCGAATAATTGGCGGGCATTGCTGCGAGCCAGCAAATCAAAGGTTGCGCCAAAGTTTTCGCTGCCGTTATCGCAGACTATGGTGATGTTGGCGCCGAAGCGGTCAAGTACTTTCTGCATGGCGATGCTGGCTTGCCGCGCCGTGCAAGAGGAGCTGATGTGAATAAGCGCTTCTTTGGTGTAAGTATCTATAGCGCAAAGAGCATACTAGTTAACGCCGCCGTTCTTGATGTGTTTCATATCGAATTCAATGATGTGCCGGGGATGATCCGGTTTGAGATAATGCCGCAAGCGCTCTTTCGCTTTACGCGTCTGCCAGCCTTTGGCGGCGGCTTTGGATAAGTTTCTATGCAGCGCCATAGTTTTAGAGAAGAACAGGTTAAATTTCCGGATAATTCTGCCCACCGTAGCCGAGGAAAGCTTTATGGCGTAATCTCTCAGCAAAATAACAGATACTTTCACTGCAGAGAAGCTGGGATATTCCTGCCTAATCTTCCGGATGGTATTCACCGCATGCGTATCGTACTGAACCGTACGTACGCGTTTTGGTCTTCGGCTTCTGCTTTCTAGTGTGGCTAAATCCCATCGGTTATACCTTTTTATCCATTTATATACGTACGTTCGAGACACGCCAAAGTATCTAGCGGTTACGCTTACCTTTTCATGAGCTTTGTTATAGAAATAATCCAGTACTCTAAGCCTTTGCTTTGCCTCTCTCGAAAGCTTCTTAGGATAAATCCTGTATAGCTCTTTAAAGTTTGGTATGATTGAATTACAGGTCGTGGACGTGCCGATTTTACCGCGCATCACCTCTTCCTTTCTATAGTTACATTTGGTTTATATAACTATTCTACAAAAGGCTGGAGTGTCCACGATCTGTTTGAAGAAGGACAATTGCAGCATTTGCTACACTGGCTGATAAGAATCTAAAGCAAGGAAACACCATGTCAGACGACACACCAACTCTACCACACCCCTATGCATATCGCGCCGCATCCGTTGAGACGATGCTGCAAGCTGTGGCTGATTTGACCAGTAAGTGGCCACAATCTTACAGAGAATTAGACACGCAAGTGTCGATATATCCCGATACCGTCTACAAGCCGAGTGGGGACTTGCGATCCGTCGAGCTATCCCTTGCCTCTCTCGAAGGTGGCGATGCAGCAGGCAGAGATGACTTATATGACGGTGAGTATTATATGATACCAACAAACGCTTATGACGCATACGAGGCAGCTCTTGATGCGCAGTATGGCGAAGGAACAGAGATACAGCGCGACAAAGAGTGGACACACATCGAGTGGTATCTCAATAACGGTGCGCGGGTGACGCTCTCGATAATCACATGGGACATTACCCTTATGCTTGAGGCCCCTGGTACATGGGAGAGTATGGAGGATCTTGAGCGTCGCTACCACTCCGATATTGATTTATACGACCCACGGCGCCAAACTCCACCAAGCGGTTATTACTAAAAACAAAAACTACACAAAGCAAAGGAGCCAATCGCTATTGACCCCTGTTAATAACAGGTTCACTTAGCGATAAATGAGCGCACCTTCTCTACGACTCACTCAGCCGATATGTCTGAGCAAAGGCAGCTGCCTCAATGATGTAGCGGTCGCCATTGACCTGGCTTTCCACCAGCCAGCAATCTGCTTCGCCATGCTGCTGACCGCCCCACGGCGCATCGATGACGATCTCGCGGCCAGTTGGGTTGGGCATGGCCTTGATCTGATTCTTCGGCAGGTACGCGCCAGGCACCACTGTACCGTCCTCACCACGCAACGGCTCATACAAGGCGGCAAAATCTGCCGCCGAAATACTATAGCGTTCACCTTCTGGCCCAGTGATAATGGCATCACCCACCTCGGCAATATTCTCTGTTTCTACATACTGCTGGCCATCCGCCCGTGCGAAGCTGGTAGTCAGGGCCTGCCGCTCGGTAGCAAATTCCGGCCGCACCGCTTTGCTCGGGTCGGCAATTTTGGTGTAAGTATCGGTAATGGCGCGAAAGTCGAGTGCGCTGGTATCGAGGTAGAGGGGTGGCACTGCGTCGATCTCCTGGGTTAATTCTGGTGGTAGTATAGCTGGTTTGGCATCGTGTGTCGATATTGCGGTGCGCTCGTGCATGAGTAGTGTTCCTATCGTTATAATTGATAAGAACCCATATTGCTCTCTCTCTCTATTTGTCAATATATTTATGCAATGGGAGAGGTTTTATTGCAAACTACATTACCCTGCCTTCAAAACCTCACTACCAACTCTCAAGAAAAACACCCTCAAACGAGAGCGTGCTCTTAGAAATAATCAGAATCTTTGGCTTTATAAATCCGTGGTATCGAGCACTACCAGCTATACAACACTACTCACCCACCAGCTCTACATGGAGCAGCCGCCCCTCTACACTGCGCATGCCACGCCAGTCGTTGATAGTTGGCTGGAACCAAGCCGAAATAACATCGCCCGGCTGGCGTACAAAGTTCGGTGGCGCGTTGAAGGCCAATAGTTGCAGCGCTGTACCTTGCCCATCCTGCACGGTGAGCTTAATATGCTGCCCATCGCTGCCCATGTGGCGCACCTGCGAGACGGTGCCGCGGCGCAGCTGTAAAACAGGCTCTGGGTTACCATTGCCAAAGGGCTCAAGGCGGGCAATATCGGCCACCAGCTGCTCTGTTACCTCTGATAGATCATCAATCACTACATCAGCCTGCGGCAAGAGGTAGTGTGTTTGGTCGGAGAGATGGAGTGAGCGGTAGTAGTCATTCACTCGCTGGCGAAAGGCACCGATCTGCCGCGTTTCGAGCGTCACACCGGCCGCGGCCGCATGGCCACCACCACGCAGAATGACATCATCGGCAGCGCGCACTGCCCGCTCAGCCGAAAAATCGCCAAAGCTGCGCGCACTGCCCGTTGCTGTCTCGCCTCGCTCACCAATGATAAAGACTGGCTTATGATACGCCTCTACCAGCTTGGATGCCACAATCCCAATCACGCCATGGTTCCATCCCTGCTGGCTCACAACGAGGACAGGGTCGGTAGCATAACGCTCGGCCTGCTGGCAAGCTTCGTCGTAGATGGCCTGCTGGATGGCTTTGCGCTCGGTATTGAAGCGATCCAATTGCTGAGCCGCCTCAAGCGCCGCCAAACCATCGCGCGCCCGCAGCATATCGAGGGCATACTCAGCCGATGCCAACCGGCCTGCCGCATTCATACGCGGGCCAAGACCAAAACCGAGCGTCCGAGCGGTAATCTGGGCTGGCTGCACACCAGCCACCGCCAGCAGTGCCTTCAGGCCAGGGCGGCGCTGCTTCTTCAATACCTCGAGCCCCCAGTACACATTGGCGCGGTTCTCATGCTGTAGCGATACTATGTCGCATACTGTACCCAGCGCTACCAAGTCCAGCAGCCACTTCTCACAGCCAGCTGGCAAGCCCGGCAACACCGTCTGCAGCGCCTGGACAAGCTTGAAAGCCACGCCTGCCCCACAGAGGTCACGGAAGGGATAGTGGTGGTCGTCATATTTCGGATTAACCGTGGCGATGGCGGGTGGGCGAGTCGGTGCAATGTTGTGGTGGTCGGTCACTACGGTATCGATGCCATAGCGTTCCTTGGCATAGGCAATTTCCTCATGACAGAGGCTGCCGCAGTCCACCGTGACGATGAGCTGCGCCCCCATCGCCGCCACCTTATCTACCGCACCTTTAGTCATGCCATAACCCTCTACGAAGCGATTAGGAATAAAGGCTTCCACCGCAGCAAAGCCAAAGCTCGCAAAGGCATCAAGCAGCAGTGCCGTCGCACTGAGGCCGTCGATATCATAATCGCCATAAATCACGATTGTTTCGCGCCGTTGGTGCGCCTGCACCAAGCGATCCACCGCCGTCTGCATCTGGGAGAGCAGGAATGGATCGGGCTTCGCGTCATAATCGGGGTGTAAAAACTCCTCAGCAGCTACTCCATGCAAGCCCCGCGCCGCTAATATCTGTGCGAATAAACTCATCAGAGCTGCACAGTATCCGCCGCTTGCTGGCCCTTTTGCTGCTGCGAGGATTTGATCACCATGCTCTGCAATTCTTTGAAGAAAATATATTGTTTGTTCGTGTAATACATTTTGGTATTACCCTGTTTTTCGGCCATCAAAAAACCAGCTTTCTCGAGATTCTTAAGCTCGCGCTGGATGTTGCCCGGGTCTTCTTTGATCAACTTCGCCAAGCCGCGGACATGGGTGTGGAACTCCGGATACTTAGCATAGACCACAATGATTTTGCGCCGCACCCGTGATGTAATAAACGTTTCTAACATGCTTCCCTTAGCGAATTCTCGCTTCCGTTACCTCTATCAACTGTTGCTTTTTATTCTACACTTTTTGATGGCAATTTGGCAAGACCACCCACCGGCGGTTGTGCATATTTTGTCGCAACCGTTGCTGATTTACCATCCACCTGGCACACGTGCCTAGCCCTTATCATACCAGCTTTGGGCAGGGCGAGCAAGATTGATGTGCACGTTTTGCACGCCACCCAGATGAAGTAGCACATGCAGAGGCGATCCCCTCTGCACGGCTGCCTCCTGTCGGGTATAATAAATCCTATGCACTATTACGAAGTTGCGCCGCTCAAGATTATCCGCGCCACCAGCAAGAGCTTCACCTACCACTGGCCAGAAGCACTACCACTGGGCCAGGTGGTGCAAGTGAGCCTTGGTGCGCAGCAGGTGGTAGGTATCATCATGACGCGCGCCAGAAAACCGACATATACTACCAAGCCGCTTGATGCCGTCGTGCCGCTGCCACCGCTGCCTGCTCCCCTATTAGCAACGAGCCAGTGGCTGAGCGATTATTATGCCACGCACCTCGCCACCGTGCTACAGACAGTGCTACCAGCTGGCATCGCCAAGCAGCGCCGCACGCCGCGCCGCCCTGCCAGCTCACCGCCACAGCGCCGCACGCCCACTTTCTCACTCAATCTACAGCAAGAAGAGGCCGTTCGCACCATTCGCCAAGCCAGCCCTGGCACAGTACTGCTTCACGGTGTGACAAGTAGCGGCAAAACAGCAGTGTATATCGAGCTTGCACGCCACGCTTTGGCTGCAGGCCGGTCGGTGATTGTCCTCGTGCCAGAGATCGCCCTCACGCCCCAGCTGGTGGCGGAGTTTCGACAACACTTTGCCGATATCATCCTCACCCATTCGCGCCAGACAGAGGCCGAGCGCCACCGTGCCTGGCTAGCTGCCCTGACAAGTACACAGCCTCGGGTGGCAATTGGCCCACGTTCTGCCCTCTTCTTGCCACTGCAGCATCTGGGGTATATCATCATCGACGAAGCACACGAGACTAGCTACAAGCAAGACAAATCCCCCCGCTACTCGGCGCTGCGAGCCGCAAGTGTCCTAGCTCAGCAACATGGTGCGACCGTAGTGCAGGGTTCAGCCACACCGCTGGTCAGCGAGTATTATCTAGCGCAAAAAGCCAAGCGGCCAATCGCTACCCTACCGAGCAAAGCTCGGCCTGAGGCTATCGCTCCCACCATTCAACTAGTCGACCTCACCCAGCGGCACAACCTCACCCAACACCGCTTTTTGTCAAATCAGCTTATCGCCGCCATTGATACCACACTTACGGCGGGCCAGCAGATCCTGCTTTTTCATAACCGCCGTGGCAGCGCCAATGTATCGCTCTGCACCAACTGCGGCTGGGCAGCCGAGTGCCCACGCTGCTTTGTTCCCCTCACCCTCCACGCCGACCGCCACCAGCTACAGTGCCATATCTGTGGCTACCACACCACAGTACCAACGATGTGCCCCACCTGCCATAGCACAGATATTGTCCACCGTGGGATTGGGACGAAACTCATCGAGGCAGAGGTAGCAGCGCGCTGGCCCCAGGCGCGTATTGTTCGCTTTGATGGCGACAGCAGCCCCACAAGCAGCCTCGAGCAGCAATATCAAGCCCTCTATGATGGCACCGCCAATATCATCATCGGCACGCAGGTGGTAGCTAAGGGGCTCGACCTGCCGCAGCTGCGCACCGTTGGGGTGATCCAAGCCGATGCTGGCCTGGCTTTGCCCGATTACACCACCAACGAGCGCATCTTCGAGCTGCTTGCTCAAGTGGTGGGGCGAGTGGGGCGCTCTGCTCACGCCACTACAGTTATCGTACAAGCGTATCAGCCGCAGCACCCAGTGATTCAATCTGGCCTGGCTCAAGATTATACCGCGTTTTATCACCAAGCCTTGGCCGAGCGCCGCCGTGGGCAGTTCCCGCCCTTCGTCCACCTGCTTAAGCTCACTTGCGTATACAAGACGGAGGCAGCCGCCATCCGCAATAGTCAAGCACTCGCTCAGCAGATTCGCCAGCACCACCCCGCGGTCAGCATTCTTGGCCCCACACCCGCCTTCCACGAGCGGCTGCGCGATACCTACCGCTGGCAGCTTATCATCAAAGCCACCCAACGCCGCGACCTCCTCGCTCTTGCTGCCGACGTGCCTGCCAAGCATTGGCAGGTAGATATCGACCCGCAGTCGCTGTTGTAAGGGGCGTGCGAGAGCCCCTATTGCAGGCGACAACACCTCTCTCCATTGCATTCTGGTGGAGGGTGAGATGGGCTTGTAAAAAGTAGCTGATTCTTCAATCAGATGTTATTTACAGTATCTCAGTCATATCATCATAGCGAAAATGTTCCGGCCAGATAATACACAGAGTTCTACCGCTTAGTTGGTCGCTGGCCTCCAGATATTTTCTTGTCTGATAATACGGCTGATCTACCAAGCAGCCGCTCCACTCGCTCACCCCATCCACCATCTGCTATAATAAAGCTAATGAAAAAAGACGCTATTATCACCCTACCCAACTCGCACTTGCGCCAGAAGTCGCAGCGGGTGCATGTTATTACCGACGAGACACGCCAGCTGGTGGCCGACATGACCAGCGCCAGCATCGACTGGGAGAATTCACGTCCACACGAGATCAGTGCAGCACTGGCGGCAGTGCAGATCGATCAGCTAGAGCGAGTCGTCATTGTACGCGAAGATTTCGACGACAAAGACAACCGCACCTTTATCCCCCTCATCAACCCAGAGATCGTTAAATATGAAGGCCAGCTAGTGAGTGATTATGAGGGTTGTCTGAGCGTGTCAGGCCGGATCTATGGCAAGGTGCCACGCTACAGCCGCGTCCGGGTCAAGGCGCTTGATATCAATGGCAACACCATCCGCCTTAAGGCCGACGGCTTCTTAGCGCGAGTGCTGCAACACGAGATTGACCACTGCAATGGCATTGTATTTATTGACCGCATTCGCGATGATACCAGCGCATTTTATCAGCTCGATGAGAAGGGCGAGCTCCAACCAGTTGATTATGACGAGCATATCAAGACCAATCGTATTCTTTGGGACTGAAGACTTCAGCGCTATCAGCCTCGCGCAGCTACTGGAACATAACTTCCCCGTCCGGTTGGTTATCACTAAGCCAGACAGCCGGCGTGGGCGCGGCAAGCAACTGTGTCAACCAGCAGTCAAGCAGCTTGCTCTGGCGCATGACATTCCAGTGTTGCAGCCCACCAAACTGCGCGATATTATCCCCGATATCCAAGCGCTCGACCAGCCTGTTGGCGTACTGGTGAGCTTTGGTAAGATTATCCCCCAAGTGGTGATCGACTGCTTTTCCCCAGGGATTATCAATCTCCACCCATCGCTTCTGCCACGCTATCGCGGCCCTTCACCGATTGAGAGTGCCATTGCCAATCGCGATACCACCACTGGCGTCAGCATCATGCAGCTCAGCGCCGCTATGGATGCCGGACCGGTCTATGCGCAGCTCACCCACCCCTTACGCGGTGACGAGCAGCAGCTCGAGCTCTACAGCACACTAGGCCAGCTTGGCAGCAAGGCACTAGTGCAACTCCTGCCACGCATCGTGAGTGGTAGCCTCCAGCCCACACCACAAGATGAGTCCAACGCAAGTTACTGCCAGCTCCTCACCAAAGCCAGCGGCATTATCAACCCCGCTCAGCACACTGCTGCAGCGGCCGAAGCAATGGTGCGCGCCTACCATCACTACCCACGGGCCCGCCTCCAGCTGGGCGAGCGGCAGTATATCATCACTCAGGCACACACTGCACTGGTGCCTGTCACTGCGCTCGATCCACGCTGCAGCGACGACACCTATCTCGTCATCGACCAGCTCATCGCCCCCAGCGGCAAAGAACTCAGCGCCGCAGCATTTTTGCGCGGGTATCGGGTGTGAGTAGTGAAGATATAGAGGCTTGAATAACCTCAGCCACAGGCTCTTCTTACGCTTTCTTGGCGCTATGCTACTTCCTCTTGGAGAGATGGTCTAGGTCGCAGCCATCTTAACCTAGCAACTTGCTATCCTCCTCAAGATCTTGGAGGTAATAGAGAGCAACATAGCTAACACTCCCTGCTATAAGGGCAGCCAGTTTGTGTATGCAGCTAGTGCAATATCTCACTGTCGCGCAAGAGAATATCTGGCGGCCAGCGGCAAGGCAGGCAGACAAGCTCTTTTTACTATCTGGTCGGAACATTTTCGGTGCGACAGTGAGATATTGTGGCGCCAATCAAAGAAGCTAATCAAACACAAAACCCCTGCACTCACAGGGGTCATACGTGTTTTTACTTGGTCATTATCACTACGCAGCAAGCGCTACATCAGGGTCGGGGTGGCCTCCCTCAAGCTCGTCTGGTGTATCACTGCTAATACCATCAATACTTTGAAATATACTTGTCAGACCTTCTTTTGTTAGGAATTTCTCTGGGTCTTGAGCCGCTAACTTCTTAAGGTTCTCAGCAGTCCGCGTAACGACATTTTCGTAATCTGGTCGATTTTTCTTTAACCATTTACCTTGTACATACTCAGAGAAGATTGCTAACTGACTAACTTCTTTGCCTTCTTGTCGAGCCTCTCTCTCTTGTTTCCTTCGCGCCTTGTGATAATCTTCATCATTCTCATAATCTAGTGCGTGGTCGTCAATCCATGCAGTGATAGCAGCAGCGTCATCCTCCATCAACGTCTCAAATTCTCTTAGTTGCGCTTCGCTTAAGCCATCACTCAGGATCGTTCCAACACACAGCTGTAGAACATTTACATAACCTTCGCGAAACCGTTGCTGCACCTCTAACGGCCAGTCTGCTACACCAATTTCTTGCAAAAAATCATCATCTAGAATCATTTCTTTCAATTCCTCCTGCCTCTAGTATACCAAACAATCCACCCCTCATACAATAAAAATGGCAAAATATGGTGTAATGTCCCTCAGCGGTGTGATTGACCTCTGTTACACCGCCTCACCCTGAGCGATCTGCGCTATCGTGCACTCAACAGCCGACCAGGTGGGACAGCTGATGATACGGCTATCACGCTCGTCTGGGCATGGCTGCCACGGATATTCACCAAAGAGAATGGTATGCACAATGCGGCGCATCGCAGGAGCTGGGCATTCGTCATTCATCGCAAGAATGGTATTGAGATGCTTTGCGTGGTCGTCAATCAGCACATTCGCACCAATGCGTTCACAGATGACGCTTTTGTCTTGTCGCTGCTGCTCGTTGAAATAACTGGTATAGTGAATACCGTCGATACAGCCAGGAAGGTAGGTATCGACCATCTGCTGCGTAATCGTTGCTAACTGATCTTCGCGCCGGCCAGTAACGATGTGGATACTGTGCTGTGCTGCCAAGCGGCGAATTGCCGCTACCGCTGTTTCCTCTGGTACGAGAGCTGCAAACTCATCAGACTGAGTGTATGCCTCGACGCGCCGTGCCCCTTCTTGAGGGTCGTTAGCCACTCCCCAATCATATGGCGTGCCATTATAATAATGCTTTGGTTCAAGTGGCGCAGGCAGGTCTGCCCCATATTGCTTGTTATAGTGGCGCAAGATCGGTCCCACCGTCTCGACGATTACTTCGTCACAGTCTATCGCGATAACTAGCCGGTTACCACTATCTAGTCGTGTTGTATATTCCATATTAGAATTATACCAGCTAGCTATTCATTGTATTGCGAAAGAGATCTTCCGTTTTATGTTATGCGACTTGCGATTATAGCCTACGTAGTGCTCACGCTGCATCGCTCAGCTCATCAGCCTTCTTGGCCAAGTCGCCAAGGATGAGCGTGCGCTCGTCGCTCAGGATCTCGTCGAGGTGGGCAACCCGCTGCGACAGCCAGGCAAATAGCGCTGCACTATCGTCCGTTTCCTGGCGGCGCACCAGCTCATCGAGGTCATTATCCGACAAGCGGCCAATAACCTCCAGCCCCACCCGCTCGTAGAGCGTGTTATTCACCTCCCGCAGCAGCGCTGCCGAGTCGGGCGTTGTAATCCCAAGGCGATCGAGGTCGTGCTGGGTGATGAGAGATGAGAAAGGGTTGTCATTATCTATTGGGAGGGGTGCTGCACTCATGATTTTCTACCGCTAGGCTGCGCCATTCTGTCGGTTCTCTCGTGCTTGCTTGGTTTTGAGATATGCCTGTTTGATCGACTCAAGGGCGCTATCCGCACTTTCCATTGTTCGTGCTTCTAGCGTGCTCAGGTATAGGCCACTTGCTTGATGTTGTTGGTATTCTTTTTGGAGCCATTCTTGCATATTTAGCTGTATCGCTGTGCGAGTGTTTTTGATGAGCCCATCAATATCTACCTCTACGCCATTTGCGTCAGCCTTTGTAATCTCCGCCCACAAATCATACTCACCAAGCTGTATCTTGCTTCTTGCTGTTTGCTCCATCTGGCGCATTTCATCGCGCGAAAGCGGGGCATCCTCTTGCGTGTTGATTGCCTCGGCGACAGTTTCGAGTTCTTCGGTAGGCGCTTCATCGTCAGCGGGAGGCTGCTCTGCACCAGCTGGGAAATCGATAACCTCAGCTAGCTCAGCTTCTGGCTCGCCTTCACCACGATGAGCAGCTTCATCGTGGCTCGTCACGACTGGTTCACCAGGGTCGCTATTCCCCCTAAGAACCCCTGCTGCCCATGCAAGTGCAAAGGGATCTTCCGTGTCCCCCGCTGGTGTCTCGTGTGATGGCACGTGTGGCTGAGTAGCTTGGGCTTCAGTATCAACTGCTGCTGGTTGTTCTTGCGCTTCACCATTAGACGCTTTGGTAAAAAAATGGTCGTTCATCGCCTTCTGGCTCATACCTAGAGCAACTCGCTGCATACGCGCCAACTGGCCCTCTTTTTTCTTCTCCACCGCCTTGGCTGCTTCAATAGCCACTGTGCGATCTACACTACTATTTTGCTCGTGAGAGGACTCACCACTTTGCGAATCTACAGATTCCGCCTTCGGCACTTCTGCCAGAGCAGACTCATTCTGTACGAAATCACCACGTGCACTCTGCCGCACAAACTCATATATCTCCGGGCTAGCAACACGCTTTGCATATGTTGTCACGATCGCATTGATCATTGCGATGCGTGTTTCATCATCGCCAGGCATCGCAAAAATGTCGTTATAGGCCTGGTCGCTAATCACCTTCGCGTCATCATTAGTCTCGGCGTGGACAATGTTGCGCAGTGCACTGTTTCTCGCCTCGATAAGTGCTGCTTTTTGCTCTTTACGTGCAGTATCCTCTGCAGCAGTGCGCAAATCAGCTTCTGTTGGTGCAGGTGCTGGTGGAACAATATTATAGATAGCACCTGTTGACGCCTCTCCATTTGGCATACTTACTATGTGACTAGTACCGTTGTCCTGATTCTCAACAGGGACAGCTTCTCTAATAACTTGCTGCGTCTTTTCTGTACCTCTTGGCAAGTGCTCTACTCGAGCCTCGACCACAGCGGCATTATACTCAACTGCCTTTTCGTATGCACCACGCATCACAGAATCAACAATCTGCCTGCCAAGCAACCTTGCTGTAGCGCGTGGACCCACCTCCTTGCCTGTACCTTGCGCCAATTCTTGTCTTTTCGTCTTTGTCACTTCTTGGCGTGCTGCAAGTGTTTTGCCTAGTCGATCAATCTGACGCTCTGCGAATGACCGTCCATCATTCACATTGATCTTATCCTGAGCCTCCACTGCTTCTTTATACGCACGAGGAACTTCCTTCAACGCCTCAAAAGCACCCTTCAGGCCCGCCAATCGTCTTGACCCACCAGGATATGTTTGTGACTCATTCGAGGTTACTGTGCTTGTTCCTGGTACTTCACGTCCTTTTGTCATACTACCCGTCCTATTTCCCCTTATATATTCTGCCCACATCCTACCACAACAGAGGTGATGTGTCAATGAGGGAGACGCCCCAATCTCAAAGACCCGCCATCACCCCATAGCGAGTTTTATATACCAGCAGCAAAACAGGGTTATCACCCAATATAAATATACTGAGATTCTACAGGACAAAGCACCGCAAAACCCACTACTGCAGCGTACGCTTCACTAGCTCGCGGGTGAAGAACTCGAGAGTGTCGCCAATCTCGAGCTGGAGCTTCTTGCTGGTTGTGAGGTTGAGGCCACAGAGCTCACCCTCAAAGACTTCCTTGGCTTCTTGCTGCTGGCGCTGCACGCTGGCCACTGTGACTTCGGCGATTTGCTCCTCGCCGCGCATCACACGGGCCAGTAGCCCTGCTGTCACCTTGCCCTTCGTTACTTGCCCGCCGGCGATAACCGCATCGCGCATCGTCCGGAAGACGCCCTTAATCTCTAGCTGGCCAATCTCCGTCTCCACCACCTCTGGTGCGAGCAGTGCTTCCATGCTGCTGCGTGCATCGTCGAGTAGCTCGTAGATCACTTGGTAGCGGCGCACCGTCACTTTGTCGCGCATTGCCAGGCGTTTGACGGCTGGTGGCAGGTCGACGTTAAAGCCGTAGATAATTGCATTACTACTACCAGCCAAGCGCACGTCACTCTCAGTAATATTGCCCACGCCGTGGCCAATGATCCGCAGCGTGATCGCCCCGCCCGTCTCCACCAGGCGCAAGCTATCCATCACCGAGGTAAGCGACCCCTGTACATCGGCCTTGACAATGACGTCAAATTCCTGAGCGTCGTGCTTCTGGGTCATCAGCTTGAGCAGGTCAGCACCAGTCACATTAGTGGTAGCGGCATTGCGCGCTTGGTCGAGCTTAGCCTTTTGCACGGCCAGGCGAGCTTCCTTCTCATTTTTAACCACTGTGAAGATATCACCAAACTGCGGTAATTCCTTAAAGCCCGTCACTGTCACTGGTGTAGCAGGCGTGGCTGCCTTGATAGGCGTGCCAGTGTAATCGAGCAAAGTACGCACCTTGCCATAGGCCTGCCCTGCCACGAGGAAATGCCCTGGTGCCAAGCGGCCCTGCTCGATGAGCAAGTTCACTACCGAGCCGCGACCCTTCTCCATATGCGCCTCGATGACGAGCCCCTCGGCCGGCACGTCCGTATCGGCGCGGAGTTCTTCCATATCAGCCACAAGTAGGATGGTATCGAGCAATTTATCGATATTCTGGCCAGTCTTAGCGCTAATTGGTACCATAATGGTATCGCCACCCCACTCCTCAGGGTTGAGGTGGTGCTCGCTCGCAAGCTGCGCTTTGACCATATCGGGGTTGGCTGTGTCTTTGTCGATCTTGTTGATGGCAACGATGATCTTGGCATTGGCATCGCGCGCAAAACGGATCGCCTCCACCGTCTGTGGCTTCACGCCATCATCGGCTGCCACAACAATCACCACCACATCGGTCAGTGCTGCACCATGCTGACGCAATGCCGCAAAGGCCTCGTGACCAGGAGTGTCGAGTAACGTCATCGTGCGGCCACCCTTTTGGGCTTGGTAGGCACTGATGTGCTGAGTAATACCGCCAGCCTCACCAGCAACTGTCTTCATCTTGAGGATGGTATCGAGCAGCGTTGTCTTGCCGTGGTCGACATGCCCCATCACCGCCACAATTGGCGGGCGTGGTACAGCATTGCTCGACGGTTTATGCAGATGCTGCACAGTATGCTGCTCGGCGGCTTTGCGCTGCAGCGTTACTGCTAGGCCCAGCTCCTCCACGATAATCTCAGCAATCTCAAAATCAATCCGCTGATTGATCGTTACCGTAAAGCCATTCTTGAACAGCTCGCCAATCAGCTTCGTGACCGGCAGATTCAGGGTTTGGGCCAGCTCGCCAACGGTGATCGAATCGGCAATGACCAACACTTTTTCAGACTGACTCATATACACACTCCTTTCTGCCGGCCACAGCCGGTCATCTTTTGTAATTTACTGGTTATTTTTTCTTGTCGGCGAGACTCAAGCTCACTTTGTGCGCATCTTTGTCGATATCAAGAATGACAAAGCTCTTGCGCTCATTGAGAGTAAAGACCTTCTCTGGGTCGGCACCGCCGCTGCCCAGCTCGCTCACATGCACCAGCGCTTCAACTGCTGGGCTAATCTGGACAAAGGCACCATATGGGGTAATGCGCGTTACTGTACCCTCGATGGTCTGACCCTTGGTGAATTGATCCACCTCATCAAGCCATGGGTCCTTGGTGAGCTGCTTCATACTCAGGCTTAGGCGATCTTTGTCGATGCTGATAATCTTCGCCTCAACACTCTGGCCCACCTTCACGTAGTCGGCTGGGTTGTTGACACGCTCCCAGCTAATCTCTGAGATGTGGATGAGCCCCTCAATCCCTTCGACATTCACGAAGACACCAAAGTCTACCACACCAGTCACCACACCCTTGACGATGTCGCCAACCTTAAGCTTCTCAAAGTGAGCAGCCAGGCCATCCTTGATAGCTTCTTTTTCGCTAAAGATCAGCTTGTTAGCCTTGCGGTCGCAGTCAAGAATGCGCACCTTAAGTGTCTGCCCCACCAGAGTGTTGAGCCGTGCCAAGATCTCATCCTTATCGGCACCACCCACCCGTGGGTAGTGCTCGGCCGACAGTTGCGACACTGGCAAAAAGCCTCGCACACCTTCGTACTCAACCAGCATACCACCACGGTTAGCGTCGTATGGCGCTACCTCGATGATCTCGCCAGCATCCAGCTTGGCCATTGCTTCTTCCCAGCCACGGTCCTTGGCTGCTTTGCGCAGGCTCAGCAGGCTATAGCCATTCTCGAGCTCACTATCTACCACACTGGCTGTTACTTCATCACCAACTGCTAGCGCCTTGGCTGCGCCAATCTCGCGCCGTGGCACATAGCCAACCCCTTGCGGGCCTAGATCTATTAATACATCTCGTTTGCGCACCGATAATACGCGGCCAGTTACGACCTCGCCGGTTACTAGTTGCTTGACGCCGTCGCCAGCGAGCAAATCATCCATTGTTAAGGCTTGTGTTGCCATAAGTCTTGGTACAGACTCCTCTTATTAATTATATTATGAGACACGTCGCCATATCGCGACGCACCATTCCTCTGTATTATACACAAAGTCGCTGCAAGCGTCAAAACCTGGGGCTCCTCAGCCTCACCTCTATAAATAATCAACCCAAACAGATAGCCCACACAGCACACTCATCGCACCAAAAGTACTCCAGCCCGGTGAATAATAGAACTTACCCACCCCACAGTTGCTGATCTCTAGATATTTTTTGTACGATAGGTTTGCTGTTGCATTTCCAGATCATGCACAAGGTTTAAAGGCTTCGGCCCAGTAGCCTAGGAACGCCAAGCTACTTGTCCCCTGGCCTGCTCCTCTCACTCATGCTATACATAACACAAACTATCATACAGTTATATACACAACGATGCTATAATCACAACACCTATATTACCCCTCCCAAATAGCAATTACCCCTGCTCTGCACAGGGGTAATTATTGTGTTATCTATGAAACAGCGTCAATGTTGTATATCTTACAGCGCGGGTGTGCGCGACTTGCGATAGGCCAGTGCTACGCCAGCTAGGCTACTTACCGCCACAACGGCTGCCAGGCTTTCAGCTGGGCCGGTTTGCGGCAAAGTGCTTACTTGCTGGGTAGATTGGGTTTGCGAAGGGGTGCTGGAGTTGGTCGATGGTGTTGCAGCAGGTGTGCTTGAGGGTTGAGATTGAGTAGACTGAGTCGATTGGCTTTGCGTAGTCGTGCTCGATGCGCCGCTCGTCTCGCTATTAGTTGCAGTCGATGTGGTGTTTTTCTTGTCTTGCGACTGAGTTTCTTTGCTCTTGCTGGTCTCTGTTGATTTGTTATTGAGGCTATCGACTAGCTTGTCGTTGGCGCTTTTGCTGCTCTGCGTTGATTCCTTTTTCTTGGCGTCGGTAGCAGTGGTGCTTGCCACTTGTCGAGCGCTGCTATTGTGACTATTCTTGACGATTAAGACCCCGCCAACCAGTGCGAGTGTCAGCACTGTCCCGACGACGACGTATCCGATAATTGATCCTTGCTGCTTCATTGCCAAACCTTCGTTTACGTTACTCTTTTTATTATACCGTAATCGATCGCAAAACGCAACGTACGCGCTCTATTAATCGTGCATCTCATCTTGCCCCTCTTGAGCTCGCCAAACTCCGATACTTCGCACCGTCCACTAGGCATTGCAAGCAGGTTGTGCTACACTGATCTTGACACGTACAATACACGAACAAATCATAATCTCCACCTCTGTCAAATCATGCGAAGTATCTATTGTTTCGCTAGCTGGTTCGCATGCCGATAGACGTGGCTATACCAACCACACATGCCACTCGATCAGCTTATTTCTCACCTCACCCAGCACGCTCGCACGTCGGGTATTGCACCACCCACCTTTCGCCCAGACAACCACTTTCATTGGCACTACCCAAGCTGTACGGTTTATTACGATCCACACGACGCCCAAGCCTCTGCCTACCTCCTCCACGAGTACGGTCATGCGCTCCTGGGACACTGCGGTTATGCGCGTGATGTGCAGCTCGTTGCAATGGAGCGTGCGGCATGGAGTGCTGGCTGCCGTGTTGGAGCTAGCTGGCAGCTGACGGTCGATGATGACCTTATTGAGTCCTCCCTCGACACCTACCGCGACTGGCTCCATGCCCGCTCGCGCTGCCCACACTGCAACGCAACTGGCTTACAGCGCAGCGATGGCACATACACCTGCCTCGCCTGCTTCACTCACTGGCGCGCCAACAGCGCCATTACCTGCCAACTCCGGCGTTATGTCGTAAAAAGCACTATGATATAACTCGGGCTCATTATCGCAGCGATCCTTGCACACTGCTCGCCACTTCACCCTCACGAGCACGATGAGAGGAAACGTCACTCAGGCAAGCCATAGCAGCAATGCAAAGCCACCACGCAAGAAAGCTACAAACCCCCGGCACCCAAAAAACACCTCCCAGCTATATGGGAGGTGTTTTGAGTAATGCCTACGCTATCTTTTACCTTTAGGCAGCGAGAGCGACATCCGATTGCGGAGCAGTCGCAACGGCATCATCATCGGCCTTTTTGGTGCGGCGAGAGATTCGGCCACCCTTAGCACCAGCCACACGAGCAAGTTGTGGGTTGGCCGCAAAGCCGCCAGTACGGCCATTCTTACCGCCCTTGGCGCCAATCTTGGCGTAGAAGTTAGGGTCTTTAGAGATGTTTTTTTGCGCAGCCTTCAGGCCGCCAGCTTTTGTTCCCGCCATAGGGTTACTCCTTATTTATATATTTACCAGAGGTACGTTGCCAGTGTAGGCTAGCAAATCCTCGCTACATACCATATATGATATGTATCATGATTTAAATATAGCATACTGTATATGTTTTGTCAACGTTTACATGAGCATTTTCAGATTGCATTATTGGTATTGCATTTAAGACGCCTATGCTATATACTAAGTATTAGCTTTGGTTTGGGTCGTTTCCACCAAGGTCCACCACAACAATTCTCGTTTGCTGCGAGATTCGAGAATGAAAAACAACCCTGCACATACAGGGTTGTTTTTGTTATCTGGTACAGATTTCTATTCTTTTGAGACAGAGTCTCTTTCGCTTACATAGGAAGATATAAAGCAGACTTCTACCTAGTCAAAAGGGTCGACGCTGCACACGTCGACCCTTTTGACACTTTGAGGATAGGCACTGTATGCAGTTTTTCTTAGATCCAACCGCTTCGTCCATACGCCACACGGCCAAGCTGGCTAATAGTACGAGGCCGAAAAGGATCATTACGCCACTCTTCAGTGTGGCTATGATGCCGCTGAGACGCTTCGTATTGCACGAGCTGTGGGTGAAGTATATTCATAACATTCATAGAATATGGCGATGCATTGCCTTGGGCTGGCTGAGCCTCATTGCTGCCATTATTCACTGCCGTGCCCGCCCCAAAGACCCCTATTGCATCCGGGGTGATAGTCAGCGCAGCCCGACGATTCCGTGGGTCAGGGAGCGAGACGATTGGCTCACCCAGCGTGATAAATCGCATATCTGCGAGGTGCGACATATCAACCAAGCTCATTTTGAGTGCATGGCTCTCTGCTTTGCGTGGTATAGGCCCACTATCGCTCTCGTCACAGAGGTACAGAAGTGCACGACTGTGCTGCATACTCACTGTTAGTGCATAGGGAGACTGTGCATCGTACATTGTATAGACAACACTCTCATCGGGCTGTGGCAATAAGGCTGCCTCTCGCGCAACGTCAATCTGCGTGCCATCTACGCCACCCACAAGCATCTCTTGCCCGTATGGGTTATCTCCTACTGGTGGCTCAAGTATTCGCTGACGTCTCGCGATCTCCCCCCTGTCATAATACAATACATCGGCAGGCCGCATGGAACGCTCACTATAGTGATTTTTGATTGATGGTGGTCGTTGTTCTGTCATAAGAACACTCCTTTTTTGGTTATGGTTATCACATCATCACTGCATTGCCATTAAGATACTCATGACCCACCAGCGGTAGTGCCTCACTCATCCAAGATACCCCAAGTCGCAGTGTAAGCACCCCTCTCTAGCGATTATACAATAGAATAGTACGTTTGTGCTAAAAACGTTCTGGATTTTATAGAAAATGCACACTACTTTAGCAATTTATATATCAAAAACCAGCCTCATCTCTTTGATAGGCTGGTTTTGCTCGTTTCAATTAAAATAACGCTATTCTTGCTCGGCTTCTTCTGCCGACTTCAGCGCCTCAAGCCCTTCTAGCGTCCAGCCAATATAGCCAAGCGTTCGCGCCGCTTCGTTCGTCTTGCCGCCCTCATAGCTCTGACTGGCTTGCTCCATCAAGTATTCCGGGTCACGCTTCGCATTGTATTCGCGAAGAGCTTCTGGCGTTCGTGGGTATGATTCGGCGTGTTTGACTGGCATGTTGCTTCTCCTTGTTTTTGTTACTTAGACACTCCATATAATACTCTCTCTGGATTTTGCAAGCAAGTAGCAAACTTCGCACCTATGACCACTGTTGAGTCTATCACCTCCTTCAATCTATGCGACATCTCACTGCACAACAGACGCCAGCACGTTAATAGAAAGCAATAACACATAGCCAGAGCCTCATCTGAAGCAGATCGATACCACACCTCAATAAACCCTACTAGCAAGCATCAAGCTATTAATAAAAATCATTTCTAAAGATAAAAGCCACCCTATTCGGATGGCTCTTATATAATTCGGCACCGTGCTAGTTTCCCACTAAAAGCAGTATAATCGCCGCTGGGGAGCTTAACTTCTGTGTTCGGAATGAGAACAGGTGTTTCCTCCTCGCCATGGGCACCGAAGTGGGGGTTTAGACGCTTGGTTCCGATATATTTCCTCGGTGGGCCAAACCCCTGCTTCGATGTCCATCTGCACGGTATGGTATGTACGTGTCAACGATTGACAGTGGTGATATACACCAATCACTAGTTAAGTCTACCTCATCCACGCCACCAATGCAAGCATTAGCATCGTAGACAAGGACATAAAAAGGCAATGGGGCGATTAGTATGCTTCGGCTCCATGCATTACTGCACTTCCACCTTGCACCTATCAACGTGATCGTCTTTCACGGCCCTCATAGGGAAATCTCATCTTGAGGTCAGTTTCGCGCTTAATATGCTTTCAGCGCTTATCTGGTCCGCACATAGCTACCGGACAATGCAGCAGGTGGCCACAATCCGTACACCAGAGGTGCGTCCACCCCGGTCCTCTCGTACTAGGGGCAGATCCTCTCAAATTTCCTAACGTCCATACCGGATATAAACCGAACTGTCTCACGACGTTCTGAACCCAGCTCGCGTACCACTTTAATCGGCGAACAGCCGAACCCTTGGAAGGTGCTCCCCCTCCAGGATGTGATGAGCCGACATCGAGGTGCCAAACAGCGCCGTCTATGTGAACTATTGGGCGCTATAAGCCTGTTATCCCCAGGGTAACTTTTATCCGTTTGCGCTGTCGATCCCACATTCATGTACAAATGTACGTACAGCGGATCACTTGCTCCGACTTTCGTCTCTGATTGGAATGTACTCCTCACAGTCAAGCTGGCTTGTGCGCATACACTATCACTTCGATTTCCATCCGAAGCTAGCCAACCTTTGAACGCCTCCGATACTCTTTAGGAGGCAACCGCCCCAGTTAAACTACCCACCATACACGGTCCTCTAACCGGATAACGGTCAGAGTGAGATCAAGATCACAACAAGGGTGGTATTTCACATTGCGACTCCACAAATACTAGCGTATCTGCTTCGCAGTCTCCCACCTATGCTACACATGTTGAAACCCGGATCAATGTAAAGCTGTAGTAAAGCTCCATGGGGTCTTTTCGTCCTGGTACGGACAGACGGCATCTTTACCGCCAATGCACTTTCACCGAGGCCTTCGCTGAGACAGTGCCCACATGATTACTCCATTCGTGCGGGTCAGAACTTACCTGACAAGGAATTTCGCTACCTTAGGACGGTTATAGTTACCGCCGCCGTTCACCGGGGCTTCAGTTTCCAGCGTGAACCAGTCCCCTTAACCTTCCGGCACCGGGCAGGAGTCAGCCCCTATACATCCACTTTCGTGTTAGCAGAGACCTGTGTTTTTGATAAACAGTTCCGTGGGCTCTTTTGCTGCGGCCCCCACATCGCTAGATGTGTTGAGCTTCAGTTCCAAAGCTTGGTTCTATCTCAAGAAGAATTGATGTATTAAAGATACTCTTTAACCACACCTTATAGAGCTATGAAACTGACAACATATCCACCGAAGTGGGGGCAGACCTTATTCCGAAGTTACGGTCGCTGTATTGCCGAGTTCCTTAGCGAAGGTTCTCTCGTAAGCCTGAGTCTACTCGACTCGAGCACCTGTGTTGGTTTGCGGTACGGGCGGCTATACCCACGCGTACACCTGCTTTTCTAGCCAGGGCGTTCGCCAAAATCGTAATTCCTAAGAATCACTTTCACTCCCAATGCCTTCCGGCACGGTTGGACGGATAAACCATGAATCCGCTTCGACTACTTCCCCGTGAACAGTGTACAAAGTATAACCGGTTCAGGAATATTAACCTGATGTCCATCGCCTACGCTCTGCGCCTCGGCTTAGGCCCGACTAACCCTGAGATGATTACCATAGCTCAGGAAACCTTGCTCTTACGGCCGGCAGGATTCTCACCTGCCTTATGGTTACTCATTCCAGCATTCTCACTTCCTACCGCTCCATCCAACTTTCCAGTTGAACTTCACCGCTGATAGGAACGCTCCTCTACCACTGTATGCAAAACATACAATCCATGTCTTCGGTATTACGTTTAGCCCCGTTACATTTTCCACGCAAGATCTCTTGACTAGTGAGCTGTTACGCACTCTTTAAATGAATGGCTGCTTCTAAGCCAACATCCTAGCTGTTTAAGAAATCTCACCTTGTTTCCCACTTAACGTAAATTTAGGGACCTTAGACGATGGTCTGGGCTGTTTCCCTTTTGAGCGACGAACTTAGCTCCGCCGTTCTAACTGCCATGATTCCACAGTCGGTATTCGTAGTTTGTTAAGGGTGGGTACCGTTGCCAGCCCCAGTCCTTTACAGA